>CAZZEF010000281.1:0-5843 GCA_964652875.1 uncultured Planctomycetaceae bacterium
TTCCAACTCTTTGAGTCCTGATTTCCGGAAATATCAAGTGTCTTCAGTATAAAAGAAAAAATGTATTCTGAATTTTTTGAGAGTGCTGTTGAACAGCTGCAGAATTTCGATTTCAAACAATATCCGGTTTCCGCGGTCGAACGTTTAATGAAAGATCCTGACTTGATCGATCTGCCGATTACGCGGGCTGAAACATCTCCTGACAAAAAATCGGGCGAAAACAAGTTCGATCTTCGATTTCTTAAAATAAAGAGTCCCGATTATCTTTCGATTAGGAGTATTCCTGTTCTGAAACCGAAAATAGGCACTCTTGTGTTTTCCGTTGATTCTGATCGGGTAAGTCGTTATCAGTTCACTGCCCGATCGATTCTGAAAGAAGAGAAAGAACCGGAACAGATTTGTTGGCAATGGAACCCGATTCGAAATCAAGATCAACGTAAATTCAGAACGGTTTGCATTGAATTGAAAATGTCTCATGATCAAAAGAAAAAGTTCGATCAAATAATACCGGGAAAAGAAACGATCCTTTCGGAGGAAAAATCGGAGACAACGCATCTGCCGGTGACCAATTTTGAATATTTCGGTCATTTACAAGGAAAGATGGCCGCGCAGATCTGTCAGAATTATGATCGTTTTTGGAGAAATTACAAATGCGTTTCTTTGGGGGCAGATTCGAATCGTTGGCGGTATTACGGAATACAGCGGTCCGAGTCGTTATTCAGCTGGATCAAAGGCGTTACAGTTCAGCATTCCTTTTTCTGTTTTAAAAAAAGAAACGATGAAAATGAAACATGGGGGGAATGTTTTTTTTCTATTGATGACTATGAAGGACACCAATTTAAACACAAAATGTATTTTTCGGACGGTTTCTTTTACATAAAAGAACTGGATCGATCGTTTCCCCAATATTATGCGGAAACGATCGACTGCGATAATGACGGACAAACAAAACAAGGTACTCGCTTTGTTGTTTTTGATCCGGAATCATTTCAATTGGCCAGCGGCATCAGTGCCCGTTCGCTTGACGACTGGAAATCAAGACTTTCCGGCGATTGAGTCTTGACAGTTGTCGTTTGTCCGCTTTCCAATTAGCATTGGCAAAGATCAAAACGAAGATCAAAACAAAGGTCAAAACAAGGATCAAAACAAAGATCAAAACGAAGATCAAAACAAAGATCAAAACAAAGGTCAAAACAAAGGTCAAAACAAAGGTCAAAACAAAGGTCAAAACAAAGATCAAAACAAAGATCAAAACAAAGGTCAAAACAAAGGTCAAAATCAGTTCGAAGCCGGATCGGAGGTGCTTATCGGGACTGTAATCAAATGAATGGACGATACCGATAAAACGGGAAAAACGCGAAAATAAAAAGTATTTCCAAAAAATTATAAAGAAAAATGATATTCATAAGTAAAGAAACTTTTTATTTTTTGAAATTGCCGGAATTGGTCTATAGACAAAGATATAATAAAAATGATATAATGGAGAAATCAAACATGTATTGGTTCTTGTTTATACCGATTCAATGATGATTTTCCCGTTACAATGTCAAAAGAACAGCCGATTTACGCAGTCAATCGGCGAAAATGACGGAAAATTTAAAATAAAAGCAGTATAAGATGTTTATATACGGTCGGTGTTTGATATTTTTCGCCGGTTGATTTTAGTTGTTGGATATTATGAATGTTCGATCAGAAAATAATAAAGCTCCGTATATTTTTTAAATAGAGTAGGCAGCAACAGAAAAAATTTTTGTCGGTACAATAAGTCATGAATAAAATTTATACTGAAAAAAGATCTGTATTTTTTCTTTTTGTTTTGGTTCTTCTGATTATGACGGGGGTCTTGTTTTTCAGAACGGATCCGGGGTTCGCTTGGGGGGGCGGTCATGATTTCATCGCGGAAATACTGAGAGAAAATATTCCGGCGGATCTTCAGGATTTTTTCGGACCAGAAGACAAACAGCGGCTGATCGACTGGTCGCATTATCCCGATGAACCTTATAAAAGTCCCGATGATATTGAAAAAATCATCGGCAAACGCGATGTTGATCTGATGATTCGCAACGGCTTGCGCAATAGTGGCTGGATGCATTCAAATATGGGGCAAGTCTGTTCCTTGGCAGGACTTGTTCTCGCCTTTCGGGAAAAAAATTCCCGGCGCGCGGCGTTTTATATTTCCGAACTTTCTCATTCGCTTTCCGATGAGGGCGCGCTCAATCATACTCCGATGAATAATTATCTCGAATGTATTGTGACCAAAAAACTCGCGCCGATCCCTTATGATCAGTTGAAAGATGTTTCAATGAATCCGAGCGATTTGGGAAGCTGCGGACCGGTCGCCCGAAAAAGGATTAGTGAAAATATAAAAAATTACAAACCGAAAATTCTGGCCGAATGCTTTTCCGATTTTCTTTACAAGGTCATGCTGACCGAAGGGGACGCCGGAGCAATGGCCTCGCATGTTGAAGAAGCGGTAACTTATGCAAAAGATCCTGAGGCGCGGATATGCGGTTTTGTTGAAATTGGGACTTGGCAGATCTCGCTTCTGCTGGATGTAATCGAAACGGCCCGGCATTTGGGCGCGTCGAACTGCCCGGTCGAAATTCCCAATGATTTCAAAAAGACGCTTCATCAAAAAGTTAAAGAACGAATTACGAATTACGATATCAGAAACGACAGTTACTGCCGCGATTTTTTTGACGAATCGAAAACAACGGCGAATAGTTCTTCTTCAGTAAAAGATAAAGATCCTTCTGAAAAATGTCTGAATGAAAATGAAATTTCAGAATCTAAAAATAATAAAACGGACAGATCCGGTTTTCGGTCCGTAACGGTCGGACTTGTGCTTGAACCTTATTCTTACTGGTCGTCTGAATATCGGTCGTTGTCATTTTTGGGGGCTCTTCTGACATCCGGCGCTGGCCGAACGCTTCGGGATGCCGGCTGCAAAATCGTTCCGCTGAATCTTCCGGCGGTCGCTAAATTTGGTCTGCCCAAAGCAGAAGACGTTCCTCTTCTGATCCTCTCTTCCGGAAGGTTTCAAGTCGATTCGGAAACGGCGGCTTATTTTCGGACTTATCTCCAACAGGGGGGAAAAATCATTTGGATCGGCGGCAATGATCCTTGCAGACTGACCGGGGCCATCGCTCAGAATTTTCGAATGCGCAAGAATGAAGAAATTCCCGTTTCGACGAAATGGAGTTTGCAAAATGAAGATGTTCTTGCGGACATGACGATTACATTTGACGGACCGATGAAAAAATCAATGGGAAACTCCGGTTATAAATTTTATAAAAATCCCAATATTAACGGGTTCGCCAAGCCCCGATGTCAGGTCAGTATTGATCTTCCGCGAACAATGACTGAAAATATTGTCGGCGCAAAAAAATCGGACAAAATCAAAAGGAGCGGCGAGGATTTTGAAATTGGCGCAAATATGAAAAAAGACGGAAAATCGGGGAACGGCAGCAAGGGAAATAATAACAATTGGCAAGAAGGAAAAGGATCGCCGGAAATCGTTCCTTTGGCCTGGCTGGATAACGGCAAGGAAAATTTCTGTATCGCCGCGGCAACGGATAATATTGTTTGGCTGCCGGAGTATCTTGTTTCGCCTTATACACTTTCGCAAGATGATAGAATCGGATATTTTCCGCAAATGCGGCTTGACTCGTTCGGGAGATCCGTCATTCTTAACGCCGCCGAATATTTGATCGGACAATAAAAAACGACTGACCTTTGTTCCTGTTTGCTTAAAGGGAAAGAACAGTTGGTCAGCGAAACGTTCGAAAGTAAATTAGAATTTGACTGTAATAAAAAAGGAAAGAAACGGGCGCGTTTATGGAAAACAGACCGCCGAGATTGTATAAGAAGCGTAATCGGTTCGATCAGATCTATATTGATTCAACGCCTTACGGAAAAGGTGTTTTCGCTAAAGCGCCGATGCGGGCACGTCAGCCGGTTGGTCGTGTTCACGGCGAAATCAAGCCGCCGGGATACCGATCTGATTACTGTATGTCTTTCCTTGACGGAGGACTTGAGCCCGATCCTCCTTACAGTTTAGTGAACCATTCCTGCGACCCGAATTGCGAACTGATCGAATGGGAGATCTCCAATGAGGAGACTGGCGAAAAAGTGTATGAACTTTGGGTTCATACCGTTCGGTCGATCGCGCAAGGTGAACAGCTTACCATTGATTACGCCTGGGACTGGCAGGCGGCGATTCCGTGTCTTTGCGGATCGGAAAAATGCCGCGGCTGGATTTGTGCCTTGAAGGATTTGGAAACTTGCGTTCAAGAGCGCGGCCGCGGTTCCCTTGAAGAAAAAAATAATTGAAATTTTGGCTTTATACCAGTCCTGTTATGATTTTTCCAATGTAAAAAAGAGCCTCCGATTTGCGAAGTTATCGGCAGGATATTGGAAAAATTAAAAAGGAGAACAGTATAATTTATTCAGAAACAGTATAATTTATATTCAGAACAAACACTTTTAATAAAGGACAGATCAAATGCAGACAACTCGGCGTAAATTTATTGCAGCGGCTGGATTGGGGACTTTTGCCTCACTTTCCTCATTTTTGGTGAACGCAAATGAAAATAAAGTGCCGGTTCATCCTCTATTCAAACAGGGGGAATATCAAAAAATTAATGCGAAAGAACGAAGGTTTCATATTTCCGCCGGTTGTAACGAAGTTTTAAATACACAAGTAGCGGAGAATGTTTTTCCCGCAGATCCAGCCGCGTCGGTAACGCACCTTGAATCAGGGAATTTACTGGAGATTTGGAAAGAGGCCGGAGTGACCGATTTATGGCTGAACCCTTACGGAGCCGGTGTCTGGCGTTATGACTGGAAAGAACTTGACAAAGCTGTTGATCGGGCGAAATCGTTCGGTCTGGCAGTTCATCTGATTACCGTTCCGTTCGGCCATCCGGGGCAGCAGGGATCCGTTCCGCGAAACTGGAAACCGGCACATCGTTTTCAAGGTCATAAAAAATGGGGGGTATCCTGTCATTCTCCAGCCGATCTTGAATGTATTGATTCGGTTCGCAAAATTGCCGATCATTACGGCACCTGCAATTTGTTTCTGGATGATGATTATCGTTTTGCCGATACACCGTATGAAATCGGCGGATGTATTTGTCCTGAGTGCAAGGCCGATTTGATTCGAAAAACAGGCTTTTCCGAATCACAATGGAAGGAATTGCTTGACGATTTAAGAAATAATCGGGATACATCCGCGGTTCGGCTTTATGTTGATTATTTCTGTGATCGTTTGACGGATCTGTTCAGAAAGACAGAAAAGGCGTCTCCGGAAGTTGATCTCGGAATTATGGTTATGGGAATGGGGTCGGAACGAGCAGGAATCAGACTGGATGATTATCGGGGAAAACTCTTTCGGGTCGGCGAATGGATGTTTACGGACAAACAGTACAACAGTACCAAAAACAAGACGATTGAGCTTTTCAGTTCGCTGTTTCATCGCAGGTTCGTTTCGCCCGGGAAAGCGTTCAGTGAAACGACTATTATTCCGGTTCTTTCGGCGGAAAATTACACTTCCAAACTTTCAATATCCACTTTTTCGGAAGTGCGAAATACAATGTTCATGTGTCCGATTCCCGCTGATTACTGGACGAAGATCGCGCCCCGAATGAAAAAAGAAGCTGAATATCATCGGATTCTGCTGGATCAGAACGCGAGCGGACCTTTTAAACATTTTTGGGGCAAAGCCGATCGGTACATGCCCGGATACAGTGCCTATTCACTGTTTTTAGCGGCGGGGGTTCCTTTTGAGGTTTGCGACGAACTTCCTAAAGACGGATGGACTTTTCTCGGAGATTCAAGTGCCG
>CAZZEF010000282.1:0-5828 GCA_964652875.1 uncultured Planctomycetaceae bacterium
GAATTTCAGGACGGTTGGACGCGCTGCGAACAAAAAAAGCCGATCCGGATGATTTTACCGTTCCCGGCGGTCGGCGATTTCTCCAGCTTTTAAAGGAGGCCGGTTTCAAACTTTATCTGGCCAGCGGAACCGATGAGTGTTATGTTCTTGAAGAGGCCGGTCTTTTGGATCTGACCCGATTTTTTGACGGCGGCGTTTATGGGGCTCAAGATGATTACAAAACGTTTTCGAAAGCGAAAGTGATCGAGCGGCTGATTCGCGTCAATAATCTGGCCGGAACGGAACTGGTTGGGTTCGGCGATGGTTATGTCGAGATCCAAAACGTTCGGGAAGTCGGGGGGTACGCGGTAGGAACGGCGACCAACGAAGCGCTTCGAACGGGAATTGATTCCTGGAAGCGCGGCCGTCTTTTGGAGGCGGGGGCCGATATCATTGTTCCCGACTTCAGTGACCCGGACCAGCTGTTTCAGTTTATAACCGGCGATAACAAAAATGTGAATTGACTGCCCCGTCGCGGTTGATTTTAATGTTAACGGAGTAAAATATGACAGATCTGTTTAAACGCCCGGAAATGCTCGCGCGGCTGAACGAATTTTGTTTGATGTCCAATGGGGGGAATATTCCCGATCCGGATCAAACGGACGCTGTTCTGAAAAGCGGTGCCGATGCCTGCAGGGCACCGAACTGCGATTTGACCGATGCTCCGTTAAAAAAAGGAATACCCCGTATCGCGGTGATCGGTGATTATTGTCTTGATAAATATCTTTACCGTTTGACCGAATTGGACGAGATCTCCGTTGAAACCGGGCTGGTCGCTTGGCAGATCCGGGATAAAAAACTTTTCGCGGGAGTTGGAGGAACCATTGCGTCCAACCTTCAGGCGCTTGGAGCGCAGACATACTGTTTTGGTCTTCTTGGTGATGACGGGGAAGGTTACGATCTTAAAAAAGCCCTGATGAAAACGGGCGCCAACATTGACGGAATGACTGTTTCCGACCGGATCTTTACAGGAACGTATATGAAACCGATGCGCCGGGAAAACGATGACTGGGTCGAAATGAACCGGCTGGACATTCGAAGCGGCGATAAGATCCCTGTCTGTCTGACGGATGAAGTACTCCGCCGTTTTGAGGAACGACTGCCGGAGTTGGATGCGGTCATCGTTACCGATCAGTTTCCGCCCGAGTCCGGATCGATCTTTACTGACGAATTGCGATGCCGTCTTTCGGAGATCGCGCGGAAGCATCCGGAGATCTTTTTCTTTTGCGATTCACGTTTTTTTGTTGAAGATTATTGGAATATGATGGTCAAATGCAACGCCAATGAAATGCTTGACTATTGGGCCGGTTCGCTGGGCAAAAAACAGAAAGCGACAACGCTTGGAAACGAGGCCGAATTGAAAATGGATCTCTTGGCGCGGGCAGGGGAATCCCTGGTTCGCCGAAACGGTCATCCGGTTCTTGTGACTCGGGGGGCTTTCGGTTCGCTTTTATTTGAACATGTTAATGAAGAAATTCGAATGACCGAGATCCCCGCGCAAAAGACGGAACCGCCAATTGATATTTGCGGAGCGGGTGATGCAACCAATGCCGGACTGACGTTCGCCCGATCTTTGGGAATGAGTTTGGCGCAGGCCGCGCTGCTGGCCGGAATCGTTTCGTCGATCACGATTAAACAGATCGGTGTTACCGGAACGGCTTCCGTCCCGGAGATCATGAAGGTTTTGTCTAAAGGAGAAAAGAATGGATAACAGATTCGATCGGGACGCGATTGATATCAGATCGCTGTCGGAGCGGGTCAATAAACTGGACATCAATCGGGATCTGATTGAACCGAAAATCTATCCGATCGATCTTTCGGAAGAAGCGCTGGCGGATGTCCGGCGGGCGGCATCGGAATTGCGTTTGGCCAAAGAAAAAGGGGCGGCGCGTATTCTCGCTTTCGGGGCCCATTCGATTAAAAACGGTTTGGCCGCTGTTCTGACCGGTTTAATGGACGGAGAATGGATCACTCATTTCGCGACCAACGGTGCCGGTATAATTCACGATTGGGAATTCGCCTATCAAGGCCGCTCCGGAGAAGATGTCCGGCGTTATACCGCCGAAGGGCAGTTCGGAATTTGGAACGAAACCGGAATGTATTTGAATTTGGCGATTATTGTCGGCGCTTACAACGGACTCGGATACGGTGAATCGGTCGGTTCAATGATTGATTTGGAAGGTATTGAACTTCCCGACGAAGTCAAACTCCGCTCCGCTATTGCCGAAGGAAGCCTGCCTGACGCCGAAGAAGAAAAAGTCTCAAAAGCCGCCGCCGCCGCCGATCTTCTGGCGACTAAAAAACATTTTGATTTGCCGGACGGTTTCATGCCGATCCCGCATCCCTTTAAGGAATTTTCCGTTGCGTACCGGGCCAAGATCAAACGGACTCGTTTTACCTGTCATCCAATGTTCGGACACGATATTATTTATACGCACCCGGTTAATAAAGGCGCCGCGATTGGACGGGCCGCAGAATATGATTTTCTCTCTTATGCCGATTCCGTTTCGCATTTGCAGGGCGGCGTTTACCTTTCCGTCGGTTCGGCGGTCATGTCGCCCATGATCTTTGAAAAATCACTGTCCATGTCGCGGAATGTCGCCCGTCAACAGGGCGAAAAAATTGATGACTTCTCCATTCATGTCGTCGATCTGGCGAAATCGGCTTGGGACTGGAACAGTGACGGAGAACCCCCGATGGACAATCCGGCCTATTATCTCCGCTTTTGTAAAACTTTCAGCCGAATGGGCGGACGAATGACCTATTGCAGCGCCGATAACCGTTGCTGGCTTGTCGCCCTCCTGCGTGAACTTCAAAACAATTGAGTTTGATCATTTTTGGATCGGCTTGACGAAAAATCAATAAAAGAGACATCGAAAACAGGACTGACTTAACATACTCTCCCAAAAAAGATGATAGACGGGAAACGGAATTTCTTCTGTTTCCCGTTAGTTTTATATGACCGGTATTGTTATTTCTCTTAAAATGACTTCGCAAACTGGATGTTATTTGACGCAGCAACGATTGAAAAGTCTTTTGACCATAAAAACGGCTGGCCCTGACGGAATGATCGTTAAACAAAATTTTTTTCTTTTTCCCGTTAGTTTTATTTGGCCGGTATTGTTATTTCTCTTAAAATGACTTCGCAAACTGGATGTTATTTGACGCAGCAACGATTGAAAAGTCTTTTGACCATAAAAACGGCTGGCCCTGACGAAAAGATCGTTAAACAAAATTGGCGTCTGCTTCTGATCGTCAACATTGGTTCATTGGGCAAGAAAAATCGTTTGGGACAGCCGGGCGATGTACTCCTGAAAGATCCGCAGTCCGAACCCGATTGTTACGGCCAGAACGGCGAAGATCAAAAGAGTGCTTCCGTTAAAACTGATCAGCATGACATTGATTTGGGGGACCATTCGGCCGACGATGCCCGCGGTGACAAAGACGGTCAGCGCGGCGAGAATAACCGGCACTGAAATTCGTATTGCCAAAACAGTACTGATCCGCAGTATTTCAACCGGCAGTTGACTTTCCCAAAGCATTGATGGCACTCTGCCCGGCGGAATCGTTTGAAACGAATCGAGAAAACCGACGGAAAACTGTTCCAATCCCCCGGTCACTAAAAAAATGGCGATTCCGAGTAAGAGCAGAAAATGCGAAAGAACAGGGATCGAATCCCCCCAATTCGGATCGAAAACAGTAGCTAAAGAAAGACCGGACAGGCGGCTGATCAAATCACCCGCCATTGTCAGCGCGCTGAAAAAAATCAGCAGAACCGCAGAAAAAAAGAGTCCCAGCAACAGTTCCGAAGCCAGCATCAGGGCACCGCTGATTATATTGTCGGGAAGAGAAACGGGAGTTTGCCAAAAAACAATGGTCATAAAAAAAGAAATCGCCGCCGCGCCGTAAACACGGATCTGACGCGGCAGCTCTTTTAATCCGGGAGTTGGAAGAAGGCAAAGCAATCCCCCGGTTCGAAAAAAGATCATCAAACCGAGAAACAGCTTGGGCAGGATCCAAAGATCAATTTCATTCGTTGGCGGCATAAGCGGAATTCCCAATCAGTTCGGGTTCAGTGCCGTATTTTTGACCGCCCCGCATCAAAACGATCTTCGGTTTGTGACCGGGACTTGAAAGACCGATCAGCTGCCGAAGCTGTTCCGCGTCCCGAATGAGTATTCCGTCATAAGAAATAATAATGTCGTTCGAATGAAATCCGCAGCTTTCAGCCGGTGAACCCGGACTGACATTGGTAATTCTGGCACCGATCGCTTCTGTCAGGCCGTCCTGCATCCGTTCCGAATTCGTGTATTCGGAATCAAAATCCAAACCGAGATAGCCTCGTTTCCATTCTCCAGTTTCAATAAATTGATCGACGACTTTAAGCGCGGTATTAATCGGAATGGCAAACGCGATTCCGCTTCCGTTTCCGTTACGCGAAGCAATGGCGGTAACGACTGCGATGATTTCCCCCTGGACATTGACCAGCGGACCTCCGCTGTTGCCCGGATTAATCGCCGCATCGGTCTGCAGAAACCCTTGGATCTGCTCCGGAACGCCGAGTTGAATGTCCCGCCGGTCCCGGGCACTAATGACCCCCTTGGAAATGGTTCCGGTCAGACCGAACGGAGAGCCAATCGACCAGACTTCATCCATTTCCCGAACTTTTCCGCTGTCGCCGAATTGAGCCGCGTAAACGTCCGCGTCAGAAATATCGCCGCTTGGAACTGTAAAGGTCCGTTCAGAAAACTTGTTCCGGTTCAGCTCCAGCAGCGCAATATCGACTTCCCGGCAAGGATAAACCGATACCGGATGCAAAACCTGATTGTCTCGGAAAATAATATCGATTGAACTGTTGCCGACCGCCTGACCGGCGACATGATAATTCGTTAAAATGAAAACCCGCCCTTTTCGTTCAAAAAGAATACCGCTTCCGGTCTCTTCCGTAACTCTGCTTTTCGGATTTTTTTTGTCCCGATAAACTTTGGCTTCAATACGAACGGTTGCGGCCCGACTTAAAAAAATCGCCCGGCGTTTCGCGTCGTCACTCTTCTGGGCAAGCTTATTGAATTCCAATGGGCCAAGATTGGCGATCTTTTCCTTGACAACCGGCGTAAGGGGCTGATGTTCCCCAATCGAAGGGATCGTACCGCTGAATCCGACCTGCCGTCCTTCCGAAGTACTGTTGATCTGACCGTTATAAGAAGGCTGACTGACCCCTCCCGGGACCGTATTGGTTGAATAGGGGGGCTGCGTATATTCCGTCGTGCGCGAATTGGACGGATCCGCGTTGCTGCGCTGAATTTCGCCCGGCTCATACGGAATCGCCCCGGTCGATCCGCTGTCCGAAACTCCTAAAAATCGGACAGCCTTTTCCGAACCATCGATTACGAATTCATTCGATTTCTGACGGACCAAACCGGTCTGCTCTTGAGAAGTCGATCGAATGCCTGTTTTGTCGGGGTGACCGGAATTCTTAAAGTTGCAAGTGGCTTGACGATCACGGGAAGGATCTCTTTCAGACGGAAGAACAGGAACGAGACGGGCCTGATCCGAACTTGAAAGATTCGCTTTTGTTTCTGTTGATTTTCCGTTGAGCGCGCTGTTTTCCTGAAATCCTGTCTGATGAAAAAACCCCTTTACTTTTTCTGTTCCTGAGTTCACGGACTTCTGAACGGATTGGGAAGGAGCGGTTTCGTCTTGGACAAGAGCGAAATTACCGGCCAGACAAAGAACGAGCGCCGCAACGATAAGGAAAAACAGCAGTGAAAAAGCGCTGGTGATTTTTC
>CAZZEF010000283.1:0-5823 GCA_964652875.1 uncultured Planctomycetaceae bacterium
GATCAACCGGTATCTTCCTTTAACGCCGGATTCAAAAGACATTCATTGGCGGTCGCCCCGAACAGCGGCGGGACGGGCACTTGCCCTTTCTTATGTTATTTTAACCGCGTTCGATCTTGTCCGACCCGATTGGGTCTTTTCCGATTTGGAACAGTACCGGCTTTCTCATTTGATTACGCCCGCGGAAATAACATTCCTTAAAGAACCTGCGGAGGGGCGCAAACGGGTTCTGACCTGGCGTTCGGAAAGTCTTTGGACCATTCTCTGGTCGCTGAACGTTGTTCGGGATCTCGGCTTTCCCAATTCAATGATCCGCCTTTCCGATATTCCGAAAGGTGAATTCCCGATTGATCCCGACGAGGATCCGAATAAATATCTTGACCGTTTTTCGTCGCTTCGACCGGCAGAGGAACTGACGGACGCACTTGATTTTTATTATCGGGCTCTTTGGGCCTGCCGCAACGGAGTCCTTCATATGGAAAACGAATGTCCGATCAATACAGCAATTGTTTTTGAACGTTATTACGCGCTTAATTGGCTGCGCTGTTATAACGGAAAAGACTGGGATCATGTACCGACCGATCTTTAACCGGTTCTGCTTGCCGTCATTGACAAATTTTATGATTGACAAATTTTATGATTGACAAATTTTATGATTGACATATTTTATGATTGACATATTTTATGATTCAATCCCGAATATCCAATTTCCTTTACCCGATCGTTCCGATTAAAATATTACAAATTCCGTTGTTGGATCTTGATCGGGCCGTTTTTATCTGGACAATAAAGAAAAATTAATGAAAGGTATTTATGAAAAAAACGATTTTGATTGTATTGGGACTGCTAATATCGGCGGTCTCGTCCTTTGCGGCGGAATTCCCGGAGCTTCAAGGAAAGTTTCAAGACATTCTGCCCGCGGCTCCGGACGGAATGAAATGGAAGCTTGACTGGCATGACGAATTCGACGGAACGGAAATCGATTACGTCAATAAATGGGAAGCGCCCGAAAATCAACGCCGGGACGGATTCTGGTCGGGAAAAGCTTTTGCGCTCGACGGAAAAGGACATTTAAAAATGATGGTCCTTAAAGACGAAAAAGGACGTTTTATCGACGGATGTTTGCGGACAAAGGGAAAATACACAAAAGCGAAAGGGTTCTTTGTCGCTCGAATGAAAATGCATAAAGAGGTCGGGCACTGGTCCGCGTTTTGGCTTTATGATCGAGTTGAAGGCAATCCCGGTCAAGGGAGTAAAAACGGCGCGGAAATCGATATTATGGAAAAGCCCTGGCTCGACAATCGCGTTAATTTCGCTGTTCATTGGGACGGTTACGGAAAAGATCACAAGTCGGTAAGTCATATCGCGAAAATCGACAATATTATGGAAGGATTTCATACCTTCGCCTGCTGGTGGTCCGATACCGAATACTGTTTTTATATCGACGGGAAAGAACTTTGGAAAACTCAAGCGGGCGGTATCTGCGAGCCGCCTCTTTATATTAAACTTTCTGACGAGATCGGAAAATGGGCCGGCGATATAAAAACGGCCGCGCTTCCCGATGAGAATCTGATCGACTACGTCCGTGTTTATGATCTCGTTCCGGAAAAATGAGACGTTGCGGTCTTATTTTATACCGATTCCATCATGAATTTTCCGTTATAACGTCAAAAAACCGTCGATTCACGCAGTCAATCGGCGGTGATGATGAAAAATTTAAAATAAAAGCAGTATAAAAAATGACTTTCTATTTTTTCAAAAGACGGTCAAAAAAATAATGAATAAGGCGATCAAAAACTTCAAAATCTTTCGGGTCCACCTCTTGAACCAAATCGGCGGTCAGACGGGCCATACTCTGTGTTAACGCGCTATGAATTGTCTCGCCGAATTCCGAAAGACGGATACAAACGGCGCGTCGATCCTTGGAACTTGCTCCCCGGATCAGCGCCTTTTTTTTCACCATCGTTTCGACAAGAACAGAAGTCGCCGGGATCGTCATGTTCAAACTGGCGGACAACTCTTTCAGACGCATGCCTTCGGGATTCTGCTTGGTGCCGGTCGCAACGATAAAAAGTGCCCTGGCCTGACGTCTTGTCAGCGATTCCATAAAATCATAATTGTCCCAACCGGTCATTATATCATTCTTTTCTCGCATTAAATTAGTCAGTTGAAACATCAGTAAAAAAGTATCATGCAAATTTTTTTCGCTCATGAGTAATACCCCAAATAATATAAATATGTAATTTGTTAATAATCTTTATTTTAAATATTATTTCCGCCGGTTGACATCATTGTCTGTCAGCTGTTCTTCTGACTCGAAAACGGAAAAGCATAAACGCAACCGGTATTTTAAAATGAAAATGAAAAAAAAACTTGTTTGACCGGAACTTTATTCTTGTTTTTGTTTCAGCATCAAAAGACCTCCTGACATTAATATGACAAGTCTTTTTTGTTCGCACTGAACAATAAAAAAATCTGATCAAAAATTCCTGATAACTATTCTCAATTATTAAATATTATAATACATTGCAAATAAATGAAAATAGAATATTTTAAATTTTCATTAAATTTTTCGATGAACTGTTCCGCAACTCTTCGAAAACTGTCTAATTTTCGGTAAAACTCGTCCAGTTCCCTTGAGACACTTTCTGTCGACAACAAGAATAAGAATTTTGCCGTTTCCTTTCTCAAATATTTTGTAAACAAGAGATCCGCCATTTTATATTGTCCGTATCGTTTTTTGCCGACTGACTTTATAAAACAGCGGTTCTTCCGATTTCGATACAGCGGTTCTTCCGATTTCGATATTGATAAATCAAAGGTTGCTTGACTTATTCAATGTCAAAATATTACCGGTCAGCAACTGCCGCGGAAAGACAAAATTTTGAAATCATCGTTCGGTTAAAAGACATACAGCATTGTTTCAAGCGGCTGAAGTTCAAGTGAAAATTGTCCGCCGCTGATTGTTTTCTTTTGAACTTGACCGGTAACCGGATTCATCAGAAGAACGGCGCTTCCGGGACAGTGAACCATCTTTCCGGAATATTTTTTTTCTTCGCTCATATTGACAAAGATCCAAATTTGATGTCCGTCCTTTTCGAACTGACCGGCAACCGCGGACTCACAGGGGGGATCCAGCGCCGGAAAATTGCGGCGGGCCTTGTCAAGCTGTTTCGAAAAATCGGGCTCGCCGCTCTTAACGGTTTGGATTTTATCAGATCTGAAGTCAAGAAGGCCCGGAACACATATTGTATTATATTGAAGACCGGCCAGTTCGACCGTTCCTGGCGCGACGGACTTCGTCTGTTTGAACGTTTCGCGATCGATCAGGGTAAACGGAATTTGCCGACAGACAAGAAATTTCCCCAACTCCAGGAAGTTTTTACGAAGTGTAAGCATTTCTTTTGACTGATTGCCGATCGGATAGCCCGGTCGGAACAATTCCTGCATTTCTTCAATCGGATAAAGTAGCAGAACAGGCCGAACCGGTTTGGCGTTTCGCAGAACGGAATTCAGCCGTCCGACATAATCGCAATATTTTTTATAAACGTCCTTGCCCTGATTTTCAAATCGATAATAGGAAGTGAATTCGGTAACCCCAAACGCCGATTGCCAGCCGGTGCAGGAAGTCATCCATTCAAAAGAGGCTATTTGGTAAGGTTTATTAAAACGATAATCGGACATATCGGAGATCTCGCTCATAACAAGCCGATGTCCCTTGATAAAAGCGGCGCTGCAGGGAATCGCGGCGGTCAGCCAGTTATAACGCTTCGGATTGCTGGACAATATGTCAAGACCGGGAATATCCATTCGCGCCGTATTCGCCAATTTATTACCGTCCGCGGGCACATGCATAAAGATCGACTCTTCCGCAAGAAGATGACCGGAAGAACAGAGTTTCAATGGCGCGTTCAAGTCGCTCATTGTCGGAACTGATGATCCTTTCGAACGGAGATAATCCTGAATTTGTCCGTAAAACGATTCCTTATTGATCTCGCCGACAAGGCTCCAAAACTGACGTCGAATACGTTTGTAATCGGTAAGAACAGGATCCGTTTGTTTGGCGCTTGCATCGACCGTTTTTCTCGCATCGACCGTTTTTTTCGCATCGACCGTTTTTTTCGAAGAAGATGAGTTTCGGCTTTGTTTTTCTCCCGCGGGATCTCCGGTAAAGAGCGCTTTCCGTTGTTTTAAAAGGTCTTCATGATACCGTTTTTGATAAAATTCGGGAAGATCTTTAACCCAGGCGATCATCGGCAGATTTTTCAACATCGGATCGACCCGATCCTGCATTGAAGGAAGAACCCGGCCAGGATTGTTCGTCATGTTGAACGCGGTGATCGACGGCTCATCGAAAAAAAACGCCTCGATCTTTCCGAACAGTTCGTCGCCAAGCCGATGTCGGTATTCCTCATGAGTCAACTGAATGAAAAGACGGGTCGATTCCGGATCAAGCGGATTCGGATACCGTCTTAAAACGCGGACATTATTGGCCGGATGAGTATATTCGAACGCCCGCCGAACGACAAACGGATCCTTTCCTTCCCGTTCAAGATCGGCATCGTAACAGAGAGCCAGCGATTCAAGATCCGGCCGCTTTTCAAGAACAAGTCCGCCCGCGCCGAGACTCGGATACCCCTGCTCGTCATAGATCCAAATTCGAAGTCCCGCCTTGTTAAAAGCTTTGAAAGAATTCAAAAAGAGTCGCCATTGGTCTTCATCGCGAAAGTAACGTTCTCCGCCGACATTACAGACAACACCGCCAAGTCCAAGCTCACTAAAAATTTCGGAGATCTCTTCCGGGGAACGGGCCCGAACTCCATCTTCGCCCGGATGCGTAAAGGTACTGAAATCCCAGCTTGTTGTTTTATGACCGGTCGACCAGCCTTTAAGCCATCCATGAAGGATCTGAAGCGGACGATCTTTTCTCTCCGGTTTTTCCCAACCGGTCCGCCAGCTCTCCGGTAAAAGATCCTGACCTTCATTTGCTTTTACTTTGTATTGGAATAATAAAGAAAATACCAATACGAACAATAACAATGTCAATAAAATTTGTGCCGATCTTTTCATTATTCCCTAATCCTTTTCTGATTCGTCTTTTGAGCGTTCAATCATCATTATTTTATTTTAATTGTTTACATCGGCAATGTCAATATTTTCAGAACACACAAATAAAAAATCATATCATTTATCGTCTGTATGAACGTCTGCGCAAAAAAACAACGAAAATTTATCCGGTTGGAACAGAAGCCGGTTTCGTTACCGGTTTTCCTTTGCTGTTTTTATAAAAACTGCAATTTACTAAAATTGGCGAAAAATTATACCGGCTCCATTATAAATTTTCGTTATATACCGGCTCCACTTGGATTTCCCGAAACGAAGCCGAAAATACTCCCGATTTACGAAGACAATCGGGAGGAAAGACGGAAAATTTCAAATGTCGGCAGTATAACATCAAAAGAACTGCCGATTCACATAATCAATCGCGGAAATGACGAAAAATTTAAAATAAGAGCAGAGTATAAAAAATGTTGGACATTCAAAAGGACAAATAAAAAATCATTCCGGTCGGCCTATTGTATTGCGAACTTTTTTTTGCGATAATGGAATAACAGAAAGAAAATTTTCAACAGTTAAAAGTTTCCGCCGTGTTCGTTGTGTCGGCGGTATTTTTTATTTTCCAACATTTCCGGCGGATTTCGTGAATCGGCGGATCTTCCGACAGCGGAAAAGAAAAATGCGATTAAAACAGGACATTAATCATTCATTAACCCATTCAGGAGAAGGATCCCAATGTCGAAAAAAAAGAGATCGGGCCATAAA
>CAZZEF010000284.1:0-5766 GCA_964652875.1 uncultured Planctomycetaceae bacterium
CAGGTTTCGGCGCTTCCGCTTTCGGGGCCGGGGTAACGACCGGAGCAGGTTTCGGCGCTTCCGCTTTCGGGGCCGGGGTAACGACCGGAGCAGGTTTCGGCGCTTCCGCTTTCGGGGCCGGGGTAACGACCGGAGCAGGTTTCGGCGCTTCCGCTTTCGGGGCCGGGGTAACGACCGGAGCAGGTTTCGGTCCGTTAATGGAACCGGAATTTTCTCTTGTCTGAATTAATTCCGTATTATCGGCTCCTTTAATGACATTGATTTTATTGGAGCGATCCCAAATTTTTTGGATCTCGTCAATAACTTTTTGGGCATCTCCATTAATTTTTATGGTTCGCCAAGTATCAGTATTTTTAATGACGGGAACAGGCATTCTCTTGGCATCGGTCGTTTGAGCGGAATCGTTTTTTTCGACAGGAGATCCCGACGGTTTAATCGAGTAATTCGTATTCGCCGAATCGGACGCGACTTTGATCTTGAACCCCTGAAGATCTTCCGATTTTCCAGTTTTTTCTTCGGTTTCGTTGAAAATCGGTTTCATTTTTTCAAGACCTTTTTCGCCCATTTTAATCAGAAGCTGACGAATTTCTTCAAGTCTTCGCGCGGTTCCTCTGATATAAAGCTGACTGGTGAGAGAATCGAATTGAACGTCGATCATTGTCCCATCGCTTTCGAGCATATTGGTGATTACGAACTGGGCCGTTTCCGGAGCGACATAAACGAGATCGAAAATAGCCAGTTGTGTCCCTTCCGGTTCCGTCGCGTCAAGGAGTTTTCGAATCATCGCGTGTTCTTCCGGCCGTCCGAGTACGATCAGTTTGCCGGTCTGATAATCAGGATAATAGAACAGATTTCGGCCCTGGTCAGTAAACAGTTTGTTGATAGTGTATGTAATGTAAGGATTTTTAACCGTATAGGTTGCCAGGGTCGCGTCAGGATCGGCAAGCCCTCCTTTATTGATCTGATCGATCAGCTGCTGAACGAGATCGCGTTGGCGGGCATTTCCTTTAACGATCAAACTTTTGGAAGAGAAATCGTATTGGAAAGTAAACCCCGGATCTCCGTAAAGCAGGCCGCGGATCATTGCCGCGAACTGGGTATAATCAATTGAACCGAGATTGAACACCTGAACCGATTTTCTGTTTTCTTCATCGACTTTATCAAGTTCCGTCAGGAAAGAAGAGATCTTTTCATGATCTTCTTTCATTGCCTTGATCATAAGCGACTGATTAACGGTATCCGGAATACAGACGACCATTGGATAAAGACTCATAATGTTATAATAAGCGGTCTGTGCGTTAGTATTTTTCAAGGTATAAACGACAGGAAGCGGACCGTCTTTCATGTCAGCGTTCATTTTGTCAAGGACGCCGGTAATTTTTTGATGATCTTCATCGTTGGCCCAGGCGATCAGCTGGTTGTTTTCGGTTCCGATCCCGAATCGAACATTCGGGACGATCGGAGTCAGTAAATTAACCGCCTGCGCGTAAGTTATTTTTTTGAGTGTATAAGTTTCGAGCCGTCCTTTGGCATGCGGAGACTGTTCGACCATCATCTTGATCATTTCGGCGATTTTTTTCTGAACGGCCGGTTTTGCGTAAGCGATAAAATAGCCATCAGATCTTGTTGGAAGGATCAGAAGATCGGTTGAAAGATAACGCAGATTGGCCAGTGCGGTCGAGCGGCTGACCAGCGGGATCCGGCTGATATCGTAAACGGCGGGAATTCGGGCCGCCTCTCCGGTCGCTTCAACATCAATTTCTTTGAGCAGATCCGCAACTTTTTTCTGAACTTTTTCTTCCGCGTTACAGAACAGTTCACCGTCCGATGAAGCGTAAAAGATCGCGTCCGTTCCGAATTTAATGTTTAAGAACGAACTTATTTCAACATATCGGATATATTTAAGCGGATACTTACGCAAGATCGGTTCCGGATACGCTTCCGCGACAACGCCGAGAATTTGGGAAGCGGTTTTTTGATCGGACGCACTGCCCCAAATTATGATCCGGTCGTTGGAGATCGGATAGATCAAACTGCCCGGAAGCTGGGGGGCCAAAATTGTTGACGCAGTCGTCGCAATTCTTCGGGTTACTTTGTATATTTTCGGAAGCTGACCGCCCGGCTTGCTCTCTTCAACCGTTTCGAGCTTGGCCAAAACGCGGCGTACTTCGTCCTGAATAATAACCGTGGCCCAAACATAAAGTTCATTCGGCGTCTTGCCGACAAACGCGTAAGCTCGCGGAACTGTCTGACGAATGATCGGCAGAACTTTCGCGATATTAATATTCTGTAAATAATAAACTTCAATCTGCGCTTTGAGTTTCTGATGATTCTCTTCCAGTGTCTTACAAAATTTTTCGATTTTTTCATGTTCCGGCGCCGTTGCGGTAACGGCCATTTGTCCGGTATCAAAATCGGGAAGAACCGTTATATGCGGGAACTGCGTTACAAGACTTCGATACATCATCCGACCGTAATAGGAATACGGCGAATGAAACTGATAATATCGGACCGTCAGTTCATCGTTTCCGGTTCGGGTATTGTCGATCTGTTTAAGAGCGTCTTCAACCTGTTTGTGTTCCAGCGGCGTCGCGAATACGGTAACAGCTCGATCCGTTTCGTCGGATTCTATTGTTGAATTCGGACAAAGACGTTCAAGGATTCGAACGGCTTTACTGACGGTAATATGCTGAACCGGATATTTTCGGTAAACTTCCGTATCGGATTCTTTAAAGGTTGTTTCAAAGAATTTTTGAATTTTATCAAGAGTTGCCTTGTCACCCCAAACGATAATATCGCGGTCCTGAGCCCCGGGATAAATATATCCGTCTTCCGAGCGGAACAGAACTGACATGATTCCGAGAATACGGGTTCGCGGATATCGAAGTCCGTCCGGGATCCGCAGAATTTTCATTTCGCGGCGCGGATTGAGTTCCGTTCCGGCGATTCCCTTGATCAGATCTTCGATCGTGTCCAAATCGGCTTTGGTTGCGTAAACGGCGATTTCTTTTTGACTGATCACCGTTGCTTGGGCCGTTGGTACTGCCTTGGTGATCGTTGAAACCAGTTGCGAGGCAACGGGACTTTGCAGTGTAAAGACTTTCGAGATCAGCTTGGCTTCCGCTTCGCTCATCTGCGCAATGGTCTCAACCGCTTTTCGAATTTTAAGCTGATCTTCCAACGAAGCGAAAACGGCAACTGTTCTCGATTTGGGATCGACCCGGAAGAACGGTTGATCCTGCTCCGGAGCGTAAGGACTTCTGTATCGGGACGAGCGGCCGAACACTCCCTGCTTGACGACCGTCGGAGAAAGCGAATCGGCACCGGTCAGGATCCCTTGCAGCATCGTTTCAACTGTTGTCGGATCGGCATTACCAAATGGATAACAGGCAAGTTGGGCACGATGACCATCATCAGCGTTTTTGAATTGTTCCAAAATACTGGCGATCTGTTTATGCTCGCGGACAGACGCCAAAATCGTCAGACGTTGCGGAGTCGCCATTGTATAAACATTGACCGAATTGGAAAAGACTTCCGCCGATGGAACAAGGGTCTTGAGCGCATCAAGAATTTGAGACTGGATCATTCCGTTTTCAAGATTGTAAATACAAACTTTCTGACCGTTCTCACCTTCGTCACCGTTGGCCTGCTCTTCGTTAATTCTTCCGATTTCTTCAGAAATTTTAACATGTTCGGCAATACCGGACCAGACAAGAAGACGCTTTCCTCTTTTGTCAACCTCGATTCGCGTTTTGGGATAGATCTTCGTCAATGAAGTTTGAAGCTGGACGGGATCCATTCCGAAAACAGGATAAACGACCAGTTTCTGTTCCGCATCGGAAAAATTCTCCGAAACGGTTTTTATATTGGCTTCAATAGTGTCCTGAATACTTTTTTTCGCGATGACAATGATCTGTTTGCGGTCGGAATCGGCCTTGATCATATCGATCTCGGGCGCAAGCCGTTTCAAGCCGGCGATCATATCGTCGGTTGGATCTGCGGTCACCGGATAAATTTTCAATACCGGAGTGTTCGGTCCAAGATCCTTGGGATCAATCAGTTCGCAGAATTCCTGAAGTTCGGCCCGAAGATTTGGATCACTGGCCGGAAGTCGAATGATAATCGCTTCGCTGGCGGAATCAAGAGTCGGCGACAGGGGCGAAAAGCTGTTGGCGATCAAACGGGACAGAGTTGACAAAGCGATATGACGCGGCTGATACCGAAAGATCAGGGCGTTGTTATCCCGTTTCTTTTCCATTTTCGATACGGCTTCGGCAATACGCTTCTGCTCTTCTTCCGTTCCGTAAACGACCATTTGCCGGTTCGGATAATCATAATTAACTTTCGCGCCGGGAACAAGCCGTTCAAAATTGGCGATGAACGCAAAGGGCGAAATATAATTACCCGAGCTGTCATAAAGATAAAGACTTCTTATAAAGTAACTTTCAAAATAACGTTTCGGTGTTTTTTCATCCTGAACATCGATTCGGGCCAGCATTTCCTGAACGTCCTTTTGATCCTCCTGTTTTCCGTAAATGATCAGTCGGCCGTTTACCGTATCGTTGACTGTTTCCAGCTTCGGATAGACTTCTTTAATGATCTTGATCAGTGAAGCGGAATCGACATGTTTCGGCGTATAAAGAACAGGAATTACTTTTTCTTTCGGAGCGATTTTATTGAACTGATCCAATAGTTTTTTCAGTTCAGAATGCTGTCGACTATCCGCCCAAACGATCATATTGGCGATATCGGAATCATCCAGGATCAGGATCTCGCCATTTTCTTTTGTAAACTCGGACAGGATCTGTTTAAACCGGGTCCTGCTCTCTTCCGTGACCGGGTAAGAGACAATTTCGCGCTTGTTGACTAACGGATAATTCTTTTTAAATTTTTCAAGCGTTTGAAGCACTTTTTCGACAATATCCGGAGCGCCTTTGACGATTAAAACATTCGGATTATTGATGTCTTTATGAATTTCATAAAAATCTTTATTCAGATCCCGGATCGACTGAATTATTTTATCGGTTACCGGACAGCCAAGATCGAAAAACAGGGACTTGTCGTCTTCCGGAAGATTTTGTTCCGCTTCGGTCAAAAGCTTTGAAATCGCCAGCTGTTCGGACGGCGAACCGAAAATAACATAACGTTTCATTGTCGTTTCATAAGTGATCTGCGAACGCGGCGCCATTTGCTGAATATATGACAAAACAGTGGACGGAAGAGTCTTATCCATCTTGATATAAGTAAGGGTTCTTTCCTCTTCCGGTGAATTTTTCATCGTATCCAAAATAAACTTTTCCGCCCGTTCAACGGCAGGCCGATCCCCGTACATAACGATCCGTAAATCGGTCGGTTCGTATCTCGAATAAACCGTCGGTTCGATCCGCGGAAGAAGATAACTGGCCAGATACGGAAAATCCTTACTGACCGGGACCGCTTTAAAGACCAGATCCCGATTCTTTTCAATATTATCAAGAACACGAACCGCCGCTTCCAACATTGAGCGCGTTCCGAACAAGATCAAACTGTCACTCGGCCGGTCGGGTGTTATTTCAATACCGGGGATCGTATTGCTTAAAATTGATTCCGCCGCGGCCAGTGAATAATTTTTCAATCGATAAACGGTCAAGCAAATTCCGCGTGAGGAGCCCGGAAACGGCAAGATCGAATCGCCCAATTGCGATTCCTTTTTCTCAGTATTATTAATACTGGAAATTTGAACTTCCTCCGGAACGGCGGCGGGAGCCGGTTTCGGTGTTTCCGCCG
>CAZZEF010000285.1:0-5754 GCA_964652875.1 uncultured Planctomycetaceae bacterium
GGCCTCTTGAACGCGAAATGATTCTTCTTCGGTCAAATTGGAAAGAAAAACTTCGTAACCGACGACATTTTTGTCATGAATACGAAGAGTTCGACGTTTCCCCAAATCAATAACCACTGACTTTGAAATACAAAGTTCGTCAAGCTGTTTACAGAGAGCATTTTCAAAAGTTTTCTCTTCCATAAAACCTTTAATAGTTACAAGCCGACTTCGCAAGGAAAGGGCGTGCGTCAAAACATGGACGGATGGAATTCCGACCTGCAAACAAGTTGATCCGATCGACAGACATTTTCCAGCCAATGGAAGAATTGATCCGATTCGATCGGAATCAATCCGAATAACAAGATTACTGCTCCTGTTCAGAAGCAGTCCCCGATCCCCGGTTTGAACACCGGTAATTTGATGGATACCTATTCCTTCTTCTTCATGAACCGCTTTGACAATTCCTGAAACGGCCGAATAAAGAGAATAAGCATGATCGGCTGAAATTAACTTTCCTTGTGCTGCAAGAGAAAATTTTACATCAACAATCATTAAAACCTCCTTTTGTGTATATTAATACAACAATATAAACACACATAAAAATATATTTTTATAACTTGCAATAAAAACTAAATAAACTCAAAATACTCAAAATATTTTCCAGAAGTAATATAATATAAATAATATATTCAGATTTACCGGATCATTATAATAGTGTGATTTTTTGATTGACTTTGGGCGTTGAGCATTGTTTCTGTTGATATATAAAGTGAGTCAACTTAGAAGATCAGTATTTCTTTGATGCCGTCAGGAGATTCCTTTTCCTCTTTGTTTTCGCTACTTATCCATCTTCCCCCCACCTTTTCATCATATTCGATGCAAACTCCTTTTTCTGCAACATAACAACCATACTTACTCCATTTTTCCAAATTATTGGATATTTTGAAAGGCTGGGGCATTGGGATAACCTTTTCAATATATTCTTTAGGGCCTTTCATTTTAACAGCATTAAGATCTTCCTTGAGAAGTACATTGCAGCCGGAAGAAGCGTCCCTCAAATTGCTTTCATTCATCCAAGGACCGGGAGCATTCCAGGAAAGATCGGTATTTGCTTGATCTGTCTCTAATCCAGTTTTACCAAGCTTTCCCCATTTTTCAGTAAGATCTATTTGAGAAAGCGGCTCCTCGGCCAGACGGTTAAGCCATTCTGAAGCAGCGTTAAGCCAGGAATCATCATGAACAGAATAAGGCAAGGTAAGTCGTTTTCCTTCTTCATTTTTCGGATCAATAACAAGGAACGGTTTAGGATCGTCAAAAAGAGCGCGGCGGTTGAGTCGTCCCAAGCGTTGAATTAACGCGGGAATCAGTGCGGCGTCGGTTACAAGAAAATCGGCGGAAATATCGAGGCTCATTTCAGCGACCTGGGTCGCAATACAAAGGACGGGTCCTTCGTTTTTAAATGCCTTCATGCAAGCTTCATGCCGTTTAATGCGATCCGCATATTTGAAACGGGAATGATAAATAATAATATTGTCATCACTTCGGTTTGGGCTATTGTCGATTTCGTTAAGGCGCTGAATCACTTTTTCTCTTGCCTTGATAGCGCGGTCCACCGTGTTGCAAATCCAGAGAATTTTTTGCCCCTTGCGATATCGGTCGATAATGAGATCAACCGGATCCTGTTCCGACTTCATTTGTCGGTATCGACGAATAGTTTCCCATTCTCGTGGACCTTTAATGATATTGATTTCTTTCGAACTTTCATTGATTTTATTTCTTTTAGCCAATCGGCAAAGTTTTTTCAGACGGTCTTCAGGAAGACTGGCAGTCAGCAATAAGACTTTTACCCCTTTAATATTTTTGAGAAACTGAAGTAATCTTTCAAAAAGAGTTTCGTCATAAGAATGAATTTCATCAAAGATAAAACTTGATTGCGCCATAACGGGCCAGATCAAATGTCCGGAATATCCGCCGGTAAGCATTTTCAAAACGGTATCGACCGTACAACAGGCAACGGATGATCGCCAGAATTCCAGTGATCTCATTATGCTGTCAATATCAAATGGATCCTCAGTCTTTTTTGGATTGACTTTTTTATTTTTACGAAGCCTGTCCAAAAGTTCGTAATCAGCTTCGGATCGGGAATGAATCAGATCCCCCTGATCGGTCAGATAATCCATAAATCCTTCAGACGCGGTACCGGTCGTCGGATAGCAAAAGAAGAGGCGATTTCCATCCTGTCGGCAATTGTTTAGAGCCCATTTCCAGGCGGCAAAAGTTTTACCGCTTCCGCATCCGGCAATGCAAAGAGTAATACGGGCTTTCGACTGCGCGGTTTCGTTTTGAAATTTCTGACGGGACGGGGCAAGTTTATCAGACGTACCGTTTTTTAATTCCGCCTGTTTGCGTTCGGCGATTTTTTGAAACTTTTCGACGGTCGGAAGATCTTTTAAATGGTCACAAATCCATTGGGACAGGCATGATTCGGCATCGTCCTGCGGATAGCCTTCCCCCATGGCGGAAGCAGCTGCGTCGGCCGCCATGAGTGAACTTCGAATGGAAGCCATAAAAGAGGAACTGATATAAAGAGTATCGTCTTCGCCGTTCGGTTCAGTTTCAAAACACAAATCTTCCAAATTATTTCTAAAGTCCTGTCCTCCCGGTGAGGCGATAAAATCCTGTATATTTTCCAAAGAAGGAATCGGAGCCGAAAGTAAATCGAGATAGTTGAAATCAATCGGAGGAAGATCAAATTCCGCTGTTTCCGCGATCTCGTTCAGAATGTCGAAAAAATCATATTTATCGGGATCAATCAGCAGCTCCATGTCCTGACCGGTCTCATTAATTTCAGTTCCCCGTTTTTTACGATGATGACCGGTAATGGCCCAAACCAAACAATTGAAATCCTTTTCCCGGTTTTCTTGCGAAAACGACCTTTTGAGCCATGTCCCCAAACGAGAAAATCGCAGAAGGAGGTAAAGAACCCATTCATGACGTATCGATTGATATTCGTTTTCCTTGTTCACCATTGCGTAAAAATGTGAATTGGCCTTGCCAAGATCATGAATAAACGCGGACAAAAGAAGGATCTTTTTAAAGCGGTCAAAATATACTTTCGGATCAAATCCAATCGCTTCAAGCTGTCGTCTGCCCGTCAGTTCGCAAATGATTTTTGCGGCGGTAAAAGTTAAGCGCAAGTGAAAACGCAAGGTACAGCTTCCGGCATTGTTTTGTGAATTCTCATTGTCGCAGCTTTTGGCAAGCAGCTGTCTCATAATAACCCCTTTTTCAATAAAAAGTTGTCATAATTTTAATTTATTCGTCTTTTTGTCTGCTGGCTTATCGAATCAATTACAAAGATAAATAAAAAGCAGAATATATAAAAACGTTTGAAGTAAAAGAATAAATTTAGGTGAACATTCATAAAATTATAATATTTATTATACCATAAACGATAACCACTTTTATTTTCAGTATGGATACAGATTGTCCTTTCTGGTCAAATTTTATCAAAAATATTTAAAATTTATTCCAGAACAACATAATTTTTCTTCCATTGACCGACAATAGACGTAAGATCCTTTGCAGGATCAGAAAAAGACTCCTGCAAATATATTCTTGATAATGTGTCAGCCGATTCGAAATAAAATTTTCGCGATAATAACAACCGCGGCAGTCAATAGAAAAAAAAGAGGGCCTCCTCCGCCAGCGGAAGGTTCAAGGATCAAACGAAAACGTCTTTTCATTCCGGCTGCGGATCCCCTGGTTGATCCGGTTGAAAAAGGTGCGTCTTGCCGATTGTTTTTTTGCGCAATGGCGAGAATGGTCAGAGAATAAAAATATCGATTTTCGGAATCGCTGGCAGGAACGGTTTTTTCGTCGCAGGCCAGTTCGCTTTCGCGGACAAGCGAACGCGCCGCCCAAAAAGCAAAAGGATTGAACCAATGAATCGTTGCGGCTAAAAAACCGAAAAAACGAATCCAAAGATGGCCCGACCGGTAATGCGTAAGTTCATGTCTTAATATAAGACGCAAATCCTTTTCTGCAAGATCCGTTTCAGGAAGTAAAATTGTCGGATGAAAAAAACCGAAAAGGAAAGGAACACCGAAAAGAGTTGACCGAATCAACGGGATCTCTTTTTTTATACAGAGTTCCGACCGAATCGATTTGTAAAGATCCAGTAGAACCGGATCGTCAACCGGTTTGCTCCAGCGTTTAACCGCTTGAGAAAAATGACGGCAGCGGACAGTTTGGATCAAAAAAATAAACAAGACACCTGCCAACCAGCAATAAGGAATCGCTTTTAACAGCGTTCGGAGAAAAACGGACTGAGTCGATTTGGCCAGGTTTTCAATCGGCAGCCGAAAAACAAAAAAAGACCGAATCGAAAGAAAATTCGGAACAGTTTCCGAAGGATCAATGTTTTCTTTCGAATTCGGTCTTTTCAGAAGAACTGCGGTTTCAGATCGGATCTTTTTCGATACATACGGAATAACGTCCGAAATTTGAAATGGATCGGACGAACCAGCGGAGATACAGATCGGACCGCAAGATAAAATGGCTGAATCAGGATTGGATCGATTTGCGCGTTCTTCGACACCGGGGGCGCTTGAGTTTTTCGGTTGACACTTCTGAAGCGAAACACGGAAATTTTCCGCGTTAATGACCCCAAAAAACAAAGGCCGGCCAGTTAAAATCCCAACGGGAAGAGACGCGTTGGACTCATTTTTTTGAACGCCGTTTCCGATCGGATCAATCGGCAGCAGAAATCCGAGAATGACGGCGAACCAGATCCATTGCCGCCAGACAGCGGTCGAATTTCTCGCTGTTACCGGCTCCAAACATAAAAGAAGGAGGACAACAGCGGACATTCCCCAGGAAGCTGCGAGGAAGTTCAAAAAAAGTTGATCCAGCATCAACGTTCAGTTAACCGTTTTTTCGTTTTAACTGATTTTTTTTCTGACGGATCAATTTTTCGAGTCCGGCCAATTCTTCCGGATCCACTTTATCATTGTCCGTCAAAGCGGCGAATAAACTTGTCAGGGAGTTTTTATAATAGTCCCGAACAAAATGATTCGTTTCATAAGTCATGTAATCGTTCTTTTCGACAATGGGGAACCAATTGCGGAAACGCCCCTTTTTCTCTGTTCGAAGAAAACCGAGTTCGACCAGACGCATTAAAAGCGTAATGATTGTCTGAGCCTTCCAATTTTTCTGCTTGCCGAGAGTGTCCATAATCGTGTTTGTCGTGATCGGCAGTTCACTCTCCCAAACGATCTTCATGATTTCAAAACAGGCGTCGGATAACCTGCGCATTGAATACCTCCTTTAAAAAAAACGGTTAAAAACTTACGGAAAAAACATTGTGTTTTCCCCTTTTCTCTGCTTAGTATTCTAGTTTACTAGAAACGTTTGTCAAGACAAAATTAAAAATTATTTCAATATTCTGATCTGTATGTTTTTCTATTTCTCATTATGGCCGTTTGTGTCAGACACATGAAATGGAGTGATCAAGTTCAAAAAATAAAAGATCGCCTCGAAAAATTTTTGAACAACCCGAAAAACAGACGGTTAATGTTTGTTTTTCGGGTTGATACTGCTTTTATTTTAAATTTTCCGTCATTTCCGCCGGTTGACTTCGTGAATCGGCTGTTCTTTTGATATGATAAAGGAAAATTCATTATGGAATTGGTATAATTACCCGGTTTTTATTTTGTTTGTTTTTTGGGGGCCGGGGCTGTCTTGGGATATTTTAAAACAGGGTTTCGGGCC
>CAZZEF010000286.1:0-5738 GCA_964652875.1 uncultured Planctomycetaceae bacterium
AAAATTCGTGATGTCATTGGAACCGGTCTCATACGCGAGGGCGGATAAACTGACGGATACTGCTGCCAGCAAAATTAAAAGGGCACATAAGGCTGTTCTTTTCATGAAAATCACTATTTCAAAATTACGTTAAATAAAAAAAATCTGCATACACGTACAATCGAGTAAATAAAATTTATAATTTCGCTAATTCCGGGACATATTGCGCATGCAATGTTGATTAGTAGATTGCTTTGTGGTAACATACCCCTGCCTATAATCGAGAAATGAAAAAGGAGCAACAAAATGAAAAAGATTATTTCAATCCTTGCAGTTCTTTGCATGTTTTTCATTTTTTCGATACCGGCGTTTGCAACAGAACCCCCAAAAATCATACTTGACAGCAGAGATGCTGTTTTGAAAATCAACAGTTATTATGATATTGAAAAAACACGCTTTTATGGCTCCGGCACAGGATTTCTTGTTGAAACAATAGAAGGAGTTTCCGCAATAGTTTGTACGAATTGGCATGTTGTAACAAACTTGGACGAAGACTCTGCAGTTTATGGTCAAGCCTTGCCTTCGGTAAATATCGTATCCAATAGAGATATTGAGATAAGTGCAGAGATTATATTCGCCAGCGAAAAAGCAGATTTTGCTATTCTAAAATTACAGAATCCAATTTACAACAGAAGACCTCTTGTACTTGCTGACAGTAATACTCTTAAAGGGTCTGAGACGGTATATGCGCTGGGGTTTCCGGATATTGTTGATGGGTTTAATGACAACTCGGCATATCGACCTGAAAATGTCAGTATAACTAGCGGTAATATCAGCAAAATTACATCACTGAACAATATTCCAATGATACAACACACTGCTATTATCGACTCCGGAAGTTCGGGCAGTCCGCTTATCACCGAGGGCGGCGCGGTTGTTGGTATCAACACAATTATGGCAACAGATCATGAAAAAGCTCCGTCGATTTTTTATGCTGTTCAAATAAACGAAGTCAGAAATGCACTTGATGATATGAGTACCAGCCCCCACCCGAATGGACAGCTTGAAACGCCCCCGGAACCTTGCCATGAAGCATTTGTGATCGGTTCGGTCTTGTTTTTTATATTGACTGTGGCAGCATTAGTAGTGTTTATTGTTTTTATGAAAAAAAGTAAATGAAGGATAATTTTTACAGCGATTTCACATCTGATAGGCCTATCTGTTACCAATTAGACACGTTAACAACCGATCAAAAGATATAGCCTCGCAATGTGCTAAATAGTATTGTGCTGGATTTTGTTTACCGCATCAACTTTCATTTAAACCCAGTTTGTTTACAAGATATGCTTTAATATTTTCCGAAACAGCTACATCCGCATAATCAATCAAATTCATACCTTTTGTAAATTCCGCGAACTTCATATCAAATAGTTCCCGGGATTTTTTCCTATACGCTTCAAGTGCGGCATTGTCATCATAGTCAAATTCATCTTCCAATTCATCTCCGGATATTTCACTCTTAATTACGAAACCAGTGGAAGTCAATGAGTATATTACAGCCCTATGATAGTCCAAATGTATATCTTCTCTGAGTATGAATACTTTTTCATAACGCTCAAAAAACAAACTTCCGCCTAATGATGAACCAATATCGAACTCGAAAGTAGTAATTTCGTTCTTGTCTATTCGATATGCAGCAACCTGTTGAGGGAATTCATTGGTATACAGGCTGGTAAAAACCTCAGGTATACCATCGCTGTTAACATCGTAGACATAAACTGATGAATAGATACTTGTATCAGAAAAATAGTCAGCATATGCAGACTTCCATTGCTTCTCCTGTGCAATTTGAAACACATTCTTTTCCAGTGTTTCAAACTCAGATACTTCTTCATCAACATCATTTTTTTCTTCTGTTGGTGCGATTGGCGCTGGTGTTGAGATAACATTGGTTTTAGTGGGGTCTTCGGACTTGCTTTTTTCACACGAAACGAAAGTGAGGACTGTTAAAACAGTTAAAAATAAGGCGGTTAACTTTTTCAATGATATCCCTCCAAAGTTCGATATTTTGCATTTTAAAGTAAATAGCAGACTAAAATGGAAACAAAATTAAATCTAAAATAAATAATTGATGGGCTTTACCGTACTGCTGTTTGATGCTGCTGAGGCAACCTGTTTCCAAACCGCTTCTAAGGTGAAAAAATCATTGCACCGACTTTATAACGGAATTAACGTTCATTCAAACCCAGTTTATTTACAAGATATGCTTTTATATTATCCGAAACAGCCACATCCTCATAGTTAATTAAGTCTAAGCCTCTTGTAAACTCCAAATATTTTTTATCAAAGAGCTCAAGGGATTTTGTTATACGCGGTTCGATTGCAGAATTTTCATCATAAATATTTTCCGATTGCTCCCCCCATATTTCATCCTTTTTAACAAATCCGGTGGTCTCCAAAGAATATATAACCGCATGATGAAAATCGTAGTTGGATGTAGACTGTCCATCTTCTCGAAGTACAACTACATTTCTATAACGTTCGAGATAGAGTTGCGTGCCAGGTGATAAAGCAAGTGATATATGAAAATCAAACTTGAAAGTAGAAATATCGCCTCTATCTCTATTATATGCAGCAACCTGTTGACCGAGGTCCGGAGGGGAATATGAAATGGAAAACACCTCAGGTATACCATCGCGGTTAACATCGTAGACATAAACTGACGAGTAAATACTCGTGTCAGAAAAATAGTCAGCATATGCAGTCTTCCATTGATTCTCTTGTGCAATTTGAAACACATTTTTTTCCAGCGTTTCAACCTCTGATACTTTTTCATCAACATTATTTTTTTCTTCTGTTGGTGCGATTGGCGATGATGTTGAGACAAAGGTGTTTTTTGTGTGGTCTTCGGACTTGCTTTTTTCACATGAAACGAAAGTGAGGACTGTTAAAACAGTTAAAAATACTGCGGTTAACTTTTTCAATGATAGCCCTCCATGTATTGAGTAGCACTTAAATAACGGACAAATTCCTTTGATCTGTACTCAGTATACAACAAAAGTAATGATTGTCAATCAATAAACTTAGAAAATGTTACCGTTTATTATAATAAAACACACTTATGCGGAATACCTCAGAATAATATTGGAATAACCTTGCAAACGAGGAGCGTATGTGATAGAATTTCAAAATGTAATATTTCAAGAGGTTAATAACTTTGTACAGATTTTGCTGATGAGGGAAGGGCATGCAATATGCTTAAAATTGTAATCTGTGATGACAATAAAGCAATTCTCAGCAGTCTCTCTGAACTGATAAAACAAAAAATCAAAGCCGATTTTGTACTGAATGTTTTCAGCAATACATTCGCTTTGTATGATTATGTGTTTGAAATCGCAAAGGGCAGTATCGATGTGCTGATTACGGATATTGACTTGGGTGATGAAAACGGCGTGTCTGTTGCGGCTGAAGTCAAGCAGCGGTACCCGCATGTAAAAATTATATTCATATCGGGCCATTTGAACCTCGCGCTGGATGTGTTTGATGTCGAACCCGTATACTTTTTGTATAAACCTATTGATCCTGAAAGGCTTGTCAAGGCATTTGAAAAGACAGTTGCCATGATTGAAGCGGACAAAAAAAATTGCGTGTCTATCGTTTACCGGGGTGAAATTGTCAATGTGGAAATCAACAGAATTAAATACATCGAAAGTCAAAAGCGTCATGTTATCATCCATGAGAGCGACTATGAGCGGGAAGCCGCGATGAAACTCGACGAGATAGAATGCAAACTGCCGGGTAATTTTTTAAGGTGTCATCAGAGCTATATCGTGAATATGGACAGAGTGAAAAACTTTTCAATAAAAGGTGCCGAAATATATGGGGGAGGAATTGTCCCCATCAGCAGGCCAAAGTATAAAGAGGTGAAGAAACTGTTCTTAAGTTATATGGGGGGACAGATATGAGAGATATTCCGAGTTTTATATGGACATTCAGACTACAGACAGTTTTTATTGTAATTCTCGCTTTTTCTGTTGTGTCAACGGCTATATTGATTAAGCTCTACAAGAAGAACAAGAGCAAGTTGACTTTTTTACACAGGCTATTATTGATTTTTACCCCGTCGAGTCAGATTATGCTATTGACTTGGTCTACGGACATTCATACAGGGCAGTCATTGGCAATGAAAATAACTTTGCTGTCGCTGGCTGCTGTCATATCCCTGGCAGCGGATTGCGTCATTGTATTATTGTTATATCCCGGTGCAAGAAACAAATCATTACAGGAAAAACTGGATAATATCGAGAAACAGCGGGTTCTTGAACGCGAGTATATCAACCTCATGGAGTTTCATCTTGCGGAAACGGCCGACATGAGACACGAGGCAAGAAACCAACTCCAGATTGCCCGGTCGCTGTTGTCATCCCCTGAGGTTGAAGACAAACAGGCCGCGGTTGAGCTTCTTGACTTTTTCAGCCAGTCAAACGAAAGTTCGGATTTCATCAAGTATTGTGACAATTCGGTTGTCAATGCTATTTTGACAGTTAAAAAAAGTGTCGCTTTAAACAATGGAATTAATTTTGAAATCAGCGCAGCTTTACCGGAAAAGCTCAAAATCGAAAAAATTGATCTGTGCAGTGTTTTCTGCAATCTGATTGACAACGCGATTGAAGCGTGTACCGGAATCGAAAACAACGGACCGCAAAAACATATTGGCATTAAAACCAAAGTGATATCGGGATATCTGGTTCTGAAAATTAACAATAACAAGCAAAACCCCGTAGCGGTTGATGAGGACGGTGTTATTCTCACCGGCAAAAAAACAGACGGGCACGGTTTGGGGCTGCAAATCGTTGATAAAATCGTACGCAAATATGACGGAGACATTTTGGTTGACTATAATACGGAAAGCTTCACGGTGACCTTGAAAATGAAAGTTCTCTGAAAAATCCCGAAAAGCGCAAAATGTGACATTCCAGCGCAAATTTATGTAAGTATTCGCTGTTAATTCTGAAACCGTGCTATTCTGGGCGTGGGTTTCGGGATTATTTTTTTGGTGGCATATACACAAGTGAACCGGCGGCTTAATGCCACATACCGGCAAGTATGTGAAAAATGCAGAATATGACATTTCAACGCAAGTTTATGCAGTTTTATGTTTTGCATACGCCATGAATGCTATTTTATGTAGGAAATATCAAGTTCGACTCAAACACTTGCCAAAAATCAATTTGAAAGGAGACGGCGCTAATGAACTTCAGTTATGAGATGCAGGATGACCGAAAACTTCTGGTTCTTCCGCTGCAGGAAACGGACAGGCTTGACACTTTTGTTTTCGGCATAATGACCAATGAAAATGTTCCCGGCATTCTGCCGTTCGAGTTTTCCCAATCCGGCGGTGGGCGGTTCTTCCGTTATGATGTAACAAACAATACCGCGTTAAAGGATTACCTCGTCGGTGTCATCAACAAAAACATGCTGCTCAATGTCTTCCAAAGCATACTTTCAACCTTGACTAAATGCGATGCGGTTTTTGAAACGCTTGACTCAATCGTTGCGGAACCCGAGTATGTCTTTGTCCATCCGGAAACCCGGGAGGTGTTTTTAATTTGCCTGCCGCTGTCAAAGACGAACGGGGACCCGGACGCTGTCAGGGACTTTTTTAAAAAAATCGTCATCAACGCGATGTTCGAATCAAGCGAAAATAACAGTTATGTGACCGAAATCATCAACTTCCTAAATAGGGCAGAAGATTTTAC
>CAZZEF010000287.1:0-5714 GCA_964652875.1 uncultured Planctomycetaceae bacterium
GGTATCGCCTGCTCCGTGATGACCGCCGAGAATACCGACGATTTTGGAGGAATCGGGGAATTCGCGGGCGAATTTAAACGCGGTCGGAAAGAACGAGCCGCTTCCATAAAGTTCCGTCTGATTGGTTCCGTCAGGATTCATATGAAAAAGAATACGACTGTAATAGTGCATGATATCGCTGTATTCCCAGCGCAAGTACATAATACGTCCGTTTTTCAGCGGGGCGGTATGCCAGTCTGAATCCTGTTCGAACGTCAGCTGACGAACGGTTTTGTTTTTATCGATCCGGTAGATATTGGCCATCAGATCGGATCCGTTGATACAGGGAAGACCTTGACGGCCGGAAGTTGAACAGGCAATGACCGCACCATCAGGCGTATAACAGGAATCAAAGAAATCGACATCGGCCTGATCGGTCGGCGTCAGTGTCTGTAAACCGGATCCGTCTGTCTTCATCTCGAAAATGGACCAGCGCTGATTTTTTTCAGAAATACCGGTGAATTGGAAACGGTCGGCGTTCCAATGCAGTTCCGGTTTAAGAATCGGTCGATTGTTGGGCACTTTGTAAAGCGTTGATATTTTAGGATCATCGGACCGCAGATCGGTAACATAAGCCAGTTCGCAGCTCCAACCGGTTTTCGGGATCTTGTCGATCGTCAGAAAATTATCGCGGACGGCAGGCATTTTTGCGCTTCGAACGACAAGGATCTTGTCGAAATCAAGAAGCGGATTGGCCAAAAGCGCTTTTCGGCGAAAAGTGTCGAATTTCTTTTGCCAGGCGGCATCGCGATTTTTTTCCTTGTCAAGCGCGTCAAGTTCTTTGAGATATTTGGCGCCGTCAGGATAATCTTCGCCGAACTGATTGATCATATCGTTGATTGCCATTCGAACCGATTGAACCGTATTCATCGGTTTGTCGTTGTTATTGCGAACAAAGGGATCTTGTACGTTTTTTTTAGGGACGGCCTTGGGTGCTGTTTTCGGGATTAACGCCTTGGACACCACTTTTTTACCTGCCTCTTGCGCAAAAATCAGAAAAGTCATCGAACAAAGAATGACCACTGTTAAAATAAAGCGAATAAAATGTTTCATGATCTGTTCCATCTTGATTTTTCGGGATCAGCTGTTTTTAACGGCTGGATTTTGAACCATTTCAAAACTCCGCCGACAACAATCTCCATATTATAATTTAAACTGTGTGATTTTAAAAGAGATCGAATAAAATTTTCTTAAATTAAATAAAAATCCTTGTCTTCTGCTTCACTGTTGTTTGGGAATTTCTTTTTTTAGGAAGAAATTGATCTGATTTCCCGGAAGACACTTTTGACAATCCCCTTTGTAATCAATTGCCCAAAGATATCGTTTTTTTTCTGCAACAGAGACGCAGCCAAAGGAAAAAACATAATTTTTGAACGGATGACCGCAGTTGGCGTCCGGCATATGATTGGCCTCCTGAACCGCTTTTTCGTAAGAAATATCGGAGTAAGGATCCATCCAGCAGAACGAATTCGGATTTTCAACAACGATAATTTCAGGATCATCTTCCGGGACAACCAAATGAGAAACAGCGCCGGGAAAGAGTCCGTTTTCTTTAAGGAGAACGGAATAATTGCATTGTCCCGGACATTTTTTGGAATTTTTACAGCACAAAAACTCCAATGTTATGTTATGAAACTGACGGTTGTACTCACTGTCCCAAGGTTCGTCAAGCCGAATTTTTTTGTAAAGATCAACGTTGTCGAGATAAGGCAGAAGGAGTACCCGCCAACAGTGAAGACGTTTTCCTTTTTCGTCCGTTGTCCAGGCAGGGGGCAGAGTTCCATGAACATGGACGTAATTAAGAAGCCCAAGCCGAATGTTTTTAATATTATTAATACAGAAGGCGGATCGAGAACAATTTCGGGAAACTTCAAGCAAAGAAAAAGCAAAAGAAAAAACAGCTACTGACAGAAACAGAAGCATCAGAGATCGAAAGACGCACTTTTTTCGACTATCAGAAGATTTGATTTCGTTCATAAGATCCAACTCCGTAAATATTTGTTAACAATCGAATCGGTTATGTTGTCCGTCAATTTTGAAAAAACAGATCGAATAACGGAATCTCTCTACTTAATTCTTGCGTTATAAGGATTGATTATACTTCTTTTCTTTTAAATTTTCCGTCATCTGCGCCGATTGACTGCGTGAACCGGCTTTTTTTTGACGTTATAACTGAAAATTCATGCTGGAATTGGTATACCTTTTTGTCAAACAACAAATTAAAAGGCTTACACAAACGAGCGAAAGAGAGTATTGACCGCCCGAGTCATGGCCGCGGGATACTTTTCAACATCAAGAACATGAAAAATTTTTCGGTTTTCGTTCTTTTCGGATCGTTCCCATTTGATATTTCCGTTTTCATCGGCGCAGACCCTTATATTCTCCAACCGATATAAAGCGTCTTGCGGAAGCACTTCAGATTCATCCGCGATTTCACCGTCACGAGTTACGGTTCGACCGGCCATCATGAGAATGCTTGCCGTCGCCCATAAAAATCTTGTTCCCGAAAGGATCTTCTCCCAATCGGACTTGGAAGGGCCGGTTTCCATTTTTCGCATCCATTGAAAATCCTGCGATTTTGAAAACATGTAATAAAGATAATAACGGAATCCGTTGGAAACACCTTTTAAAATTTCGCGCTGGGATGCTTTAAAAAACGTTCCGTATTCGCCTGATTTCCAATCGCTCGTCACATGCCAGCAAGGAAACCAATAAACCGGGCAGGGGACAAGATTGAACAGGGCGATTTGTCCCCGACGATTGATCTGAACATTATATTCCGTCTCGTTCGGCTTTTGCGGATTCGGAAAAGCGGCGCCGCAATTAACGAAAATTGCCCCGCATTTCTTTCGAAACAGTTCAGGTTCCCGCAACGCCGCAACGGCAACGTCAGGCGCGGACGATCCACTTTTAATCCGAACCGGTCCCGGTGATTCACGAAGCGTTTTAAGAATGAATTCTATTCCGGCCGCTTCCGTTTTAGACAGATCCGCAAGCGTATCCTGCGGCGTTTTCTGCTTGTATTTTGCCCCGATCACCGCAGGAACCGCCAGTCCGGTCAATCGATTCATCTGCGCAACGGAAACGATGGCTGAATCGCCGGGATGCCGATCGGGAACCGGATAATCAAGGAGTATTCCGGCAAGATCAATAAAGCCCAATTGGGCAAGCGCAAAAACAACCGCCAAATCAAAATGATCGTCAGGATCTTCATAAGGATGAAACAGATCCGTTTGATGCAGTATCTTCGGAGGGCCCGCTTTCGTTGAATCATTCTCATTTGCGAAAAAAAGAGCATCGGAAGAGGCGCCGGACAGTAAGGCAAGAGCTGTCCCGGTCCAACCGCTTTTAAAAAAAGATCTTCGTGTTAATGTCATTTTTACTCCTTGTATGATTATACTGATTCTATTAAATATTTTCCATTCCAACGTCAAAAGAACAGCCGATTCCCCCGATCAACCGGCGTAAACAACGAAAGGGGAGCAGTATTAAATATAACGAAACACGGTTCCAATGTCAAATTCCGGCAAACATAAAATCAGTCAAAAATTTTTGATCTCTTTATTTGATTGTTCGGATACCAATTTCTTTCAGTGTTAAAAAAATACAAACAAGAGGAAATTTTTACACTGACGTTTGTAATGTTTACATAAATGATTGATTTACAAGTATTAACGGTTGATTTTCTTAAAATTGAGTGTATACTTTCGATAACATGAAATGATTCATAAAAGATCTTTTTAAAAGAAAATTATCCGGTTGTATTTGGTTTATACCGATTCCATTATGGATTTTCCGTTCCAACGTTAAAAAAACAGCCGATTCACTTGCGGTCCATCAACGGAAACGACGGAAAATTTAAAAGGAGAGCAGTATAAAAATTTTTCAGTTCTGATTTCAGAAGACAGATCGGTTCACAATGGCCGAAGACGAAATGACGGAAAATTTGAAATGCTGACCTCATACAAAATCCGGATAAACATACCGATTAAATTGACCGATTTACAAGCAGGTTATTTTACAGACACAAGGAGAGAAAAATGCTGCCCGATAAAGTAAGTAATTTTGAGAACGGAAACACAAGAAATTCTTTTATCAGTTTTTTTGACATCGGGCATTCCAGTTCAGACATTCCGCTTGTAAATACAAGTTCGAACGACAAAAACTGGTGGCTGTTTTATGAGGAAAGCATTTCCAGCAGTATCGCCGATGCCTGCCGTCTTGCCGAAGAAATAGCGGACAAGCTCCGCAAGAACAGCTGGAACAACGAGATTAGCGACCAGGTCTTTATTGCGATTGAAGAAGCACTGACCAACGCGGTCTGTCACGGCAATCATTCGTTATCCTGGAAAAAAGTCAATGTCCGCTGCGGGATCTCCCGGGATCTTGTCCGAATAGAAATCTCCGATGAGGGCGAAGGATTTAATCCGGATCTTGTGCCCGACTCGACCGATTTGGATCATCTTCGAACACCTAACGGACGGGGAATTCACCTCATGCGCTATCTTATGGATAAAGTGGAATTCAGTTCAGGCGGAACACGGGTTTACATGGAAAAAAAGTCTTTCGGCAGCCGCAATAATTATTTGTAATTTCCGCGATGGGACCGTTTTTTCGCGAGATATACCGGTTCCGTAATGAATTTTTTCGTTATAATGTCAAAAGAACAGCCGATTCACGCAGTCAATCAGCGGAAATAACGGAAATTTAAAAATAAAAGCAGTATAAAAAATACGATCGATGAAATTCGGTCAACGGGATTATAATGTCAAAAGAACAGCCGATTCACGCAGTCAATCGGCGGAAATAATGGAAATTTTAAAATAAAAGCAGTATAAAATAAATGTTATTCGGTTTTATTCGCCTTTGTGTTTTCGGATGATAAACGTCCGCTGTTGTATCCCTTCCTTTTTGGTGATTGTCTCACCGGCAAGCGGTCGGCAAAATTTGTCTTCTGGGCGTCAGTTACTTCCTCTTCTCCGGGAAACAAAAATCCGCCGCAATAAATGATATTACTGACAGCGGATTTTTTATATTTTTTTGAGCAGTTTCAAACGTATTCCCCAAAGGAACTAAAGAGTTTTTGTTTCACCTCCGGCGATAGACCCCATTGCGCCCCAAGTACCGAACGGACTGGCACCGGTTGGTTCAGAACTTTGATCTTGAGTCGTTCCCCAATCGACCGTTTCGGAAATGAATTTAACCGAGCCATCCGCGAAAAGAACATTGACTCCGCCGCTGTGATTACTGGATGCGGAATAAATTCCCTGATGTTTCGTTTCCGTTCCAATGGAACAGTTGGGCGAGTTCGGGGGTAAAATGGTTGAAAAATAAGTAACGCCGGGACGACCGTAACCAATCATGTATCCGCGCGTTTGATCTCCGACGGCGGTTCCAACGACAAAAATCGTTGGTTCATTCGGATTAATAACGGTCAGACAGGTGGCCGGCTTAAGATCGCTCATCTTGTAAGCGATTCCCCCTTTGATACGATTGTTTTGGCTTTTTTCCGAAACAATACATTCTGAAGCGGCTATCGTATTGGAAGTTCCGTCAAGCAAACTGGCCATATTGTTCCAAATTGGTTTTTGTGAAGGATCTGCGGTGTATCCAATACCGCCGCCAAAGAAACCTCTGGCATTTTGCGAGGCTTCTCCCGTTTGAACAAGAGCATC
>CAZZEF010000288.1:0-5653 GCA_964652875.1 uncultured Planctomycetaceae bacterium
GTCCGCTGAGAAAATTGCGGCTGGTTAGTGAAGCGATCAGCGATGGGGATATCTCACGACGCGCCGATCTGCATACCGGAGATGAATTCGAGGCGCTCGGTATCGCCTTTAATCGTATGCTCCAGTTTCTCATGGAAACCCAGGAGGAATTGAAAGAGACCAACAGCGCTTTGGAAACAAATGTCGATGAACTGGCCAAACGAAACCTGCAGCTGTTCGAAATGAACCGTGTCAAAAGCGATTTCATGGCGACTATGAGTCATGAACTCCGTACCCCCCTGAACAGTATTCTCGGATTCAGCGATGTATTGGCAACAATTAAGACTCTTGACGAAAAACAGCGTCGCTATGTCGAAAATATTCGCAAGTCCGGCAATATGCTCCTTTCGATGATTAACGATATTCTTGATCTGGCGCGCATTGAAGCCGGACGAATCGAGTATAAACTTTCACATTTCACCATTGATAAAATCGTCGACGCCCAGTGTGATATGGCCCGGCCTTTGATTGACCGGAAAAATCTTGTACTCACCGAGGATATTCAGGAAAACCTTCCGGAAATGTATCAGGATCCCGGTCGAATTCAGCAGATCCTGAATAATCTCTTGTCCAATGCGATTAAATTTACGCCCGAAGGAGGACGCATTTCCGTAGCCGTTGCCAAGATCTCGCTTGCCCCTTTGTATCCGCAGGAAAATAAATCGGCCGTTCAAAATAACTGGTCGTCTTCCCGATCTCAGGATGAATTTAAAATCGAATATATGGAAATGAAAGTGACCGATACCGGTGTTGGTGTATCGGAAGAGGAGCGAAAAACCATCTTTGAAAAATTCCGGCAGGGATCATCTGCCGCGCCCGGCGGGGATGCGCTGAAACGGGAATTCTCCGGCAGCGGGCTGGGATTGTCGATCGTCAAGGAACTCTGTCGTATTCTTGAAGGAGATGTTTCTGTCGAAAGTGAACAGGGATGCGGCAGTACATTCACTGTTCTTCTTCCTTGGAATTTTGAACCGCCGATCCAAATGAATTCGCCCATGATGTCGGATCTGCAAAAATTCTCTCAGTCTGGCGTCTTTAGAAAGAACACTCCTCCCGATTCTCTTTGAATGACCGTATTCGGAATAAATTTCCTGATCCCCAAGCTGATCCCCAGGCTGATCCCTTCGTTGAACCCTTGGCCAATCCCCTGGCTGATCCCCAAGCTGATCCCCAGGCGTTGGCGAGAAAGTGTTCTGATTCGGTTCACGCATTGACGGGAGAAATATTTTTAACACTGGTACAAAAAAGAATGAATTCAGTAAAAAGAACAATGTAAACAAAAACAGAGTGAATCATGACAGAAAAGAATTTTACGGCGGAAATAATTTCTATTGGCGACGAAATCACCTCCGGAGCGCTTACGGATACGAACTCCGCCTGGCTGAGTACGGATCTAACGGAACATGGAATCCGAACCCTTTATCATACGACAATCGGCGATGAAATGGTTCCCATGACAACGACCTTTCGCATCGCGGCGAGCCGAAGCGGGTTAATTATTATAAGCGGCGGAATTGGACCGACGGAAGACGATCTAACGCGACAGGCGGTTGCGGAAGCGTTTGGCCGCGAACTTGTTTTCGATGAGCCGTCATTTGAGCATATTAAAAATCATTTCGCCAAACGAAAACGATTTATGCCCGATTCGAACCGTATACAGGCATGTTTTCCCAAGGGCGCTGTTATTATTCCCAATCCGCATGGAACCGCGCCCGGCTTTTATCTGGACGGGGATCGGGCCGATTTTGGTTTGGGGATCGGCCGTTTCCGGCTCTTTGTTTTTCCGGGCGTACCCGCGGAAATGAAAGAAATGTGGATCCAAACAGGACGCGATCGGGCGCTTGAGTTGGAGAAGGAGATTACTGGCCGACCGCACTATGTCCTTTCGCGTCGAATACAGTGTTTCGGATTGGGGGAAAGCGAGCTGGAATCGAAACTGCCGCATCTGATAGCCCGGGATCACGTTCCGACTGTTGGAATTACCGTAAAAGAAGGAATTATGACCTTGCGAATTCGGGCCGAGGGTGATTCTGTCCGGGAATGTCAGCGGCAGATCGAAGAGACACGATCCGTTATTTATAACATACTCGGTGAAGTTGTTTTTGGAGAAGAAGACGATACGCTGTCCGGTGTAATCGCCGCGAAACTGCGGAAGAGCGGCAAAAAAGTGGCAGTTTTCGAATGGGGAACGCGAGGTCTTTTGGCTTCCCGACTGGCGCCAGAGATCTTTGTCGGCGGACGAATATTTTCACAAAATGATTCGATTGGGGAAAAGGAGTTGATCGAATGTGTGCGAAGGTTCGCCGCGGATAATAAAGCCGATTATCTTTTAATGGTTGGTCCTTATCCCGATCAAGCGAAAGATGATCAGGAGAACAAGACGGTTTTAGTTGGTGTTTATGATGCGTCGGCCGAAATTTTTCATAAAAAAGAGATCGTCTTTGGGGGTCATCCGGCAATGATCGATTCGCTTTTCGCGTCACGAATTCTGGATCTTCTTCGTTTGATCCTTTAAATATCTTACCGGAAGAAGGGAGAGGAAATTTTATATCTCGCAGTGGCGTCCCCGTGAGAGGAAATATTTTGATCTGGCCGCAAAACGCGAAAAAAGGTAATCGGACAAAAATACAAGACCGCTGGACGAAACATCAGGAGCATGTATAATTCATTATAAATATAATTACAAGATAATAATAAAAAATTTTGAATACGGATTGATCAGAAACAGATCATCGAAAGAGACACGGGGAATCGAATGTTTATTGACGAAGCGGTCATTGAAGTAGCGGCGGGCAAGGGCGGCGACGGCTGTTTAAGTTTTCGGCGTGAAAAATATGTTGCCAAAGGTGGTCCGGATGGCGGCGACGGCGGACGCGGAGGAAGTGTCATTCTGAAAGCGGATCGGGACGTTTCCAGTCTTGCGCATTTGGCGATGCAGAAATCCTGGAAGGCGAAAAGCGGAGAACAGGGGCAAGGCTCGCAGTGTCATGGCGCCTCGGCGGAAGATCTGATCATTAAGGTTCCGGTCGGAACAATGGTATTCGATCAGAAATACGATCTTATGATCAAGGATCTGGACAAGGATCAAATGGAATTTATTGTTGCGCGCGGCGGATTCGGGGGAAAAGGGAACATGCGTTTTAAGACGGCGATCAATCGCGCTCCGCGAATCACAACGCCGGGTGAGCCGGGCGAAAGCCGAACTGTTCGGCTGGAACTGAAAATGATCGCCGATGTCGGACTGGTTGGAAAACCTAATGCCGGCAAGAGTACGCTTTTGAGCCGCATGTCGCAGGCACGTCCTAAAATTGCGAATTATCCGTTTACGACCAAATCCCCCTATCTGGGCTTGGTACAGATCGATTCAGGACGCAGCTTCGTTATGGCCGACATACCCGGTCTGATTGAGGGTGCGGGCAACGGAGTCGGACTCGGTCACGATTTTCTCAAACATGTTCAACGTGCGGGCGTTCTGATCCATTTGATCGAACCGGCGCCGCTGGACGGAACGAATCCGGTCGAAAATTATAAAACCATTCGCCGGGAACTTGAAATTTTCGATCCGGAACTGGTTCAGCGGACGGAACTGGTCGTTGTGACCAAGGCGGATCTTCCCGAGGCTCGGGAGACGGTCGAGATCTTTAAAAGGGATCTGGATCTGGATCCGGTTCTTATTTCTGCCGTGACCGGGGAAGGCCTTGACGTTCTTCTTCATAAAATCGCGGGCGTTCTTCAGCCGGTCAGCCGCTGGTAAGACGGCCTGTTAATTTTTATAAAAGCGGTTCGAGCAGATCCATTCGAAAGCGATCAGGCCTGTTAGGAGCAGGAGGAGGATCGGATAAAGTTCGCGTCCGATCCGCTGACGGGTTCGAACCGATTCAAAATCTTCATTTCCGGTAATCCATCGAACGGAATCTTTTGGAAAAAACGATTCGATTTCCGTCGGGGAACACGGGGTTAAATTGAATTCGGCCGGTGAATAATTAACAGAAAAACCAGCGGGAAAAACCGGTCCGTCCGCAGTTTCTATTTGATAATGGCCCGTTTGACCGGCGCGGGGGAACTGAATTCGCGCCTGATCTTTTTCCGCGGTCAGTTCGATCTTTTGACCGTTCGGGAGATCTATTGCCGCTTTATCAGGGATCTTTTCTCCGTCGGCCCGTAAAATGACCGGTTCACCAGTTAAATAATTCAGACAGGAAGTTCGTCCTGCGATCAAATGCCGGGCGGCTCCGTCGATCATAACCAGAAAGATCCAAGCGGTATCACCGGTCGGGATCATATTCCAAGGGGCGTCACCGGGAAGATCGGACAGGGGAAACGTTCCGGTTAAAACGGTTCCGTTTCCGATCGAGCGGGTAAAGAGTGCGGGTCGTCCGTCCGAATAATCGATCAGTCGAACCGCTTGTTCCGACAGATCGGTGAAATGCCAGTAGCGCCCGACCGTCAGTGCGCTCCAAGGAATTTCCGTTCCTGCCGAGAAGGATCGGAACGCGGTCAGAACGCCGTTTTCATATCCGCGGGGACTTAAATGAACGGTCCAGTCGGGTACACGGACCTGCTGCGAGATCCTGCCGCCGATCAGTTCGCGGACGGTTTCCGATTGAAGTGCCGGTGCCGGAGCATGACGACCGAAAAAGATCCCGAGTCCTCCTCCGTTTCGGACGAAGGCGAGAAGATCATCGGCGCGATCCGCCAGTCGGCGGTCGGGATCGAGAAGGAAAATCACCTGATATTTTTCAAGTTCGGCGGCCGACATTTTTTCGAATCGGGTCAGAGAAACGGTTTGCGGATCGAAAGGAGCGCTTCCGATTTTGCGCAGTTCGGCCGGTGCGAGAGCCTCGCGAAGAAAGAGGGTCTTTTGATCGGCGGGATCGGGGGCGGCGATTAAAATTTTAGCGTCCCTTTTGATCTCAAAAGAAAACCAACGGATATTGTCGTCGGCCAGTGCGTCCGGACTTGAAAACCGCAATGCGCCCTGATAAAATCCCGGTTTAAGTCCGGTGATTTGGAAAGAAACGGTCCGCCGCGAATCCCCTTTGGGAAACGAGACCGATCGAGAGGCTTTTTTTTCCGCCCGATCAAAGAAAAAAGTGTTTTTGCTTCGAGGATCCTCCATTTGATTCGTATTGGAGGAATTGTTGGATACGATCTTGGGCGAATTTTCTTTTGTTGCGTTGGCGCGGTCGATTTTCGTCAGGGGCAGCAGTGAAAGTTCGACGGTTTTTTCTTTAGCGGCGCCGGTGTGAGCGAGTTCCGTTTCCAGCCGGACCGACGTATTCAGAGCGACAGTTTCCGCCGACAGTCCGGAATTGAGCAGGGAACTGTTGAAAAAGGTTTCGGCGTTCTTTTCTTCCGGACGGCAGTCGAGCAGACAGATATTCAGATCGGACCGACCGTCTTCTTTATTTTTATGAATGCCGTCAAGGAGTCGGAGGAGATTTTCTTTTTGTCGTCCGGGCCAACTTTCTGCGCTTTTGTCGGTAATTACAAAGAGTTCGCGCCGGTCGAATTTTGAGTTTTGCAGGAGCCGAACGGCGGCGGTGATTGAGTCGGGAAGTGATCGGGCCGGGGAGTTAATGGTCAGATCCTGAATTGCTTTTCGTGCGGCCAG
>CAZZEF010000289.1:0-5623 GCA_964652875.1 uncultured Planctomycetaceae bacterium
GATCGTCGGCAACGAATTGCGGATGCGGATCCGGATGCAAAACACTTTCATTCTCTTTACTGTTGTAAGCAGGAATTTTACTGACGATTGGAAGATCCTTTTTCGTTTCCGTATTGTAAAAATGAACAGCCCAGGAGCAGCCGCGGTACCAAGGACCGAGCGAAAGATCATGAACGAACCAGCGGTCGTTCACGCTTGAATGGGCATGAGTGGACCGTTCGGGAAGCGCGACTGTCTGTTTTCCGGATGCCAGATCGTATCGGACGACACCGTAACGACAGCAGTAATAAAGAGCATTGCCGTCGGCGGACCACCATTCATGAGTTGCGTATCCGTTCTGATAAGGCGTCAGACGTTTAAAGTTCGTTTTGGAGTTGAGCAGCCAAAGACGTTCATATACACCGTCCTTTCCCTTGGGAATATTGATCCGTTTACCTGAAACAGGGTCGTTCCAGAATTCTTTACAAATAAAGACCGGCTCTTCATAAACCGGATTGAATTGTGCGTGATTGAACATAAAATCCATCTCGGCCCATTTCGTGTATTTGCCGGTTTTAATATCCAACGATCCGCAGAAAAATTTATTATCGACCCGGGAATCAAGAAAGAATTTTGTTTTGTCCGGATTAAAACACAAATGACAGACGATCTGATAAATTTTTCCTTGGGGAAATTCATCGGGGATCCCGCAGATCTTTTCCGCTTTTTGGTCAGGATCAGGCGAACGCCGGAAGATCCCCTTTTTATTGTGGGCCCAATAAATGAATCCGGTCTCCTCGTCAACCAAGGCCGAAAAACCGCAGCCTTTTGTCTCGGGAAAATAATGAACTTCATCCGTCTTGAAATCGAGAACGCCCAGCGATTTGCTGTCCTTCATGCTGAACATGCAGTAAAACCAAAGATAGCGTCCGTCTTTTGACATGGAGCGGTTCATAAAATAGAGTGTCTGCTGGTTCATGGCGATTGTATTCGGCTTTAAAATCCAGGAGACAACGCCGCTTTCCGGATCCGTGTATTGAGTGAAATGTCGCGATTCAGCCGGTGTTTTGACCGGAGCGGAACCATTCGGTCTCGATTGGTTTTCCGATGAAAAAAGTACTGATGGTATTGTCAGCAGCAGAAAAAATATCCAAGTCTCATAAAGTTTCATTTTTTTCCCCTTATTGAAAGAAACGCGTTTACGTAAGCAATTATGATTAATGACAAGTATAAACGAATCGCTTCAGCATTTCAAGAGAATATTTTCTATTTAAGAATAAAAAATAACCCGTTCGATTATTTTTTTATCGAACAGGCTATTCGGAGAACGCGAAAAAGTGTTCGTGAAGATATAAAACAAAAAATGTTGGAAAGCGATTCGGATCAATGATCCAATGCTAAAAAACTGGAGCAGTTCGATTCGGAAACGGAGATCGGTTCGAAGATTAAACTTCCCAGCCGGTCAGTTTTTCGTTGACGACGGACCAGTTTTCGACGGATTTTTCGAACGCGGCGAGATCGGGATAAATCGCGTGACTTAAAAAGCGGACGGCCCAATTTCGGACCATTGGACTGATTGAAAGGACCAGCGCGCCGTTTTTCCAGGCTTCCCAAATTTCAATGGCGGTCCCCATTGAGGCTTCGGGAATGTAAGCGATCAGGACATCGACATCCTGACCGCACATTTTGTTATGCGCCAGAAAAGTGGCCCGGCCCGCCTCGTCTCCGTATTGAAGTGAATTTTTATTGTTTTCGAACGGATCATAAATTTCCGCGTCGGGAAATTTTCGGGCAATCATCGCTTTAATCAGTGCGCGATAGTTTTGATGATGGAGACTGCTTTCAACGATGGATCCCTGCATAATGCCCGCAATGAAAAATTTCATTTACCTTCCTCTCAAAGCCGTCGGCGGTTTGTTCCTGTTTCTCTGTTTTATCCGACTGTTATTGTATGCTGTTCTCTTTTAAATTTTCCGCCGATTGACTTTGTAAACCGGCCGTTCTTCTGATAATGAATTGAAAAAACGGAGTGAATACAATTCGTAAACCGACCCGCCTTTTCGTATTGATTTTTCGTTTGAGTCCGGAAACAGACTTTTTTCGCGGTTGAAAAAGAGACCGAATGGGACCGGCGGCTTCTGTCGGCCAGGGAAGCCGCCGATTTTCCGGAAAATGGATCAGAATTATTTGAACAGTCGCGCGATTTCCAGTTTTTGACGTTTGGCGTCATCGATCAGGAGTTGCGCGACCATTTTTGCCCCTTCGACATTAAAATGAGAGTTGTCGGCCGAACCGTTCGGATAGTTTGGAGATTCGCCGGGGGCCAGATGCGTATAATATTTTTTGGAATCGTCAGGGCCCGCCTGTTCGATTTTTGCGCGTGTCAGGGAATAAATATCAATCAGAGGGATCTTTGTTTCCCGGGCGACTTCCTTCATGCAGTCGGGATAATTTTTAAGCGACCGGATCAACTGTCCGTTTTTGTCAAACAGGCGCCGGGTTACGGAAGTCACGAAGATGGGAAAGCTGCCTTTGGCTCGAACTTCGGCCGCATATTTTTTTAAGTTTTCTTTGTATTCGGTGCGCGCGTATTCTTCCGGATGGGGAACCTTCTGATCGTTATGTCCGAACTGAATAAGAACATAATCGCCTTTTTTCAGCGAGTTGAGGATCTTGTCCCAGCGTCCTTCCTGGCGAAAGGAAGGGAGGCTTCGTCCGCCGGCCGCGCAATTTTCAACGCGAACACCGTTTGTTACGAAGTCGGAAACGAACTCCCCCCAACCGGCCATTGGTTTATATTTCGGACCGTAAGAAGCGGCGGTCGAATCACCGGCGATATAAATAACGGTCGGTTCCTGCGCGAACAGGGAGCCGGATCCCCCGGCGCAAAGCGCCGCAAAATAAATAAAATCTCTTCTTTTCAATTTTGATCTCCAGTATTTTATGCTCTGATAATATTTTAATCAAAAAATTCTTTTTTGATACCAGCCGAAAAGTTTTGGATTTCGGCCGGATTGTTGACGTTTTTGACCAATCGGATCGGTCGGCATTATCGGGGAGAAAAAGTCCATTTTCCGGTTTCGGATCCGTCGATCAGTTTTTCCTGACGAATGACCAGTTTACCGTCGATGATCTGACCGTGAATGAACGCGGCATTGTTTTTCAGATCGGGTCCGCCGCCGTGAATTTGAGTCCAGGGGCGGTTTTCATCCGGGAGATCTGCGGGCATAAGGCGGTGCATGTGACCGGTAATAACCGCTTGAACGTTATGTTTTTTCAAAAGGGGAGACCAATATTTTGAGCAGGGGCGCTGCCAGCTGGCCCAGCGTTCGAGAATGTCGCCCGGATTGGCGTTGGGATCGGCACTGTAAATGGGAATATGACAGAAGACAACGATAAAGGGGGCCGATTTGATTTCCGGTCGATTGAGAGTGTCTTCCAGCCATTCGGCCTGAAGTTTTCTCATCGGATCGAAATTGGCCAGCCCGCCCCAAACGGGATGCCAGTCGGGCTTGTCTTCTCCGGTGTCCAGTCCGATCATTGCAATCGGTCCGTTACGCAGTGACCAGGCATAAGGAATATCGCCGTATTTGGGATCGTTCTGATTCCAAGGCTTGAAGAGTCGGGGCAGCGAACGAGCCCAAGGGCCGCGATGATCATGATTTCCAGCCGATAAAAGAACCGGTTTTTGAGCCGCGAACGGAACGCCGCCGGGCATCATGATCCCGTTGACCGCCTGATCCGCGGAATTAGTGTCGTTGAGAAGATCGCCATTCCAAACGGTATAATCGGCGCCGATTTCAATGATCTTTTTCGTAAGAAGTTTCAAGGTCGGCATGTTTTCATGGGTGTCGTTCATAACGAAAAAGCTCGCCTTGCCGCCGTTCGGATCCGGTGTCTTGAACGAATGGATCGGACTGTAAATTTTCTTGTCGGAGATTTCCATTCGACTGTATCGCGGAAAATTCATTCCGATCGAAACGGTTCGATAATAATAAGTCGTATTCGGTTTCAGTCCGGTAATTTTTGCGCTGAGAAAACGATCGTCATAAGAATAAAGACCGAATTGGGAATCGCGGGCGACTTTGTCCAACTTTTGGGTTTCGCCCCATTCGACGAAGCCGGTTCCCGGCCGTTTGATCGACCAGACAACCGTTACACTGTCCGGTGTCGGCCTCTGAAGAAATGGATGACTTTCCGAAATATCATTAAGATCCTTTAAGAGCGCTTGGTCCTTTATTTCCGGATTCGTTTCGACCTTCGGAGGATCGGCGGCCGAACTGGTACTGTTTGCGCCTGTCAAAAGAAGACCGCCCGCCGCGGCGCCCAAAAAATGCCGTCGATCAAAATTTTTTTCTGTCATGCTTTCACCTGATGATTCCTGATAATTTTGTGAATAATTAAAATGACTCCAGCTACGTTACGGACATTTCATTTTTACGTCAAAAGACCGCCCGGTTGATAATGTCAAACGACGGATATTGCGGAAATTTTAAAATACGGACAATATGAAACGAATAAAGATCCGAATGATCTAAAACAGAAAGATTCGGATGATCTAAAACAGATTGGGGGGAATCGCGGCGGCTTCGCTCAAATTTTCACCGAGCGTTAATATCCAACGCGAACCGTTGATCTGTTTAAGAACGACCATGTCTTCAAAAATATCTTCAATAACGCCGTCGAACGATCCGATGGTCAGACGATCGCCGATGCCGCGGGTAATGGTCTTGCCGTCGGTGATCAGTTTCCAGCGCGTTTGCGTTACTGTCTTGCCGCTTGTTGTGTCGGCCGCGGTCGGGATACCGGTTAAAATAGCGTATTGCGCCGCGTCAACTCCGCTCGGCGGAGTATACCGAAAGAGTTCTTTTTGCGCTGACGGTGCGTAAGCGGCCAGCGTTCCTGATACGAGTCTTCGATAAGGAACCGTTGTCGCGGGAAGGTGTTCGGTCAGCGGATAGGCGTTTTGAGGATTCTGTTTCATCATGATCCAGCCTTCGAAAACGAACGTTACGGAAAGAAGATCCGATTTTTCAATTGTCTGGACATCCATTGAGGTGATCCGATGCAGAAATGGAGCCCAATAGTATTCATAAAGAAAACGATAAAGTCCTTCCATCGTCGTTTGGGCCTGCAATTGAAATTGCAAGGAAGCGCCGCCGAATCCGTTTTTGTATTGGCCGATTTTTACTTCCGGCTCGTTCATTCCGCAAAATTCCGCCAGCTGTGTCAGCCAGATCTGATATTCTGTCCGTCCGGATGACGCGTTGGTCGGAAATGATCGCGTATACAGCGGCATGTTCATGTTTGTGAACTGCGTCATTGTTGCCAGTGTTTGACGTCCGGTCGTCATATCCGACATGATCTTTTGTTTCGCCTCCGCGTTTTTCAGACGGGGCGCCTTATACATTTTATTGTAAGCAATCCGTCCCAAATATCCACCCGCTCCGAGGAGTATAAACAATATAATAATGAAGTTTCTTAATTGACGCATTTTATCACCTTCCCGTTCCTGACGATGTTGTCTGATTCGGTGTTGCCGTCTGACTGGGCGTTACTGTCTGATTGGGCGTTGCTGTCTGATTGGGTGTTACTGTCTGATTGGGTGTTGCTGTCTGATTGGGCGTTACTGTCTGATTGGGTG
>CAZZEF010000290.1:0-5604 GCA_964652875.1 uncultured Planctomycetaceae bacterium
ATTTTCCGGAACGAAGCCGAAAAACCTCCCGATTTACGAAGGCAATCGGGAGAGAAGACGGAAAATTTCAAATAGCGGCAGTATAAAACAACTTTTTATGAATAAAAAATTGTAACTTAAAAGAATAAACAGCCGAAAAACAAATGAACAAACGGTATATCAATGTGTTGGGAAATTGATGTATATTGTCGAAAATCAGTCTATCTCCGATCGGTTTGCTTCTTCCGATTTTGGTGTTGATTCGGGAGATGATGCACCAAATTGTCCAAAGGGGTTCGATGACGCGTCAAAAAGTTCCTCTTTATCCCAAGCGAAAAATTCGATTACACTATCGTCCGCATTTGAAAATACGCAAATTTTTGTCCGGATCAAAAACGTTTTTCATCAAAATAGAGATTTTCCGCTTTTGATGGATCAGTCGAATTTTCTGTTGGCGATCGCGCTGCTTTTCTTTCGGCGAATCCGGAGATCTGTATAAATTTTTGTTGCTCATATTAATTGTTTTATGATTTTCATTCCTGCCGGACTTGTATAAAGTCGATTTCATTGCTAAAATAAAAATGAAGGATCCAGTGATTCGCATTGAGTGTCTTGTTGCGTGTCTTGAGGTCCCTGTCCGTCGCAGTTTTTGTTTGCTGTAATTCCAAACAATAAGAAATGGGTCTCGTTTTTTATATCATTTTTTCAAAAATCTCCCCTTGAGTAAAAAACGAAAAGTACAGGTAAAAATGTTATGTTCGATAAAAAAGTGTCTCAAACCGATCTGTTTATTCCGCAGCTTCTCGATGTAAGTGCTGTTCAGGTCACTTCAACCAAGTCCGATGTGGCCTGCATTGCCGAATGGGCTGCCCGATACGACTGCAAAGCCGCGTTTTGTCTTTCATGTTTTCTTCCGTTTTTGAAGGAAGAACGGTCGCGCCTGAACGCCCGATTTTTTATCGGAGGGACCGTTGGCTATCCGAGCGGACAGATCACAACCGCGATGAAAACGGATGAAGCCGCTCGTCTGGTCGCATTGGGGGTTGATGAAGTCGATATGGTACTCAATGTCGGTTTTCTGCTTTCCGGAATGTATGACGAAGTACTGAACGATATTAAAGCCGTTAAACAGACTGTTGGATCTCTTCCTTTGAAAGTGATTATCGAAACGCCTGTTTTGGGACCGGACAGTATAAAACGAGCTGCCGAACTGGTTGTCCGCGGCGGCGCCCAGTGGGTGAAAACAGGAACCGGCTGGACTAAAACAGGAACACAGATCCAACATTTAAAGCTAATTAAAGAAACTGTTGGCGATCAGATCAAATTGAAAGTAGCCGGAGGCGTTTCTTCTCTGGCGACAATTCGCGAAATGCTTCCTTACGGAGTCAAACGATTCGGAGTTGGACGAAGTACGAAAACCATTTTGGACGAATTTTCCAAAGAGCAGGAAAAAGAAGGCTGGAATCAAAATTAAACCGATCGAAGAGATCTGTTTCCCAAAGCGTGAAAGTGAGGTATGACGCCTTGCTTTTACGCTTGTTTTTTATTCTAGATCATTCGAATAATAAAGCCGGACCGTTTGGGAGGGCAATGTTTCCGGTTGTGTAAAGCAGGTGAGATCAACAAGAAAATAAATGGAATAGCCGAGGCATCTTGGCGATTAACCGAACAGCAGTGTCTTGAATTGATTAGTGACAAGGCCAACTCAAGATCGCGGAGGAAAGAAAGATCGATAATGTAAACTGGAATGCGGACGAGCTGTTTTATGTATACTGCTTTTATTTTAAATTTTTCGTCCTCTCCGCCGATTGACCGCGGGAATCGGCTGCTCTTTTGACGTTATAATGGAAAATTCATAATGGAACCGGTTATATCAGCAAAGATGTTATCCTGCTTTTATTTTAAATTTTTCGTCCTCTCCGCCGATTGACCGCGGGAATCGGCTGTTCTTTTGACGTTATAATGGAAAATTCATGATGGAACCGGTATATCAGCAAAGATGTTATCCTGTTTTTATTTTAAATTTTCCGTCCTCTCCGCCGATTGACCGCGGGAATCGGCTGCTCTTTTGACGTTATAATGGAAAATTCATAATGGAACCGGTTATATCAGCAAAGATGTTATCCTGCTTTTATTTTAAATTTTTCGTCCTCTCCGCCGATTGACCGCGGGAATCGGCTGTTCTTTTGACGTTATAATGGAAAATTCATGATGGAATCTGTATAAGAATAAAAATAACATAGAGATATAATTATTTATATGATCATTATATGATCAATTGTGACAGGCGGGGAAAAGAGATATAAAGCAAATAATTTTCCGAATTTGTTCCCGCGGCGGCTCTCGGACTGATTGCGGTCATTGACCTCTAACAGGACTGTTTTTTATCGGCGCTTCTTTCGGTTAACTTGTTTCAGAAGTAAAAAAATTTTTTTGCGAAGAAATGAAAATTTTCTTGTTTTTATTAAATTTCAGTTATTGTATCTGTTTTTTTAATATATTTTCATAAAACTTGTAATTATTATTATTTTTTTAAAAATCCATTGATATTTATTGGTATTTGGAATACAATGTATTTTGGAAATTATTGTCTAAAATCTTGTTGTAAAAGGACATAAGTGTATACAGATGTATGTAAATCAGGACTCCCGTTTTTTATGGGTAAATATTTTTATTATTGCTAAAAGGAGTATTTTATGAAAAAAGCGTTTACCTTGGTAGAACTTTTGGTCGTCATCGCGATTATTGGTATTTTAATCGGACTGCTTTTACCGGCGGTTCAGGCGGCCCGGGAAGCGGCCCGGCGTATGCAATGTACCAATAATTTAAAGCAAATGGGGATCGGACTGCATAATTATCATGATACGCACAACTCATTTCCTCCGGCACTTGGCGGAACGGATCAGCTGTCGGATCCCGCGACAGGCGCTTGGAGGAATTGGCATATTATCTCCTTTCATGTCGTTATGCTTCCGTTTTGCGAACAGCAAGCTCGTTATGAAATGCTTGTCAATTCTAACGGGGGGGCTTATTGGTCGTCAGTGAATGCAAATATTGAAGCTTATAAAGGACTGATTCCCTATTTGGCCTGTCCGAGCGATTCAAATGCGGGCGATCCTTGTTCCTGGACAAACAATAATATGAGATGCAGTTACCCGGGAAGTTGGGGGGATTCGATTTACGGATGCGATGAGAGCGGCAAAACACGCGGATTTTTCGGAACGGGAGGATGGCCGGAACGATGGGCCGGGGCGCGCGGAATGGCTCAGTTGACCGACGGGACGTCCAATACGCTGGCTATTGCGGAGCAAGTGGTCGCGCTTGCGAAGGGGGACGGTCAAAATAAAATCAAAGGAAATGTTCATGATAAAGGCGATTCCAGTTCGGTAAAACCCAAAACATGTTTGGCGGTCATTAATCCCGCGGATACGAGGACCTTTGTCGAAGGTAAAACAGTAGCCGGATATGGACGCGGTGATTCCTTTTCTGACGGACGACCCGGGATCAATGGCATTCAAACGATTCTTCCTCCCAACAGTCCGAATTGCCGGGGAACCAATAATAATCATCCCGGTCACGGATATGGACTTTGCAGCGCGTCAAGTTATCATAGCGGCGGGATCAATGGCGTTTTGGCGGATGGATCAGTTCGATTCTTTTCCGAAACGATTGATTGCGGCAACTTGGACAAATACGATACTGCTTCTTTCGGCTATAGCGGTTTTAATGTCGGTAATTCTTATTATGGTGTCTGGGGCGCTTACGGATCCATTAATGGCGGTGAAACTCAAAGTCTGTAATACCAATGGCGTCGAAAAAACAAGCCGGATGACGTCGGCTTTTATGAGAACCGGCGCTTGACTTTAATATTAACGGCAGCCCCCCAATTTCTTTTTTACTTTATAAAAAAACCGGCAGAAAGAGAGTCATGCCGGTTTTTTTGTTGTCGTTCATCAAAATCATCGGGACAGGCAGCTGACAGCATTGTCCCGTTTTATACCGCATTCATTTTATATTTTTCGTCATTTCCGCAGATTGCCGCAGTCAACCGGCGGAATTTCTGAAGAATTTAAATTCTGTCCGTATAAAACGTAATTGACAGAACGGCAGGATTGCGTTATTGAGCTTTAACAGTGAGTTCGCAAGACGTTAGTCCGTTGGCGGAAGCCTTGATTTTTATGTCGCCGGACTGTTTTGGAACGGCTTGAAAAACGGCCAGAAGAAGTCCGTTGAACGTCTTTCTGTCAGGAGACTGATACGAAGTCCAGTCGCAGCCGTCGCCATTGTCCGTTGCGACACATCGACCGGCACCTTCGGTTTTCAAACGGACTTCAAGGTTCGCGTTGGGAACGATCAATCCGTTTTTGTCAACGATCTCGACAGTTACGAACGCGAGATCTTTTCCGTCGGCTTTAATAACGTTTCGATCAGCTTTAAGGCGAACAGCGGCGGGAGCGCCCGTCGTTTTGATTTCTGTCGAACACCAAAATTTACCGTTTTTATAAACAACCGCTTTTAAGGTTCCGGGTTCGTATTGGACGTCTTCCCATTTCAGACGGTATTCGAATTTTCCTTTTTTTCTGCGTCCGAGTGATTGATCGTTCAAGAAGAGTTCCGCTTCGTCGCCGCTGGTGAAAAGATGAACGGGCGTTATTTCCCCCCGCCGGTCGGGCCAGTTCCAATGGGGTAAAAGATGGGCCATTGGATAATTGGGGCGCCAGTAGCTTTGATAGAGATAGAATGAATCTTTGTGAAAACCGGCGGTATCGAACAGACCGGACTTGCAGATCCTGAGCGGGACAAAGGGGATTCCGACCCGTTTGATTTCGGCTTCCGCTTCTTTTTTAAGTTTCGGATCGGTCAGGTTGCTGAGACGGGCAATCGTATCGTTCATTCCTGGGGCTCCAAGATAGTCGAACCCGGACCAAATAAAACAGCCGCCGACAAACGGATACTCATCCATTGCCTTGAATTCATAATCGGGGGGGGCTGCCCAACTTTCCAATGGCTTGGCCGGATTGAAGCCGGGGACGGAAACACCGTAACCATTTTCCTGATAATTGACGACTCCGGACCAGGAGTCCCCTCCGAGCGGGAAGAAATACTCACCCCGGCTTGATCCAACGCTGACGATTTCGCTTCCGTAAACAAATTTGTCGGGATTCTTTTGATGAAACAAAGGATACATCTTCCGACCGAAATAGTTGTATCCGAAAATATCCAAAACCCGGGCGATTTCATTAATACCGCTGGGTCCGTAATTATTGGCGGACGTTGTTGGACGGGTCGTGTCTTCCTGCTTGACGATTTTCTGAAGTTTGGAGGCAATAGCGACAAATTCGTCCGGCCGGGTCAGTTCGGGAATTTCATTTCCAACGGAATACATAATGACTGACGGATGATTCCGGTCTCGGCGGATCAGTGCGCGCAGATCCCGTTCATGCCAGTTGTCGAAATAGTCGGTATAAGGGCGAATGACGGAATATTCATGCAGGCGCTTCCATTCGTCAAACGCTTCGGCCTGGACGAGAAAGCCCATTCGGTCCAGCAGATCAAGCTGTTCCGGCGACGATGGATTATGAGAAAGCCGAATAGCGTTGCAGCCGGATTCTTTGAGCAGTTCCA
>CAZZEF010000291.1:0-5578 GCA_964652875.1 uncultured Planctomycetaceae bacterium
CAATGTTCCACGTTTTGTGGAATTTCGACAATATCACCTTCTACCAGTCGCCGGGCCGCTTTTCCGCGTTCCTGATAATATCCAATTCCACTAACGGCGATCAAAATCTGACCTCCGGTATGCTTGTGCCAATTGTTGCGGCAGCCGGGTTCAAACGTTACATTGAAAACAGGAACGTCCAGCGTTTGATTGATTGTCAAAGGGGCAAGCCAGGATCTTCCGCTGAAATATTCTGCGTATCCGCTGTTTATTTTCCCCAATGGAAAGGAATCGTGTTCGGGCACGCTCGTTTTTCCTTCCTGAACCAATGCAATGATCGCGTCAATCTGTTCCCCGGAAAGACCGTTCTTTTTACCAATGGCGATATGTGCTTTCTGTTGCGGTTCGACTCCCGGCATGGCGGTCAGCATGGCAATCGTTGCGAGTTCCCGGGTTCTCCAGTCAAGATTGTCCCGGCCAAAAATATCACCAAAAAGATGAGCCTTCAAAAATTCGTCAATAGCCGGTGCAAACTCGAAGAGAGGTCCTTTAACCGGTGATCCGCAAAGTTGGGTTTGATTGACCGTTCCGAAATCGACGCTTTTTCCTTTCGGAAGCGGGCCGGGCAATTTTCCTTCCGCATCTTTTCCTTCCCGTTCTTTCAGAAGCGACTTAAAAGTATCAAGTGCATTAAGACTTCGGGGAAAGCCGCAATACGCGTAAACCTGAACCAAAATCTCCTTCAATTCGTTGACCGTAATCCCGGCGTCCAATCCGGACGCAAGAGCTGCCTTGAGCGCGATCTGATCTCCCCGGGCAGCACTCGCACTGACCAGAACGAAGATTTCTTCTTTTTCATTCAGCACGTTCATTTTTTCCTGAGCCTCCATGATGTTGATTATTATCAATACAGAACAGATCATTCCAACAGCCAATAATATTCTGCTTTTCATCAATCTTTCTCCTGACAGGTTAATGTTTCGTTCGTTTCAACCCGGTGAATCAAATAATCAAGACAATCGATCCGTTTCTGATTTTCATGAACGACATGAAGCAGATTTCTTCTTTGCTGGGAGAGAAGCCGCAATTGTTCCTGCTTTTTTCCTTCGTTTTGAAGCTTTATATACTTATGAACCGTTTTTGCGTCGCAACCGGCGTCATTTAAATTCTGAAGTATTTCGGAACGATCCCTCTCGATATTATTGATTGTCATGTTAGTATTCATCTCTGTTTTCTTTTCCTTCAAAGGATTTTTCAACTTTTCCTTAAGTATAGCATGATTTAAAGAAATAGCAAATGCCTATATGGCATAATATGATATGCTTGACAGGCATATATAATCGGGTAAACTGTAAGGTATAAGATCACTACTGTACAAAAACAAGAATTGGAGGTAAGAAAATGGAATTAAGGGTTTTAAAGTATTTTCTGGAAGTGGCCCGGGAAGGGAGTATTACAGCGGCGTCATTGTCGCTTCAGGTAACGCAGCCAACGTTATCCCGTCAGCTGAAAGATTTGGAAAAGGAGTTGGGCCAAAAATTATTTATTCGCGGCAGTCATAATATTATATTGACGCCGGAAGGAATGCTTCTGCGAAAACGAGCGGGGGAAATCATGGCAATCGTTGAAAAAACGGAAGATGAATTCTATTCGTTGGGCGAAAGTATTTCAGGGACAATTCACATTGGAGGCGGTGAAAGCAGTGCGATGAGCGCCATTGCGGAACTCTTTCAAGAGATGAAAAAAGACTATCCCGGCATTCATTACGACCTTTACAGCGGTAATGCGGAAGACGTCATTGACCGCCTTGACAAAGGCGTTATTGATTTTGGTGTTGTCATTCAGCCAGTTGATATTTCAAAATACAACAGCGTCAGTCTTCCGGACAAAGACGTTTGGGGAATCGTCCTGCGCAAAGATCATCCGCTGGCCGCAAAAAAAATAATTGTCCCCAACGATTTACTGGATGTTCCCCTGATTGCTCCTCGATATATGATACGCCAAAAACGGGTGGAAAATCCCTATCTCAACTGGTTTGGTGATAATCCGGAAAAGTTGAACGTTGTCGCGACCTACAATTTGATTTACAACGCGGCGATTCTGGTGGAGTCCGGACTCGGTTGCGCGATTACAATCGACAAGCTGGTGAATGTTACCCGATACAGTTCTCTTTGCTTTCGACCCTTTTCGCCCATTTTGGAAAGTAAACTCGATATTGTTTGGAAAAAGTATCAAATCTTTTCGCCCGCCGCCACGATTTTTTTGGAAAGGATCACCGAAAAATACGACCGGAATTGATACACGTTTTAAGAAAAAATCAGACAGCAAGAAAAAGTCGATTACCTTATGTCCTGGTCCCAATCCGATTTTGCCAAATAGTCTTCCTCATCACTTTTTCCGTTTATCAGAACCGGTTTGCGATTTATCCGATTTTTACCCAATGTGGTCCCAGTTCCGGCACGAGTTGTGTTCTGTTTGAGAAGGCTGTCCTAACCCGAATCAACCCAACACTGACCAACAGGGCCAACTTGTTCCAAACATAACAAAACATGAAATCGTTCGACCTGGAGAATTAGGGCTCTGTTGAAAGGGATTTCGTTCCAATTTCGAGTCATTGCAATCAATCGTGTTTTGGAACAGAGTATTCTCAACGACCAAGAGGATTCTGAAGAACCTCACGATATAATCAGGAAAGATGGAGAAGGTTTCAGATTTCCCAAGTAAGGACATGCGATTCACCAAAACGTACTCCGCTCATTTTATGCCATCAACTTCACACTATTCTTTAAGTGTATTTGTTTCCGTAATCTTTTTTGCGAGGCTGTTTTTACGGGGGATTTACAAGGTCTGGTCATTCGGTATAATTAATAAAGATTGTCGTCTTGGTCGAACTGTTTTATTCGTGTTCGTACCAAAGGCGGAATCTTTACGGATTCCACGAAACGGAAGACGGTGAAAATCCGTCGCGGACGCGCCGCTGTAACCGAATTTTTATCCAGATTGATTCACTGAATTTATGGGAAGGATCAATCATTACGGATCGGAAGTCAGAAGACGTCGTGGAATAGAATTTGTAGCACGACTGTCTCGCGATTGGAAAGAGCGTGTTGGAATGGAAATTTGACTTAATCATTACTTGACGTATTGAGTCGAATCATCCTGGTGTACACTATTTTTGTATCGAGTTGTCGTTGCTCCTGTTGATTTATTTACCAAAAAGGAGTAACAGAATGAAGACGCATGTTTTAGGATTTCCGCGAATGGGGGTCCAACGAGAGCTGAAGTTCGCTCTTGAATCTTATTGGAAAGGCAATTCCACTCTTGATGAATTACAAAAGATCAGTCGGGAATTGCGTTTGAACCATTGGAAAGTTCAAAAGAATGCCGGTCTGTCTTTCGTATCGACGGGCGATTTTTCCTGGTACGATCATGTATTGGATACCGCTGTTCTTTTGGGTGTCATTCCCAAGCGGTTTCGTGATCTGCCGTCTGGAAGTGCCGAATTGTATTTTGCAATGGCACGCGGCGATCAGAAGAAAAATATTCCGGCAATGGAAATGACTAAATGGTTCGATACGAATTATCATTACATTGTCCCGGAAATTGACACCGATTGTTCGCCTTGCTTGTGTTCATCGAAAATTTTCGACGAAACCCGCGAAGCGGTCGAGGCCGGTTTTGAAGTTAAACCAACCCTACTCGGACCGATCTCCTTTCTCGCTCTTGCCAAAAATGACGACGATTTTGACCGTTGGCATCTTCTGCCGCGATTGCTCGCCGTCTACAAAGAGATTTTGACGAAACTCTCCGCTTACGGTCAATGGATTCAACTTGATGAACCCATTCTTTGTTCCGATATGTCTGAAAAGGAGCGAAATCGTTTTACAACAGCTTATCAATTTCTGAATTCCATCCCTATTAATGTCAAACTCCTTTTGACCACTTATTATGACGGGTTGGACGATCATCTTGATTTGGCCCTTGATTCCGGATGTGCCGGTCTCCATCTTGATCTTGTTCGCGGAGGAATGAATCTTGATGACATTCTCAATCGATTCCCGGAGAAGATGATCTTGTCGGCAGGAATTGTCGAAGGGCGAAATATCTGGCGAAATGACTATGCGGCTTCTTTGGAGATACTCAATAAAATCAAGGCAAAGCTTGGCATGGACCGCATGATGATTGCTTCGAGCTGTTCTCTGCTGCATTGTCCGGAGACACTTGAGTTCGAAACAAAAATGGATTCGGAGATAAAAAGCTGGCTGGCATTTGCTTCGGAAAAATGCGAGGAAATCACGGAACTCAAGACAATTGTGACAGAAGGAACTCCCTGCGAAGCCGAACAAAACAACCAGTTTGTGATCGAATCGCGGCGTCAGAGCCGACGGGTTCATAGTGAATCCGTTCAAAAACGCTGTTCTGAAATTACGGAAGAAATGAAACATCGCCAGCACTCCTACAATCTTCGAAAAGAATCGCAACGCTGGCTTAGTCTTCCGCTGTTTCCAACGACAACCATTGGTTCCTATCCTCAAACCGATGAAATTCGACGCTATCGAAACGACTTCGTTCATGGAAGAATTACAGAAGAGACCTACAACAGTTTTATTGAAAATGAAATCGCCAAGGTGATTCGCAAACAGGAGGAAATCGGACTGGATGTTTTTGTTCACGGTGAACCGGAACGCAACGACATGGTGAAATACTTCGGCGATCAGTTGAACGGTTTTTGTGTTACACAAAATGGCTGGGTTTAAAGTTACGGAAGCCGTTGTATAAAACCCCCTGTCATTTACGGGGACGTTTCCCGTCCGAATCCCATGACGATTCGATGGATACAGTATGCGCAGTCCTTGACAAAAAAACCGCTCAAAGGAATGCTGACCGGGCCGGTTACCATTCTCTGCTGGAGTTTTGTTCGTGATGATTTGGACCGTTCGGAAGTCTGTCAGCAAATCGCTTTGGCCATGCGGGACGAAGTTTGTGATCTGGAAAAGGCCGGTATTCGTGTCATTCAAATTGACGAAGCGGCCTTGAGTGAAGGTTGCCCGATCAAAGCGAAAAACAGACCGGATTATTTCCGCTGGGCCGTCGGCGCCTTTCGTTTAACGACTTCCGGAGTTCAGGATTCAACACAAATCCATTCGCATATGTGTTATAGCGAATTCAATCGAATGATTCACGCCATTGCTGATATGGATGCGGATGTGATCAGTATTGAATCGAGCCGAAGTAAAATGGAACTTCTGGAAGCGTTTGCCGATTTTGAATACCCCAATGAAATTGGTCCCGGAGTTTACGATATTCACAGTCCGCGTATTCCGTCCAAAGAGGAAATCATTGAACTGCTGCATAAGGCGGTCAACTGGATTCCGGCGGAACGGCTTTGGGTCAATCCCGACTGCGGTTTGAAAACGCGTTCCTGGGACGAAGTCGTTCCTTCGCTTGAAAATATGGTGGCCGCTGCGAGAACGTTACGCTGTGAACACCAAAAATAAGCGGTCGTTTACCTGTTAATATAGAGATGAGCAAGAATACGGAGATTAAGAGCCTATCCTAAAACATATTATTACGATAAATTTCCGAAAGTAATGAAGGC
>CAZZEF010000292.1:0-926 GCA_964652875.1 uncultured Planctomycetaceae bacterium
CTGTATCCTCCCAGATTTCAGGACCTGTTGTCTCCCTGTGCGCCCTTGCATTGGCAGGATTATCAAACTGTGCAGGAATGAAGCTTCCCTCAATAGTTGATGCCAGCTCATTGGCCTTTTCAATGGCGCCCTTCATTCCAAGCGCTCCATCGGTCAGAACAAGAGTCGCTCCGTAAGCGTTCAAAAGTTTCCGGCGTTCGATACTCATCGTATCGGGCATTGTCAGAATTAAATGATAGCCTTTCAGCAGCGCGGCCAACGCCAAGCCGATCCCGGTGTTTCCGCTTGTCGGTTCGATAATAAGCGAATCTTTTTGAAGAAGACCGTTTTTTTCTGCTTCTTCAATCATCATGATTCCAATCCGATCTTTGGAACTTCCCCCCGGATTAAAATACTCCAGTTTCGCAATCAGTTCGGCCGGACCCGGCATCAGCTTTTTAAGACGAACCATTGGAGTATCGCCAATCTGATCAAGCAGATTTTTCGTTATCGTCCGATTTTTTTCATGTCCTTTAAAAAGATTTGGACGAACTTTTGTCTCAAAATGGTTAAAAGTATGCATTGTTATTGTCTTTATGCCTTTTTAAAATTTTCTTTTTATTACAAAATGGGCAATATCTCCAAGAGCAGCAAAAGCGCTTCTTTTTCGCTCTAAAAGATCTTTCGGTTCATCGTGCGCCAAGCAAGGGCCGTTAAGTGAAAGAATATCGTTGAGAGCGGTCAATAAAAGATCTTTCGCGTATTGGAACGCCTTTTCAACCGAACCGAATGCGGTCAATCGTTCCCGAACGAAATTTCTTTGATTCAAATCGGTCATTGGTCTGTTCAGTATTTGCAGGATCTCCTGTTTTTCCTGTTTCGAAGCATCCTGTAAATAATAAAGAAGCGGAAGTGTTGGTTTCTTGTTGATCAGATCTGTTCCCAAT
>CAZZEF010000292.1:936-2063 GCA_964652875.1 uncultured Planctomycetaceae bacterium
TTGTCTTCTTCGCCGGTCAGATCAAGCAGATCGTCGATGATCTGAAAGGCCAAGCCGAGATTAAAGCCGAACGAAGCGAATTTTTCGATCTGATCGCTTGGAACACCAGCAAAATATGCTCCTAATTCGCAACAGCATTGAAGAAGCGCGGCAGTTTTACCGGCGATAATTTTATGATAATCATCCAAGGTCATCTCAAAACAGCTTTGCATACGGGTTTGACGCAGTTCGCCATCGCAAGTCTTTCCGCAAGCTTCGGCGATTTTATGATAGGCGTTAATGTCTTGGGTTTGTGTCATAATCCGAATCGCCGAGATCAAAAGAAAATCACCGGTTAGAACCGCTGTTTTACTGTCCCAGCCAACATGAATCGTTTGCAAATGACGCCGAAAACGGGCGCCATCCAAAATGTCGTCATGAACGAGCGTTCCGGTATGAATCAGTTCCAGCGCGGCGGCGGACAGAAGATGAGCCGGTGTTATTTTTCCGCAAGCCAGAGCGGTTAAAAGAACCAAAACAGGCCGCAGCCGTTTTCCGCCCAGCTTGAAAGAATATCGAATTACCTGATCTATTTCCGGAACAGAATGCTGAAGATTGTTCCGGAGGAGATCCATGACCTGTTCCAATTCCGTTTCAATAAGAGAATAAGCTTTTCGAAGTTCTTCCGGCACTTGGGGCGCACCGCTTTCCCGCAGATCTTCCGCTTCGTTATTCATCAAAATGATCCTTCCTTATTTCATTCCTGTTTTCAGGTTAATTATTTTTTTTGATCGGAACAGACCAATAATATTTTATTTCTTTACTCAAAATTCAGCTGGCGGCGGTTTTTGAGGTCAGCTGGTCAAAAAGACGGAAAATAAAATATTGGTTTTATAAAAATGGGACGCCTTTTCGTTTGAAAAATATTGGTGAACGTTTGGTTTATTTTTTCGGCTCGGCTTTTGGAGCGTTGGCTTTTGGAGTATCGGCTTTTGGAGTATCGGCTTTTGGAGTGTCAGCTTTTGGAGTATCAGCTTTTGAAGCGTCGGCTTTTGAAGCGTCGGCTTTTGGAGCGTTGGCTTTTGGAGCGTTGGCTTTTGGAGTGTCAGCTTTTGGAGTGTCAGCTTTTGGAGTGTCAGCTTTTGAAG
>CAZZEF010000292.1:2163-5568 GCA_964652875.1 uncultured Planctomycetaceae bacterium
GCTTTTGGAGTGTCAGCTTTTGGAGTGTCAGCTTTTGGAGTGTCAGCTTTTGAAGCGTCGGCTTTTGGAGCGTCGGCTTTGACAGTTGATTGGAGGGAACCTTTTTTATCTTTGCGAAGTTTTTCGGGAATTTCGCGCCAGGGTTTATTATTTTTGTAACTCTCCAATTCAGCGCGCAGATCGTCGATCCGGGGCATTTTGTCCTTTTCCCCCAGGAGAACCGATTTTAAGGACCATTCCTTAGCCTTGTCGAACTGTCCCAATTCCGCGTAAGCGGCGGCCAAAGTGCTTAAAATATGAGACTCTTTATACCAAGTCAATTCGGAAGCTTTTAATCCGTATTCGAGAGCTTTTTTCCCGTTTCGAACGGAAGCTTCCGGGGAGGTTGAGAGCATCCAGGAATAATTGTTTAAAACACCGGAATCGTTCGGATCAATTTTCAGAAGATGTTCATAATCGGCAACGGCTTCCTTCCATTTTCCGTACATGAGGTAAATATCGGCTCTGTTTCGGAGGAGATCAACATTATCTTTCATTTTTACCAAGCCGGCACTGATGATTTCAACCGCTTTGGCGAGATCTCCTTTTTTGGCCCAGGCGTAAGCCAAATGACTTGTTTTAAGAGCATCGTCCGGACTGTTTTTAAGGAGCAGCTCAAAATTCCGAATCGCTTCGGAATAGTTTCCCATTTCGAGATAAATAAAACCTTTAAGTCGGATGGCGTCGGAAAAATTCGGATCATTTCCCAAACAGAGATTTAAATCGTTTAAAGCCTTTTTATACTCTTTATCCTGCGCGTACATTGAAGCGCGAAGATAGTAAAGGCCCGGGCTTTTATAACGGTTGACCAATTCGGAAAAGATCTTAATCGCTTCCTGTTTTTTACCAAGCTGCGACAGGAAATCGGCGCGTTCGACCTTTTCCAGTATTTGATCGGATCCGCCGAGTGTTTCGTTAAAGAGTTTTTCCGCTTCATCTTTTTTATCAAGTCCGGCAAGAATATAAGCCTTAACGCGTTTGTTTTCTTTGTTATTTGGACTCTTTTTTATCGCTTTGTCGATAAAAAGAAGGGCTTTTGAATAATCTTTGGCTTTGAGCCATTGATTGGCCAGTTGGGCAAGAATGGAACTGTCCTCGGGATTAAGTTTAACCGCCTGATCAAGCAGTGCGAGGACCTTTTGCGGGTTACTTTCAAGTTCGGCCCGGTATTTCAGCGCTTTAACCATAATAACAGGATCGTCCGCCGCCGCTTTGATTGCCAGATCAAGCGCCTTTTTCGCTTTTTCCCGATTACCTTGCGGAAGGAGATAAAGACGGCCAATGGCCAGCTGGACTGTCGCGTTTTCTTCGGATTCCTTTTGACCTGATTCAAGATCTTCCAACGCTATTTTTCGAAACTTGATCCAGTCAAGCGGTAATTTTTCAAGTGACAGATCGTCCTGCATAAAATATTGGGCGATTCCCAATCCGCGCTGTATTTGAGTTGAAATTCTCAACTGCTTGCAGAATTCAAGATTCTCATTCAATAATCCCTTGGCTTCCGCTTTTTGACAAAGAAGAATTACTTTTGTATAATCAAGAAGTCCGTTTGCGTTCAGTTTGGTTTCCGTTGCCAAATTGAGGAGTTCTTCCGCACTCATTGAAGATTCCGGCGTTTTTTTGGTGTTTTTGTCTTTAGGAACCGTTTGGGGGGTTGATTGGGCGGGTTTTCCCGGTTTCTTTTCTGCATCGGTCCGCGCTGATACAATTGAAATATTCAAAGAGAAAAACAGCAGAATCAGAACGGTCAGAGTGAAACGCGCAGAACTTTTTAAACAATCGCTTTTTATGCTTTTCATGATCTTTTTCCTTTTTTATTATTTAGGAACGTCTTTCATTTTTTTGTTTAAAATGAAAAATATGAACTCAACAAAGCGCAATATGAAAAACGGAAAGGAATGCAGTCGAAATATCCCGATTTTCTTTTGGGAGAGGATCCGTTTCCCTGTTCGAAAAATTTTTGATTTTCGAAGAAAGCCGGAAAACGAAAAAGCTCTTTCGGTTGCAGTATAATATATCTTGACTCTTTTAAAAAAATCGGGAAATATTTTTCAAACCGCCTCCAAATTAATATTAGTTATTCAGATTATATTGGTAAAAATTTTTTATCCGGTCAAAATTTCTTTAAAATAAAATCTCTTTATACCGGTTTTATTAGTCCAAAATACAGGATCCTTGATCAATTATATCTGATCTTCAATTCAAGTTTTCGATCAATTATTTGCCGGGATTTTCGTAAACGAGAGCCTCTTTCAGATCGACCGTTTTTTCATAAAGCGCTCTTCCGATAATACAGGCGGGCATTCCGGCCGAATAAAGATTTTCAACGTCTTTGATCGTTGTTACTCCGCCGGACGCAACCAGCGGAACAGCGGTTTTCGATCTCATTTTTTTCATTTCTTCAATATTGGGGCCCTTCATCATTCCGTCGGTAGCAATGTCAGTATAAACGAGAGCCGCCAAAGGGAGTCCCTCAAATTGTTTAACCAAATCGGCTGCTGGAGTCGAACTGGTTTCAAGCCAGCCATCGGTTGCGACCATTCCGTTTCGGGCATCGATTCCAAGAACAAGACGAGAAGGATATTTTTCGATCATTGTTCGGAACCAGTCGGGATTTTTCAGCGCGAGTGTTCCGATAACCAGTCGGGAAAGTCCGCAGTCGAGAAGTTCCCTGATGGTCTCTTCCGTTCGGATTCCGCCGCCCAATTCGCAAGGAATATCGACTGTTTCAATAATTTTTCGAATCGCGGGAAGATTCGTTACGGTTCCGTCTTTGGCTCCGTCCAAATCGACCAAATGCAAATGCCGCGCGCCAAGACTTTTCCAATAAGCCGCTCTTTCGGCGGGCACTGAAGCATAGACCGTTTCCTGCCCATAATCTCCCTGCCGAAGACGGACACACTGCCCGCCGCGAATATCTATTGCCGGCCAAATTTCCATTTTTTATCCTGTTGCCTTTTATTGGTTTTGTTGTTTTTAATTGTGTTTATTATTGAACATTAACCTTTATTGATTTTTGTGTCGCGATCATTATAAAAATTTCGCCGTTTCGCTGACTAACTTGTTAAATCGGCGGCTCTCTTGATGTTGGAACGGAAAATGTAATGAAATTACTATTTATAAAAAAGCAGAAAAATCAATCTTTTTTTTGGTTTTCCCGCAAAGGATTAATGCCTTCAAGACCATCGGCACTTTCGAAATAAGCTTGCGCACTTCCGAAATGTTTGACAGCGTTTTCAACAAAGACGCCGACCTCGCGAAATCGTTGATAACGTTTTTCGACCAATTCGGGGACGGGAACGTTTTTGAGCTGCTTCAAGCTGTTTCTCAAAAACTGTTTCATTCGGGAAGCCATTAAATGCCGGT
>CAZZEF010000293.1:0-5504 GCA_964652875.1 uncultured Planctomycetaceae bacterium
CGCGGAAGCCGGTCGTCTTCTCGGTGAACTGAAAAGTCAAAAGAAATAACCGATGACTTATGTCGCGGATCTATTTTGACGGTTTAAATTGATAACGAATTTTACTGCCGGAATTTTCAATTTTCCGTTAAGAATGCCGATTGACTTCATAAAACGGCATTCTTTTGACGTTATATAAAATTAAGATAAGAAACAGTGAAATTTCATTTAAACGAATAATGAACAGGATCATGTTCTTCTTTTGAAACATGAATATCGAGTTGGGGGAACTGTCGGGTCAGACGTTCGGCCAGAACTTCCATCGCAAAGCGTTCCGAGTAATAATGCCCCGGCATAACAAGGGAGATCGAACAGGCGTCCGCCTTCAACCAAGTATGAAATTTCGCTTCTCCGACCAAAAGAACATCCGCGCCTTTTTTAACGGCATGATCCAGAAAAGATTCCGCCGCTCCGCATCCGATCGCAACTTTGCGAATAATTGACAAATCGTCGCCGACTACCTGAATAACAGGACAGTTCAGGATCTTATGCACCTTGTTGGTGAATTCGTTAAGCGTGATCTCTTTTTTCAATAATCCGATCCGACCGGTTCCGAGCGCTTTTCCAATTTTTTGATGGAGGGAATCGTCAACCGAATCAAGACCGAGAAGCATTTCCTCTTTAGCGATTACCTCTCCCAAGGGAGCGGGACAAATCGGTTCGATTTCTTCCAGTTCAAGACGCCGGGCAAGCTGTTCATTGATTCCGTAAAGAGCCGAATCATGTGCGGTATGAGGACTGTAAACGGCAATATTGTTTTCAACCAGTGACAGTAGTGTTCGTCCGTCCGGAGTGTCCGCGGTCCATCGTTTGGCCTGAAGAAACGGAAACGGATGATGCGAAACGATCAGATCAATTTTGTACTTTTTCGCTTCGTCAATACAGTCCGGCGTTATTGTCAGACAGGTCATGACGGAATGAACGTCTTTGTTCCGGTCGCCGATCAAAAAGCCGGTGTTATCAAAACTTTCGCTCAAACACGGCGGAAAGATCATTTCAAAAAATTGGATCAGCTCTTGAATTTTCATTTTTATAATGCCGTTCAGGTATTTTTTTTATAAACGCTGTTGAACAAACGCTTGTTATTTCGAATCCGGATCTTTTACTGTTCATGCTTTGTTTTTCCGATTCTGATCTTTAAGAGCAGTCGGATTATAACGTCCATCGCCGAAAAAAAAAACGATAAAATTAAAATGCGAATCACCTGTATTATTTTGCAAGAGGCAAATGGATCACTTCCGAACGTCGGTCAGGTGCTGTATTGGGGGCATTTTTGGGCCAGTTGATAATGCAGGTGATTTCTGCGCCCGCCTCTTGATACTGACGGAGTGTCTGCAAATTCTCTTCAAGATTTTGAGCTGTTCGCTGGACACTCTGATTATTGGAGACCGGTGAAATTTGCGGCTGATTATTTTGCGCGGATTTTTGTGAGAAATTGGCCTGCAAGGAATTTTGCGGTATATTTTGCGTATTTCCGGTTTGACTCGTGCGCATTGGTTCCTGATATTCAAAGATGGCGTTGCTGACCGGCGCTTTTTCCGGAGAAAGTTCACCGACCGCGGAAGCGGAAAGAATCGGATTAACCGGAGATGATCCTTTTTGAATCATTTCATTATAAACGAATTGAAGATTAGGCTGTTTTTGAAGTGTTTCGTAGATCATCGAAACAGGAAGAAAGTATCCTTCGTTGCCTTTTTGATCTCCCGCATTGCAGACGCCTGCCAGTCTGTATTCATATTGTCCCTGGCCGATGAAGCGTTCGACGAAAAGCCCGCCGCCGCTTCGTCCTCCAACCGGAGCCCCTGATACTTGCAAGTAAAAAAACTGCCGATGATTGGCGTCGCCCGGCTTCGGATTAAAGAATTTACGGTTGTTCGCGATTAATTCATGATTTAAAAGAGAAGGGGCATTTCCGCCGTCGCAGCCGACGCTGATCATTCGTTCTCCCGGACAGGATTGCCAGTTGGGAGAGATCAGTGCAACCGGTTTGATCTCATAAGGAAGCGGAATTCCGACAAAACCGATATCCGTTTCCGTGTCATAATAAACACATTCTCCAGAAACGGTTGTTATTTGTCGGGTTTCCGGATGAAACAGATCGACTTCAAGCCGACCCCGTCCCTGATTGTCCCGAAACAAATGACCGCAGGTCAGAACAAGTCCTTCCCGATTGCCGTTGAGATTGTTCGCGTGTATGATGGTTCCAGTTCCGTGATCAAGTTCGCTTGTTCCGTTATATGTTCTGATACGGACGGTCGCGGCCATTGGACCTGATCCTTTTTGTCCGGTCGTCGGAGCGTATTGGTAATCGTATTTTGCCCCTGTCTTGGAGGCCGATGAAAGTGCTATTGTTGAATCCAATCCGTCCGCAGGACTTGAAACAAGTGGACCGTTCGCTTCCGATTTCGACTTTTCCCCCTCTTGTGACTTGCTGCCCGTCCCTTTATTTTCCGCGGATAATGATGTTTGAAGCGATGCTTTCTGATCCTCCTGCTCCGCTGTCTGTTTTGACTGATGAATTTTATTGTCCCGAAGTTTGATCGCATCGCTGAACATTCGTAAAAGACGCGGCTGAATATCCTGAATTCCCTCTCCTTTACTGATAAGCCGACCCATTTCTTGTCCGTTGACCAGCATAATAAAGGTCGGAAGAGTCGCAATCGAGTATTTGTCATAAAGATCGCGGACCTTTTCGTCTTCCATTTTAAGAACTTCAATCGGATATTGTCTGTTGCGCATTTCTTTGACAAGAGGTTCCAAACGTCGACAGGCGGGACAGTTGTCTGATGAGAATTCCATTAAAAGAATTCCCTGCTCCTTTTCTTCGCGGGCTTGAGCCGGCTTGGCAACCGCACCCGTAAAAAGATTTTCGGAAAGAATTGAAGGCAACGCGATAAAAATTAAAATAATTATGGATACAATCAATTTATTGATAAAAGTATTGTTTTTTTTATCAAGTTTCTGGGACATTTGAAGAGTTTCCTTTCTCTTTCGTAAACAGGAAAGATCAAAAAGAAATTTCATTTTTTTAACGGAGTGCAAAGAGTAGCGAAAAATTACGTTTAAAGCAAGAGGTTTTTAAGATATTTTTTGACAAGATTTGTAATTATTGTGTTAACGAGTTGACAATAAAAGAGATATAAAAAATTATATAAGGCAAAAACTCATGTCAAAAGATAATTCAGCCAAAAACTTACGCGGTTTTTTATTTTTTCATCAAAACAGAATCAGAGACAATGTTTTTAAAAAGGAGAAAAAATATAAAATAGTCAAGAAAATAAAAATTTTTGAAATGTCGTTTATCTGACTGTTATTAAATTATCGATCGGGGCAAAATTTATAAAACCGGGGATAAAATTAAAAAACCGCCTTGTCCGGGAACAAAACGGTTTTATACTCCTCTTGTTTTTAATTTTTTGTATTTACGCCGATTGACTTCGCGAATCTTTTCTTTTTGACGTTGGAATAGAAGATTCATCAAGGAACGGTATAACAGGCTCTAAACGGAACAGGGCAAATGTATGCCCCTGAAGTGTTCGAGCCGTTTCGGAAGTTTGTACTCGCCCCGAACGGAACAGGGCAAATGTATGCCCCCAAAGTGATACGTCTCCAAAAACCGTCTTATAAGCGGATAAACTTTCCGTTTTTGTACATTTTCCAAAGGAGATACCAAAGAACGAGCATTGCGAGAACTTCGAGTTCCAGAGAATACCAGCTTTCAATATGATGTTTGGTTCCGTAAATGAGCCCGGAGACAACGGTTTTAATTTGGGCGTTTGACGGAAGATGAACCAGCATGTATGCGGTAATGGAATTCATGCCGAAAGGGATCAGAAAGGCGGTTCCTTTTTTGAAGTTAAGGACATCGACGATTTCGTAAAAGAACGCCAGCAGAAGAAAACTTAGTCCGCTGCTTAACAGAACCATTGACGGAGTCCAGATCTTTTTTATGACGGGGCAGTAACCGAAACATCCTTTGGGAACCCAGCCCCAAAAATATCCGGCTGAAGTCATGACAATTCCGATCAGGAGAAGATAAAGGAATACTTTATGTCCGGAAATTCCAGTTGGAATAACATTTTGACCATCGTCAGCTTCAGGGGTTTTGAGATTTTTTTCCAAAGACTGAGCCAAAGGGTTTCGCCGGATCAGTTCACCGGCCAAGGTTCCGCTTAAAACAGTCGCGGCGAAAGTCAAACTGCTTAAGATCCATGTATATTGATAAGAAGAACTGAAATTCCAAGATCCATCGGCGTTGTAAACAACCGCGTCGCGCCATCGTCCGAGAACGATCTGATCGACCCATTCCGCGAGATTATGCTGCGGAGTAAAATCGCCTCCTCCGAAATTTCCGACTTTTATATAAGTGCAGGCCGCCCAAAATCCAGCCAGAAGAAGCATAAAAATAATGATCTGAAGACGGATCCCGCAGCATAAATAAGCTATTGAAGCGATCAGATAACCAATGGCGATTGCCTGCAGTGTGTTTGAAAAAAGATCAAGCGTCTTCAGATCCAAATCAAGCAGTCCACCTTGGGCGATCATTCCGCAAATCCAAAGCAAGACGACCCGGCGAAAAATTCGAAACGCAACCTGTCCTTTGTTGTATATTTCCGATCGTCCCAAATACTTTGCAAACTGGAATGGAATTGTTATTCCAGTCATGAAAAGAAACAGGGGCATGATCAGATCATGCGTGACGAATCCTTCCCAGGCGACATGATGAAAATGACGCTCGATCTCCGCGCCGATCGGATTGGCGGTAAAAAACTGATGAAGCGGTCCTCCGGAAAGAGCCGAAAAAATCGGACAGAAACAGCAAAGGAAAAAAATATCAAGTCCGCGAAGAGCGTCCAGCGAAGTCAGCCTTTTTTTTATCAGCTGATTGGTTTTGCCGGATATCCCATTTTTATGTTCGTTGCTCATTTTTCAGTTTCTCCCTGTTTTTTGACGATATACTTCAAGCCAGTTGTTTTCGTATTCTTTTATTTTGTCGGACAGCAAAAAATTTTGCTGTATTCGTTGACGGTTTTTTTTACCCAAATCCGCCCTCTGTATTTTTCCGGCGTCATCTTCTGTAAGCAGGTCCCTGATCTTCCGGATAAAATCTTCTGTATCGCCGAAATCGCAAATTTGCGTTTGCCCGAGTTCTTCTCCGAGAAGTTCTTCGATCCCGTCCGCTCGGCTGCAAAGAACCGGAAGTGATCCGTTCATCGCTTCCATTACGACGTTCGGCATTCCTTCCCAACGCGACGGAAGAACAAAAAGATCCGCCTCTTTCATAAGTTTCGGAATGTCGCCGCGCCAGCCCAAAAAATGGATCCGGTCGGCGCAACTCATTTCCTGAGCCTGTTTTTCAAGTGCGCCGCGATCTTCCCCGTCTCCGGCTAAATAAAGATCCCGATCCGCGGTCAGCCATTCCGATACCGATGACAAAAGCCAGTCAAGCCCCTTTTGACGAGTGA
>CAZZEF010000294.1:0-2132 GCA_964652875.1 uncultured Planctomycetaceae bacterium
GAAACAAAAAGTCCGATCAAAATTGCCAGCAGTATCTTTTTTGCCATAAAATTCCCTTTCTCTAAAACGAAACAATAAACAATGGATCTATACCGAGTGCATTCTGTTTTTCCTGTTCTGTTTCAGAAGAATCGTCTGTTCCTGAAATCAACGGACGGGGAAAACGGAAAAATTTAATGTTGACAGTATAAAACTAATTGGAACACCAATATAAAAATTTTATTTCATTGTACCATCTTTTTCAATACCGAGTTTCGCCCGAATTGTGTCCCATTGGGATTTGGAATAACTTTTTCGGATCCAGCGAATAAAGATCCCGTTTTCGAACTGTTCGTATCGGTTATGATTCAGATCAAGTCCGGAAAGCCAGTCGTTTTCGATCCAGATCAAACCTTCGACCGCGTTTTTAAATGAATTATTGCGAACGCAAAAGTCTGTCGTTTGGGCATCGTTGTCGAAAAACATTAAATGACGGCCGTTGGGATTCGGACGCTGCGAATGTCCCCAGCCGTAACCCGCATTCCTGCAGTTGTTGTTTTCGAAAAGAATATTTTTTGTAAACGATTCCGTGCCCCGATTCCAGTATTCAAAGGAGTATTCACTATTCCAAATTTCGTTGTTCCGATAGGTAATATTATATTGGCGACTCAGTCCCGCTCCCTGATTCGTAATGGCGGCGTCATAGATCTCCCAAAGACGGTTGTTTTCAACCAGATTGTCATGCGCGTCTCCCCAAAACTCAATGCCGTTTCCCAAACGGACGCGGCGCCCGTTGCCTCCGCCTCCGTATTGATCCGAACCTCCAATCCAGGAAATATCGCAGTTACGAATGGTTACAAAAGCGGTCGGACTTCCTCCAAAACCGTGTACGCCGGCATATCGAACGTCAAAGCCGTCAAAAATCACCTGAGACGCGCCGCCGTGATTGACCGCATGACGACGAAGTGCCGCTTCCAGTGTTTTATATTTTTGAGCCGGATTTTTATCGCTGAAATAGTAAAGACGGCAGTCTCCGGTCATATCATGCCAAAAATTGTCCTGTTCTTTTAAATCACTTTTGGTCCATTTTTTAAACGCCGCCCGATTGCCGTCTATAATGATATTGCCGACATCGTCATAAAGTCCCAGTTCGTCCCGATGTATTTCGCAGACAATGAAATCGGAAAACTGAATTGTCGCGCCTTTCGGCATTATTCCGAGACTGATATTCAGACGGGCATCGTCAACATCGTTTTTCAGTCGGTATTTCGTTGTGAACAAGAGCTGATGCTTCTGTTCGCCTTTGTTGATCTTAATAACAAATTCACCCGCGTAACCGGAAAAAGGAAACGCGGAATTCATCATACTGAATTTAACGCCCTTGATATCGGTGTTCGAATTGGTTTTGAAGGTCATTAAATATTCTTTTCCTTTACTCAAATGAAAAGGAAAGTTCATTAGTTGAATATGATTGACCGCGGTTCCGTTGGCAAGACAGCGGACCCGGCAGGTAAATTTGCCGTCTTTGGTTTCCTTTTCAAAAGAAGCTTTGGCGCCGTTTTCATAATGAAGATGCCAGACTCCTGATAAAAATGATTGAAACGGCAACTCTTTTTTCTTGATATTGGGAACACGAGTAACCCAAATATTTTCCGATTCTTTAGTCCATAAGTTTGGATCATTCAGGGAAACAGAACAGAAAATTTTCGGTTTCTCTCCTTCGCCGTAACTGGAATAAAGAACGGGTTTGCCCGGCGCTCCGGATTGGGGAAGTAAGGTTCCGCGCCAAAGACCGCCCTTTTTGAACAGAACGGAATCCCCCGGCTGTATCGCGGCCGTATTGACCCGGTCAAGTGTCCGCCAAGCTTCCTGATCCGTTCGTCCGCTCGCCGAATCGCTGCCCGAGACCGAGTCGACATAATAATCCGCCGCAGTTGTGACGGTACTGAATCGCAAAACTGCAATCATCATTATTATCAAGGTTAATCCTGTTTTCAAATTTCTCTTCAAACCCTGTTTCATTTTTTCTTCTTTTCCAATAAAATTAAACCGGTTTCGGCTGTTTCATTCTGTCATAACATTGAACTTTTATTATAACACAACAGATCGCCGCCGGAAAGGGTTTTATACTTCCGACCATTGAAATTTTCCGC
>CAZZEF010000294.1:2232-5485 GCA_964652875.1 uncultured Planctomycetaceae bacterium
CTTCTCTCCCGATTGCCTTCGTAAATCGGGAGTATTTTCCGCTTCGTTCCGGAAACACCGCCGGAAAGGGTTTTATACTTCCGACCATTGAAATTTTCCGCCTTCTCTCCCGATTGCCTTCGTAAATCGGGAGTATTTTCCGCTTCGTTCCGGAAAATTCATTATAGAACCGGTATATCTAAAAAAGTGGCGCAGTACAATGAACGGTCAGATCTGTTTCTTTTTTTATTTCTTTTTTTTGACCGGACTGAAAAAATCGGAAAACGGACATTCAAACAGCAGGGAACAAAACAAACGAATTAATTCCGGCGGTTTCTTGACTCCAATCATTGAAAATGATATATTGGACGACAATTGCCTTAAAATGCAAACGGACCGGTGTTTCAATGATCGCTGCCGTTGCCGGATTCAATATTTTGCCAAAAAGAGTTATTCATAAACTATTTGAAAGGAAAACAATGTCACCGACCGCTGTTCTGTTCACCTTGATCCTTGGTCCCTGGTTCATCTCGTTTAACGAAGACGCTTCCGTTTTGACATTTCAAAACAAAGAGCAAAATGTTTCGGTCAGTGGTCCGGTCTCCTTTTCGGGAATCGCGGCGAAATTCGATCCGGGCAGTTCCTGGCAGTCAAATAAACTGGCGGCCAACGCGCAAAATGAAAAATATCAAATTGTTCTTCCCCGCGATAATGGTCCGAAAAGACTCTCAATCATTAATTCCGGACAAACAGTGATCGGTTATATTTCGTTTCAACAGAACGGTGATTCTCTTGAATTTCATGTTCATCCAAATGCTCGGACGTTCGACGGAAAATTTCTTTGGAAGGCAAATGTTGATTTTGAATCGGACGCCTTTACCTGCCGATTCAAACAAACAAATTCCGAATCGTCAAACGGTCAATATGTCTTCCGGACCTGCTGATTCGCTATTGAACGACTCTCTTTTTTCCGTTAAAAAAGATGTCCTTGTTGAATTCGACGGTGAATCGGTTCAGCTGAATACACAAAAGCCGGGATCGTTTTCGCTTCATCTTTCCGGTGATCGGGTTCAAACGTTTGGGATCAATGTCCGACGCGATTTCTTTCGGAATCGAGACGTTCCGCATTATACGCCGATCGACAAGAAACGGTGTCCCTCTCCTCCAACCGGCTGGATGTCCTGGAACATCTATTTCGATCAGGCGGGCGCCAGGGAAAACCTCGAAGAAGCCAAATTGGGTAAAAAATATTTTCAGCCGTTCGGAATGGAATTTTGGTCGATTGAATCCTGGCAGGGTAATTCTGACAAACTTCCTGTTTCGAAATTTTATAACGTCAACGGAGAAGTCAATACCGAACAATTTCCGGACGGAATGAAAAAATTGGCCGATGATATCCGAGCGCTGGGGTTCCGGCCCGGTATGTGGATCGTTCCTTACGGAACCGGCAGTGAAGAATTTTACCAAGCGCACAAAGACTGGTTCATGCATGACGCCAAGGGCAAACCGATTCAAACCTGGTCGGGTAAATTTACGTTCGATCCATCCAACCCGGAAGTGCTTGCCCATTTGCGTAAAATATTCAAAATGTATTCACAAGATTGGGGCTATGAGTTTTTCAAGATCGACGGAATGTCGATTGGTGAATACTATTCCGCGCAGAAATCCTGGAAGCCGGAGATGCGCGGCCGTCTTGCCGAAACAGGAAAAGGGGACTGGATCGAAAATTTCATTCGCAACTTTCGAGCCGGACTTGGAGAGAACGCTGTTATTCTCGCTTGCGGAACAAGCGTGACCGCGCCCGGTGTTCTTATGGCCGACGCCTCCCGAATTGGGGCGGACATCGTCGCTCCGAACAAGCCGGTTACCTGGCAAAATATTCTTCGGCAGGCGCAGGAATCCCTTAAAAGACTTTATACACATAATATTATAGTTTACAACGATCCTGATACCCTAATGGTCAACAGCGCCATTTCTCTTGAAGAAGCCCGTGTAACGACAACGATCGTCAGTCTGCCCGGTCAGGTTACGTTTGACGGCGATAAATTGGCGGATCTTTCGAAAGAACGGATCCGTTTAATCCAGCAGACTCTTCCGGTTTGCGATGTTCGTCCGGCGGAACTTTATTCCATTTGGGATCGTTTGCCTGTTTGGAATCTCGCTGTTGCCCGCGATTTTCTGAATTGGAACGTGACCGCGCTGTTCAACTGGTCCGATAAAGAGACGGAAGAAGGGTTCTCTTTTGAAGAGCTGGGACTTGATCCGGAGAAAGAATACGCCCTTTACGAATTTTGGACCAATCGTTATTTCGGTTCATTTAAAAAGAGTTTCAAGACGAAACTTCCCGCTCATGCCGTTCGTCTTTTTGCCGTTCATCCGATCCTTGATCATCCGCAATTTCTCAGCAGTGACCGTCATGTTACGCAAGGCGCTGTTGATCTGACCGCGCTTGACTGGAACGGAAAAAAACTTTCCGGCAAGATCAAGCTTGTCGAAAACAATACGACCGTTCTCCGTTTTCTCGCGAACGGAAAAAAATGTATCCGCTTTCAAACGGAAGCCGACGGTCAATTAAAAACAGAAAATGACGGACAGATTATTGTTCTTGCGTTAACGGATCCGAAAACGAGAGAAGTGACGTTTTCCCTTGAATTTTAGATAAAGACCAAAATCGATCAAAAAGAAAACGGTCGGATGAACCTCACTTGACACACCGATTCTGTTCCAGTTTTTCGTTGGAAGGCATAATTTGGAACAGAATCGGTATGATCTTGACAAGACACTGTTCGACAGATCGCGGTTTTACTGACAGTTTTTGATAATGGCGGCGCGGATCCTGTCCAAATGCTGTCGCTTTTGTTGTCGGGGAAACGCACCTTGACAAACTCAAATATTCTTTTTTAAATTGTTGATATTGTCTTTGCGGAGAAACACCTAATTGGACGGCCAGCAATTGACCTGACCCGGCTTTGAGGAAATAAAGACGGCCCAAAATGGATGTTTGCGGTCTCCTCTTGTTCTCGCGTCTTCCAAAATGACTTTCGCGCTTGGGGGGACAATTCCGCTTCCGATGGAAAGCTTTTTGAAATTGAACAAGACTTCTCCGCGCTGTTTGAAATCGAACAGATCCGGCGAGAGGAAAATCAGAGCCTTTTCGGCGCTCGATTTGATCTTGACACTGTTGCCGGAGATCTTGAAGAAAGTCGTTTTTCCGATCTTTTCATTTTTCGCCTTTCCGGCAACCCAGAAAGTCGGGTCAACAAGACATTCATTT
>CAZZEF010000295.1:0-5474 GCA_964652875.1 uncultured Planctomycetaceae bacterium
TAATCGCGGGATCCGGCATTGAGACAACGATTTTAAAATATTTCGGATCAGGCTTTTCCAATAGAAGAGCTTGAGCCGTTTGCAAATTACCGATCCTGCCCAGTCCTGAAAGTGCGCATTCCCGAACATCGGAATCAACAGAATCGGATTGAATCAGAGATAAAATAAAATCGCGAATTGCCGACGTATCGGTCTCCGCGAGAAATTGAACGGCAGCCAATTTATTTCGTAAATTAAAAGACTCGAACTTGTTCATTATCGTTGAAAGATAAACAGACCGATCGGATTCAAGACGAGCCGCGGAGAAAAGAATTTGGACGATTTTGGGATTGTCACTCTCCGCAATATCATTGAGCAGATCAATTTTTTCCTGTCCGACAAGCAAAGGAAGAAGTCCTTCAAACGCGACTATTTTCCAGTAAACAGGAACATCGGTCAGTTTAATCATGTTCTGATAAACAGCGGCAGAAGAGGCCTTGTTTCCCTTTTTATTCAATAAGGCAGCCAGTGTGACCATACCGAACCCGAACGCGTCTTTTCGTTCGACCTCCGCTTTCAGCCAAGCATCCAAAAGAATATTTTTGGCCCGATCATCCGCAATTTTTCCCAAGGCCAACGCAGCGGCATGCGCAATCGTTAAATTTGAATGATCCAAAAACGGTTTGATCGCGTCCGAACTTTGAGCGTCTTCCTTCATTCCGATCGAATTGAGAATTCCTGTCAAAAGAAGCGGATCCTTTACTTCCGTCAAAGCAGTCCGAAGCGCTTCGGTTGCTTTCGGATCGTTAATTCTTTCAAGAAAATACCGGGCCGCGTGAGAAAGATCCTTATTGCCAAGCAACCGGGCAATTGCTGGAATCAGATCCCGACACTCCTTTTCAGAGGCCGTGATTATACGCTGAATAGACTGTTCCCTTGTAAGCGGTTTGCCGTTCTCACTTAAAAAATCCTGCGCCGAAACTGCGGAGATCCAAACGAACAGCGCCGCAATAAGCAATGTTATTCCGTATTTCATTAAAAGGTCCCTTTTATCTTTTTTTTATGATCCGTTTTTTGATTCATCGGCAGTTTTATTCAGAACCAGCTCCGAACATTTTTATACTGTCCGATTTTTAAATTTTTCGCGATTTTCTCCGATCGACTTGATAAATCAGCTCCTTCAATGTAAGGCAGGGAATCTGTAATGAAAAAAGGATAACACTAGGTTATGAACGTTTATCTTTCATATTCAGACCTTACCTATTCATGACAGATTTTCGAAGAAGCCAAAATAAATTTTCAAACTATACCAATTCCATCATGAATTTTCCGTTATAACATCAAAAGAACAGCCGATTCACACAGTCAATCGGCGGAGATCACGGAAAATTTAAATAAAAGCAGTATAAAAATTTTTAAACAGCGTGTCAGCAAAAATTCCAAGGCTCCCTGGCAGCGCGGTATCGGAGTTTGTTGGCCTCGTCGTCATTAATGAATTCGAGCCGGTCCGGGTCCCATTTCAAAGGACGATTCAATGATCGGGCAACGACGGCCAGACAGGAATACCGGGTCGCGGCGGCTCCCCAGCGAACAGGCATGACCGTTTGCTTTCTTGAGAGAACGCAGTCGAGCCAGTTGTCTTTATGGTCATAGAAAGTCGTCCAATAATGCGGTCCGCGTTTGACGAACGGAACATTATGCGCATCAGGCCGGTTTCCGTAATAAACAGCGGGAAGATCGGCGATCAGATCAGGCGAACTGGCCATTGCGTAACCGTTTCGGGCAACACTGACCCAGCCGTTTTCTCCGAGAAAGAGCGCTCCGAACGCCTGAATCGGAATATTCGGGTCATAAAGGGCAGGATATTTTAAAACGCGGCTGTCCAATCGGCCGGGCACTGCCTGCAGCCAAACGCCGTTGGAAAGTTTATAAGTCAAATAGGGATTGTCAGTTTTATTTTCGGGCATAATTTCGATCGGGCCGGAATTTTCGAGTCCGAGTCCCCATTGAACGGCATCGAACGCGTGAACGGTAGCGTCAGCGATTCCTCCATTTCCGAAATCGCGGCAATGACTCCAGGGAACAACCGAACGCGGACAGCCCAATTGATGAAACCGGCTGTTATACGGACGCCAGGGGGCCGGTCCGAGCCAGCGATCCCAATCAAGAGTCGGAGGGATCGGTTCTTCGGGATAACTGACCGCAAAACTGTTACTATATCCGCAAACGTAAACATGAGAGATTTTTCCCAAACGCCCGTTTCGAACCGCCGGACAAACAATGTTGAACGTTTCATCGCTTCGTTGTTGAAGTCCGACTTGGGTAATGCGATGCGTTCGCTCAACCGCTTCGGCGATCATTTTGGTTTCACCGAGAGTCAGGGCGACCGGTTTTTCAACGAAAACATCTTTACCAGCTTCAACGGCCTTGATTACTGCCGTTGTATGCCAACGGTCCCCCATCGTTATAACAACGCCATCAATATCGCTTCGCACCAGAAGATCAAGAAAATCATGATACTTTTTCGTTCCCTTCCAGTTTTTCCCTGAAAGAGAAGAGTACCCTTCCTGAACCATTCGCTGCGCATCATTCAGCCGCCATTGATCGACATCGGAAAGAGCCATTATTTGCGCTTTCGGATTGAAAGTCAGGCCATGAAGATGAACCCGTCCTAAAAATCCAAGTCCGATCATTCCGAGCGTTACCCGATTCGAAGGGGCAATATTGCCGTTAAATCCGAAAATCCGTCCCGATAAGATCAGCGGCGCGGAAATTGTCCCTATATGTTTCAGAAAATTTCGGCGTTTCAATGTCCTGTCTCCTTTTTATCCGATTTCTTTATGTTTGTCATTACGAGATCCCTGTCAAAATTTTTGAGTTTAACCGGCAGAAACAACCGAATCCTTCTGACATTGGCGTCTGACCCGACATAAATTGAAAGACGATTATAATCATTTATTATACGTGTCCAAATTGATATTATACTGCTTTTATTTTAAACTTTCCGTCATCTCCGCCGATTGACTGTGTGTATCGGCTGCTCTTTTGACGTTATAACGGAAAATTCATGATGGAATCGGTATAAGACAGATCCTTTATCAATTATATTTATTAAACGATCTATTTTGACAAATAAAGACTCCTTTGTCAAGCGATGAATAATTTTTATTCTAAAATATTGACCCGAACGATTTTTTCAGGTATCATTATTATTTTCAAACGGAATGCAAAAAAATTATCCAAAGAATACAAGAGGAGATATTCATGACATTCTATTCTGCCGTATGTTCGAAAAATTATGATCACCGTAATTTAACGGGTAAAGTTCGGTTTATTATTGATCTTTTGTTGTTGACCGCTTTTCTTTCTGCTCTTTTAACCGGATCAGTACTTTCCGCTGCGGACGGAACCAATGACTGTAAAATGGAAAAGAATATTTATTTTGCGTATCGATCCTTTTGGCCCGAACATGAAACGATGAAGAAATTCAGCCGCTGCGGTGTTCATACCTATTGTCTGTTTCCAGCAAATACCTGTAATTCGCTTGGAGAACCTTACGGTAAATATCCTCTGATTTGGCGCTATCCGGATAAATACGACTGGAACTCGCTCAATCGTCAGTTCGATGAGATCATCGCGTTCGATCCGCAAGCGGAATTCCTTTGTATGGTCGATCTGAACTCACCGATTTGGCTCACCAGAATGCTGGCGATGACATCGGACGGAAATTTCGACAGTTTTGTCGATCTGGTCAACTGCCTTTCCAATAACCAATGGAAATCAATGACGATGAAATATCTTGAAGATTTCATTAAATACACTGAAGCCCGATACGGAAAAAGGATCCGCGCTTACATTCTCGCCTGCGGACAAACCGATGAATGGATGAATTACAGCGCCAACCGTACCAGTCGCTCCTGGACCAGTGCTTTTAAAAACTGGTCCAAAGCAAACGGATTGCCCGAAATTCAGGTCCCAATCGCCTTTCAGCGATACGATCACCCCTCCTTTGAAAATTTCGTCCGCGATCCTTCCAAGGAATCCGATGTTCTTCAAACGATTAATTTTGAGCAGAACCTTGTCGTCGATTCAATTATTTCCTTCGCTAAAAAAACCAAAGATCTTACCGCGAACAAAAAGGAAATTGGTGTCTTTTTCGGCTATATAATGGAATTGACCGGCGGACGGCTGGTCAGCAGCGGACATCTCGCTTACGAACGACTTTATGCCGCGCCGGAACTCGATTTCTTTATCAGTCCGGGTACCTATTCCGCCCGAAAAATCGGTGAGGGGAGCGGATTCATGATTCCAAACGAAACCCGGCTTTTAAACAATAAAGGCTTTATGCATGAAATCGATCACCGAACAACAACTTACAACTGTAAATTGAACGAATTCGTTTCCATTCAATGGATGAAAAGCTGGAAAACCGAACAGGATGATCTTGTCGGCTTGCGACGCGAACTCTGTCTCGGTCTGATCAATCATTCTTCTGTTTGGTTCTTCGATATGTGGGGCGGATCTTTCGATAACCCAAGCGCGATTGAGAATCTCGCTCTTATGAAAAAAGTTTGGGACCGATACAGTGCCGATCGAAGTCGAACCGCCGCGGAAGTTCTTCTGGTCGTTGACCCGCAAAGCACTGTTATGATCTCCGACCGAAATTCTTACTGCGGACTTATTCATAACGCGGTTCGAAACCGGCTCAACCAAATCGGCGCGCCATTCGCCGTCTGTTCCTTTAATGATCTGGCAAAACTTGATCTAAAACAATACAAATTGATCATTATGACCGATGAATATCTTTTGACGCCCGAACGGGAAAAGATGCTCAACAATAAAGTTTTCAATAATAATCGAACCATTTTTTGGATTCACGCGCCGGGGATCTGCGATGGGAAAGATCTTGATACCGCCCGGGTCAAAAAATGGACCGGATTCGATTACGGAACACCAGGCGTCAAAACCGCTGTCCGCAATGGTTGGAAATCCGTTTATCTTGCCCGGCATGAAAATTTTAGCAGTGAAATGATCCGAAAAATCGCCAAAGAGGCGGGCGTCAATATCTATCTCGACGACTATATGCCGGTTTACGCCAATAATAAACTGCTTGCCGTTCATGTTCTTAACGGCGGAAAAAAGAAAATTACCCTGCCGAAAAAATACCGGAAAGTCACCGATGTATTCAATAACAAAATCGCCGCCGAAAATACGGACTCATTTGAATATGAGTTCAAATCGCCTGATACCGTTCTTTTTGAACTGGATCAATAAAACAAAAAATATCAGCATTCAGAGATTTATTCAAACCGGTGTACGCAAATTACATTCGGTAAAAGACGACTTATTATACCGATTCCATCATGAATTTTCCGTTACAGCGTCAAAAAAAAGCCGATTCACGCAGTCAATCAACGGAGATGACGGAAAATTTAAAATAAAGCAGTATAATAAGTCGTCTTTTACCGAATGTAATTTGCGTACACCGGTTTGAA
>CAZZEF010000296.1:0-4232 GCA_964652875.1 uncultured Planctomycetaceae bacterium
GGCTGTTTTTTTGACGTTATAACGGAAAATTCATCATGGAATCGGTATAACAGGAGTTTAACTCATTTATAGCAAAAAGCAATTCCGATTGCAAGACCCTCTTGAATTTCTAATTTAGATGAGTTAAACTGGGAATAACAACTTATCAAGAGGAACACGAAACATAAACAATATTAAAAAATTTTTATGCGGTGACCTTTGATAAATTTTCCGCGATCCTCGCCGGAAGGTATTTGTCTTCGGCTTTATTTTTGACGGAATGGCATAAAATTCGACCGAAACCGTTATATACTCAGAAGGGGAAAAAATGACAGAGACGAAACAGCGCATTGTATTTGCAATCAAAGAAAGCGTCGTATTTCTGACGAAAGAAAAGATCAGGCTCCCCATCAAAGAGGGAATCGGTCTTCTCTTGGCTGTTCTGATGTTAATGGCAAATGGATCATCAACGGTCTTGGGAAAAACATTTTACGTCGATCAAAATTCCAAGGCAGAAGTTCGGAACGGGTCACGCAAGGCCCCGTTTCAGACTCTTGAGGAAGCGCGCGACGCTGTTCGCAAATTGAGTTCCAAAAAATCGATTCAGATCATCGTCGGAAAAGGCACCTGGCATTTGGACAAACCTCTTGAATTTACAAAAGAGGATTCGGGAACAGTTTCGGACCCGGTGATCTGGCGGGCATCGGCCATCAACGAAACAACACTTTCCGGCGGAAAAGTCATTCCTGCGTCCGCGTTCAAACCGGTCACCAATTCAAAGGATCTTGAGCGAATTGATCCGAAGGTCAAGGATAAAATTCTTTGCGCGGATCTTTCCGTCTTTGGGGTTTCGAAACTCAATCCGCTCGGAACGAAATCTCAAATGCCCCTGAATATTCCGGAACTTTTTATCGGCGGCAAAAGAATGACTTTGGCGAAATGGCCCAATGAAGGCTGGGCGACCATCGACAAGATTTTGGATTCCGGCAGTAAAGCGAATTCGGGAAACGCTGCGGATGCCGCTAAAAAACAGAAAGCGGACAAGACACCGCCTCGGGGAGGAACATTCGCCTATTCAGGAGACCGGCCATCCCGCTGGAAGACTGAAAACGGTGTTTGGCTTCACGGGTACTGGTGTTTCGACTGGTCCTCCGAAGTGATCAAGGCTTCGGCAATAGATAAAGAAAAGAAAACGATTACCCTGGCCGCGCAGCATGTTTATGGACTTCGACAAGGCAACCCGTCTCCCCGGCGCTGGATGGCCATTCATCTTTTGGAAGAACTTGACTGTCCCGGTGAGTATTATTTCGATCAGGCTTCCAATCGGCTGTTCCTGTATCCGGAAGAGGATCTGCAAAAAACGGAAATCGTTCTGGCCTGGAAATGGAATCCGGTCGTTAAATTCAAAGACGTTTCTCATTTCGTTTTCAAGGGATTCAAGGTTACGGACTCTTTTGATTCCGGAATCGGCGCCACCAACGTTCAAAATCTTCGGATCGAGAAATGTATTGTCCGCAATACACGCGAGGTCGGGATCTATTTGATGAAAGCGGTCAACAGTGTTATACATTCCTGTTTAATTGAGCAAACGGGAACAGGAGGGATCATTATTTCAGGCGGCGACCGGAAAACCTTGACGCCCGCGAACAATCTGGTCGAGAACAATGTCGTTCGAAGCTTTTCGAAACATCGTCTTTGTTACGCGAATGGATTAATGTTCGGCGGAGTTGGAACGACGGCCCGTTATAATGAATTTTATGACGCGCCGCATCAGGCGATTGCGATGGGAGCCAACGACTGCGTTTTCGAATACAATATCGTTCATCATGTCTGTCTGACCGGTGATGACTGCGGAGCGCTTTATAAAGGACGCAATCCTTCTTTAACCGGCAATATTATTCGATACAATTTTTGGTATGACATTGGAAGTCCGCGCGGACATGGAAACGCCGCGATTTATTTCGACGACGGCGACGTCGGAGAAAAAGTGTTTGGAAACGTTTTTTTGAGAACTGGCGACCCGGGCAAAGGAAATTTCGGAGCGGTCTTCTCGCATGGCGGACACGGAAATTTTGCGGAAAACAACATTTTCATTGACTGTAAACGGCCGCTAGGATCCGCTCCTTGGAACGATAAACGCTGGAAAGATTATATCGACGCGCCTCTTTGGCAGGACCGCCTGTTAAAAGAGGTCGATATCACCAGTTCCATTTATACGAAACATTATCCGTATTTGATCGGTTTTATGAACGGGGCCCCATCGGACCGACGACGGAATACCGCGAAAAACAATGTCTTTATCAATCCGAAAATGGATCCGTCCGGCAACTGGCTGCTTGATGATTCCAACTGGTCGACTGATCATGATCCCGGCTTCGTCAATGCCGCGAAAAACGATTTTCGTCTGAAACCCGATGCGGAAGTTTATAAAAAAATCCCCGGCTTCAAACCGATCCCGTTTGAAAAAATTGGACCTTACTCCAAGTTAATAAAATAAACGCCGAATGTGAATGTCATAATCAGTATTTATTATTTCAAAAATGAAAGTGTTCCGTAATGTTTTTTGACTTCCGTAACGGATTTTTTTCTGACAGTGATACGGAAAAAAGTAAAATAAATTTTACGGTCAACATGTTAATTTTCCGCTATTTCCGCCGGTCAACTTCATGACTCGGCGGGACTTTTTAACATTAGAACGGAAAATTCATATTGAGAATCGGAATATAAAATCTTTTCCTTAAAGTTAAACATTCCTGTTGCAAAAGGAGCTTGTTATGTTTGTCGTCATTATATTTTTATTGATTTGGGGATTTTTTGTTGCTCTGCCGATTGCGATTGCTTTTTATGTTATTTACATGAAAATACGCAATAGCGAACAGCGTCAGAATAATGACAAAAAAATGATCTTAAACGAATTGAAAAAAATCCAGGGAAATCTTTCCGCGTCAAATCGGCCTCCCCGCGAAATAAGTCCGGGCAACAACGATTCCCGCAGCAACGATTCCCGCAGCAACGATTCCCGCAGCAACGATTCCCGCAGCAACGATTCCCGCAACAACGATCCCCGCAGCAACGATTCCCGCAGCAACGATTCCGGCAACAACGATTCCGGCGGACTTTTCATAAACGGCGACACTGATAAAATCAAGTCAAATGAAACTTGTTCCGCGGCTTTCAATAACAGCCGTTCATCCAATTTCCAAAACGGAATCAATCGAACACAAGTCGGGATCGAAACGGTCTCTGAAAACAAAAACAAATTAAAAACGGTCGAAAGCGGTTTGGAAAAGTGTTCGACGGACCAGATCACAGAAAACAAAAGCGAATTAAAAACGACATTCGAATCTCAAGATTTCGGATCCGCTTTAGAAGAAAAAATCGATCAAACAATGAACGGATCAAACGATTCGGCAGTCCCGCTTCCCGCGATTGTCGAACCGGAGCGCTCATCCATTAATTCGTCCGCCGAACAGATCCCGCAAACCGGACAGGAAGATGCCCCCTTCATTGACGAGTTTCTTAAAGAACCTGTTTTTACCAAGGAATCCGATCCCCCCAAAACGTTGAGCGAAACGAAAAATCAACCGTTAAAACAAGAAACAGACAGTGCGCCCCAAAGAATTCCGGTTGCGGCGGTCGTCAAGTCGGCCCCAATAAGATTTTCAAAAGATCCGTTTAGTGGAAAAAGCGGCGGCGATAATACTGACAATACCGGCGGCAGACAAACGCCCCAAGAGAGCAAAGAAGTGTCCCGTCCGGCAACTGTATTGGAACGGTTTGAACTTTTAATCGGAAGGAAACTTCTCGGCTGGGTTTCGGCCGGACTTTTTGTTTTGGCGGCGCTGTTCTTTATTCAAATGGTGAGCAGTCTCGGCTGGCTGACCTTGGTGAACCGGATTATCGGCGCGTTTATCGCCGGGGGTGTTTTTATCGCTTTTGGTGCCCGGTATTTTCAAAAAGAAATGCCGCGTTTCGGCGCTGTTTTGACTTGTACCGGTTTGGTCATTATCTTTTTGACCGCCTATTACGCAAAGGTAAGAACCGTCTTTTCACCGGAGATAACGACCTTCATTTTAGTTGCGGCGGTCTTTGGAGGATTCGCGCTGGCCGATATTTATCGAAGTGTATCAATTACCGTTATTGCCATTGTCGGCGGCCTTGCTGTTCCTCTTTTACTCGGGGGGGACCGGGACACTGCGACTTTGGCCTGTTATCTTCTTCTTTTGAATGGAGCGGTAATCGCAGTAATCAAC
>CAZZEF010000296.1:4242-5459 GCA_964652875.1 uncultured Planctomycetaceae bacterium
CCGCCTTGAGAAAACAGCCGTTGCCTCGTTGGCGTTTGTCGGATCTCTTGCGGTCTTTTTTCTTGCTTTCCCGCTTAAAGACATAAGCGAAATTTACTCCGGTCTCTTTTTCATCACCGGCTTTTGGGCGATCTATTTTATCGATCTGTTTTTGGCGGTATTCAGGAAAAAACGAAACGTTCGAAAGGAAGATCTTCTTCGGGTTCTGACCGCGCCAATCATCTTGATCCTTGGTTTATATATCGTCCTTTGTCATAAAGATGTCTTTTGGGAAGAGTTCAATTCTGTATCGTCGGATCTGTTTTACCGATACGATGGTTATCTTGCCCTGTTTCTGTTTCTTCTTTACGGCGGTGTGACCTGGTTTATGCATCAGCGCGAAAAACGAATCGGAACAGATCCTTTTTCTCTGTCCGTTGTTCCGATGACCGCTGTTGTAACGTTTACTTCCTTTGCCGTTATGATCCCAATGCTTTTGACAGGATCATTTATCGCTATCGCCTGGCTGGCCTCTTCGGTCGGACTGCTCTATCTTTATATTCGTCATGATCCAAAAATATTCGCCGTTCCGACTCCGCAATACCGATTTTGGATGATCGTTTTTCTGATACTCGGACTGCTTCGTCTTTATTTTGTTGATCTTGCGCCGAATCTTTGTTCGATGATTGGATTTCTCAATGATCGGGACAAATTACTGGGCGATTTTCTGAATTCGTCAATGACCATTCCAATGCTGCATCAGCAGGTACTGACCGCAACATTTTCCGCAATACTTCTCATCGGCGGCGCATTTTTCGTCAAACGGCGGCTGGCGGACAAGACATCGGACGGCAAGATCCGATCCGACGCGGAAAGCCTGCTCCGATCGGAAACCGCGGTTCTGTTTTTCATAAACGGTGTTGTCATTTTTTTAATTCTGGCAGGAACAGAACTCTCGTCATTCGTTTCGGTATTGATCTATAAGTCGGGAAGATTGGAGCCCGCGGTTTGGGGCTGGTCGGTTGAACACTTTGTGTATATTGCGACAGCCGCCGCGGTCTATTTCATCGGTCTGAAAAGAAAGAAACCGCAGATTCGAAACGCGGCGCAAGTTCTTATTCTTCTTATTGTCGCTAAAATGATCTTTCTGCATTTGGCGGCGCACCCTCTTCTCGGAGGTTTTGCCCTCAAAGGAAACTTGTCCGATTCGGGATGTATGAACGGTGTTCCGTTTGAAC
>CAZZEF010000297.1:0-5450 GCA_964652875.1 uncultured Planctomycetaceae bacterium
AGTGTTCGACTGTTCCGTATCCTCCTGCGCCAAGAACACCCAGTGCGTGCGCTTCATCAATCATCGACATAAAACCGTACCGATCGGCCAGTCGGACAAGTTCCGGTAAATGAACGATATCACCGTCCATACTGAAAACCGAATCACTGACAACAAGCCCGTCAAGCGAACGATATTGCGCCATTTTGCGTTCCAAATCGGCCATATCGTTATGCCGGTAAACAACGATCTTTGCCCCGGAAAGGCGGCAGCCGTCAATAATACTCGCGTGATTGAGTTCATCACTGAAAATAACATCCTCTTTTCCGCAAAACGCCGCGATTGTCGAAAGATTAGCAACATAACCTGTATTGAAAATTATGGCCGACTCCATCCGTTCGAATTCAGCAAGAGCCGTTTCCAGTTTATTATGAAGAAGCGTTGTTCCGGTCGTCAAACGGGATCCGCCTGATCCGATCCCGTATTTCGATTCCGCTTCCGAGGCCGCCTGAATGACCCGGGGATCCGCCGACAGATCAAGATACCCGTTCGAGGCCAGCATTAGTTTCTCTTGTCCGTCAAAATAAACATGAGAACGCTGCGCCGATTCTGCCGTTAGAACCGTCCTGTATAGATTATTATCTTTCAGCCGCTGCAGTTCGCGTCGAAAGTGTTCCCGTTTACCAAATTTGCGCAGGCTCGAAGCGGATCCGTCAGTTGCCCCCGCGATCTCAAGATCTGATCCTGCGGAAACAATGTCCGCCGTTTTTTCCGACTTCTTTTGACTCCTTGTTTCTGGTTCCCCTCTTTCCAAAATCGATTTATTATTTTCGATTTCAACAGCGCCTGCATCAGAGGATCCTGTTTTATCAGGTATGCCGGTTACAAGAACATATTGGTTTTCCAAAAAACGAATGGTCTCGTTCGCCTCCCCGTTATTTCCGCGAAACAGAAAAATTCGGCCGCCGTCAGAACTTCCCGCGTCTTTAAGACGGGTAAGGCGAATGTAACCTGTTTTTAACGAAGCGAAATAACCGGTCACGTAATCAGGGTCATCGGAGACGCAGATCTCCCCGATCATATGCGGCGCGTTCGCTGTTTTGGTGGCCAGTACAATTGCTTCCCGATAATGATTTTTAACCGGCTCGGTTTTTTGACCGGAATCGTCCGCGTCCATTCGAGTGACCCTGACTCCCCGTTCATGATCCGGCTCAAGCGCTTCAAGCGTATCGGCATTGAGTAAAACGGCGCCCCGTTTGTTTTTGACCTGACGAAAGAGATCAAGAATTTCTTCGGCGCGGCGGATCCCTTGAGAACGCAGCAGATCCAAAAGAATTTTATATCCCGCCTCCTTGCTTTCCGTTTCAATCGTTCGAACAGGAAGCGCCGGATAACGGACAATTTCAGTCGAATTGACGGTTTCTATTTTTATGTTGATAAAATCGGGTTCCCCCCGGGAATGACTCATGGCCCGTTCGATCATTGATTCCGTTTGACGAGTCAGATCACTCCGATCAATAATCCGTTCGCAGCCGGAAAGATGAACATCGGCCCGATTTTCTTTTCGACTGGCTCTCATTTTAAGACATAAAAGTTTCGATGATTGTTCTCCGGTCATTTTATTTCCTGTCCTCCTTAAAATCAGTCGCTCAAAAAACTTCGTCCGCCGCATTCGAACGTTCGAATATCGAAATTTTTCTGAAATCCAATCAAAAGATTTCTTCAAAACAAGATCCTCTTGTAACCTAAAAACCGCATTATAACAGCGGTTTCCTTTTTGGAAACCGGCCGGGCGCTTTCAGTATCGCTCCTTGCGTTTTTATCCTGTCCGCTTTTATCCCGCGGTCATTTTAAAATTGTGTTTTCCTGCCGTCGCCTTGGTAAATCGGCTATTTTTTTGACTTGGAAACAGAGAAAAAATGAAACCGGTGTCAATCACCGATTTTATATCAAAACAAAAATTTTTATCTAAATTTTCAATAAAAGATTTGAAATAATTCTGTTTATAGTTTATAATAGTTATTTTACATTAATAAACATTTCAGACCAACCGGTCCTTCAACAGGGCGAAAATGATCGTTTACTGTTTTGATTCGCGGTTTTTCTGATGTTTTAAGCACTGTCTCCAATTATTCGGAACCTGTTTTATGTTCGCGCGTTTTTTTATTGATCGTCCGATTTTTGCCGGAGTTATTTCTGTTATCATCGTAATTTTGGGGGCGTTGGCTTATACACAGCTTCCGATGGCGCTTTATCCGAATGTTTCGCCGCCAATGATTATGGTCCGGGCGGAATTTGCCGGCGCGGATCCTCAAACGGTCGCCGAAACACTGGCCGTTCCGCTTGAAGAACAGATCAACGGCGTTGAAGACATGCTTTATATGACATCGTCCTGCACTAACGGCGCGGTCAGTATTAACGTAACATTCAAAGTCGGAACCGATTTGAACATGGCCCAGGTTCTTGTTCAAAACCGGGTCTCCATCGCAACGCCGAAGCTGCCGGACGTAACCAAAGCACTCGGCGTAACAACCAAAAAACGTTCGCCAACGACAATTCTTTACGTTAATCTTTACTCACTCAAAAAAGGAACCGTCCGCGAAGGCTGTCAGCTTGTCAAAGACACGGATGAGGACGGCAGAGAATTTTGGCGCGAGAAGATCTTTGAGAATCCGGAAGACAACGAACCCTATTATGACATGCTTTACTTGAGTAACTATCATCGGCTTCATACCCGGGACGTTGTTTCCCGGCTTTATGGAGTCGGCGACGCCAATATCAACGGCGAAAAAGAATACAGCATGCGTGTCTGGCTTGATCCTGACAAAATGATGATCCGCGGCGTTTCCGCTCAAGACATTACTCAAGCCATTTCCAAACAAAACGTTCAGGTTGCCGCCGGACAGCTCGGTCAGCAGCCGGTTCCCCGTCCGCTGGCGTTCCAATATATTTTATTGACACAGGGCCGTTTGATCGATGAAGAACAGTTCGGAAAAATCGTTATCCGAACCGATGAAAACGGCAGTATTGTTCGAATGAAAGATGTCGCCCGGCTGGAAATCGAATCAAAATCGATGGACGTTGTCGATTATATCGAAGGGGACCTTGCCTTTAAAGATGAAGCGCATCGGGACCCGACCACCGGACAGTTCCGGCGCGAGATCTACCGCAACACGGAAACCTGCACTCTGGCCGTTTCGCAACTGCCCGGCGCCAACGCGTTAAAAACGGCGCACGCGGTCCGATCCAAAATGGCGGAACTGGCGAAACTCTTTCCGCCCGGCTTGAAATACGCCATTGTTTACGACAACACCCCCTTCATCGAAGAATCGATTTCAGAAGTTAAACATACCTTACGCGACGCGATTATCCTGGTCGCGCTGGTCGTCATTCTCTTTCTGCAGTCCTGGCGCGCGGCTCTCATTCCGCTTTTGGCCGTTCCCGTCTCTCTGATCGGAACATTCGCCGCAATGGCCGTCTTGGGATTCTCCCTGAACAATCTTTCTCTCTTCGGACTCGTTTTGGCCATCGGAATTGTCGTCGACGATGCGATTGTTGTTGTCGAAAACGTCGAGCGTCATATGGACGAAAGCGGACTGTCGGCCAAAGAGGCGGCGCGAAAAGCAATGGACGAAGTCTCCGGAGCGCTGATCGCCATCGCCCTTGTCTTGAGCTGCGTCTTTGTCCCTTGCGCTTTTCTGTCAGGAGTTACCGGACAGTTCTTTAAACAGTTCGCACTAACCATCGCCGTTTCGACCATTATTTCCGCCTTCAACTCGCTGACCCTTTCTCCGGCTCTGGCCGCACTCCTGCTCAAGCCGAAAAAAAGTACCCGTGACCCCCTGACCTGGCTGATGGATCTTACCATCGGCTGGTTTTTCAAACTGTTCAATTTCGGCTTCAATGCCGCGGCAAATATTTATGTCCGATTCGTCAGACTCTTTTTGAGATTGAGCTTTATCGTCCTGATCCTTTACGGCGGTCTCCTTTATCTGACTTACGACACTTTTCGAACAACTCCGAAAGGATTCGTTACCCCGCAGGACCGCGGTTATTTAATGGCCTTTATTCAGCTCCCCGACTCCTCTTCACTCAATCGAACCATTGAGACCTGTATTAAATTCCAGCATCTCTGTTTCGGCGACCCGGAAGATCCAAATTCCAAACCGATTAAAGGCATTCGGGCCGTATCCAGTGTCGACGGTGTTTCCTTCCTTTCTTCCGGAATCGTAACCAATATGGCCTCAATCATGATTATTCTGGATCCTTTTGAGGAACGAAAAAAGAGCGGCATTACGGATTTGAGCATTCGTCGGCAGATCCTTGACCGAGCCGAAAAAGAGATCACTGAAGCGTCGGTTCACGTCAACCGTCCGGCTCCGGTCGACGGAATGGGAATGGGAGCCTCCTCCGGTTTCAATATTCAGATCCAGGATCAGGGCAATCTCGGGCTCTCCGCACTTCAGGAAGTAACGGACGACCTGATCGAAACCGGCAACGCCAGTCCGAAACTTCAGGGACTCATGACCCAGTTCCGGGCCGGTACTCCGCAAAAATATATTAACATTGATCGTCAGAAAGCAATGGACATGGGCGTCGAAATGGACGAGATCTTCGCCGCGCTGCAGGTTTTTCTCGGGTCAAAATACGTCAATGACTTTACTTTTCTCGGACGGAATTTTCAAGTTAAAGTTCAGGCGGACAGTATGTTCCGCGCAGAAGAAAACAATTTGAACCGAATTCATGTTAAAAACCGCAACGGACGAATGGTTCCGCTCGGATCGATCTGCGGACTGATCGACCGAACCGGGCCGCTGACCGTTCCCCGTTATAATATGTATCCGGCCGCTTCGATTTCAGGAGAGGCCGCGCCCGGATTCAGCTCCGGCGACGCGCTGGAGGAAATGGAAAAACTCTGTCGGGAAAACCTTCCGCAGGGAATGGGGTTCGAATGGTCCGAACTTTCCCTTTTGGAACGAACCGCTGGCAATACCGCTATTTATGTCTTCGCGTTCGCCGTTCTGTTCGTCTTTCTCGTTCTGGCCGCTCAATATGAATCGCTCGTTCTGCCGTTGGTCATTATCCTCGTTGTTCCGATGTGTCTGCTCTGTTCTCTGCTCGGCGTCCGAAGTCTTGGACTCGATATGAACATCTTTACTCAAATCGGACTGCTCGTTCTGGTCGGACTGGCTTGTAAAAACGCCATTTTAATCGTCGAATTTGCCAAAGTCCGACAAGATCAGGGACTCTCCCGAACTGACGCCGCCGCGGATGCCTGCCGTTTGCGACTGCGCCCGATCATTATGACTTCAATGGCCTTTATTCTCGGGGTCGTTCCCCTGCTCTTTTCAACGGGAGCAGGTCATGAAATGCGGTTTACTCTCGGCGCCGCCGTCTTCTTCGGAATGCTCGGCGTTACCGTTTTCGGGATCTTTCTGACCCCCGTCTTCTATTCCGTAATCATGATGCTC
>CAZZEF010000298.1:0-5429 GCA_964652875.1 uncultured Planctomycetaceae bacterium
GCAATCAGCGATTTGGAGAATACGGAAATCACGCTTTATCATATGTGGGACGAAACCCTTTTGAGAGTCGCACAAAACGATCGCAAAACGAAGACCATTACCTTTTCGAGCCAATCAGCGCATCCGGCAGGAGCGTTTGGCGTTAAAACATATGTCGTTTGGAACAGCCGTCACGGAATGAAACGGCCCGGCCAATGGTATCTCGACCGCAAAGCGGATAAAATTTATTACTGGCCTCTCGCCGGACAAAATGAAAAAAACATTACCGCCGTCATTCCGGTTTTGAACACGCTGCTTTATTTGAATAAAACGGAAAATATCCGAATTGAAAAGATCGGGTTCACCGCTGCGGCAACGCCGCTGATTCAGGGGAGTTTCGGGGCTTCCGCTTTTCCGGGCGCGCTGGCCATATCCCAATGCAAGAAGGTTATTTTGGATGGAATTTCCGTCTCGAACGTTACCGGACAAGGGATCAAGGCCAGCGGATCGGAAATAAAAATCATTAATTCGCATATTCGTCAGACCGGCGCCAAAGGGATCTCCATTTACGGTCAGAACATTCGTGTTGAAAACAACAAAGTTCATGACATTGGACTGGTTTATCCGAGCGCGATTGCCGTCTCCTGCGGATCAGGTCCGGCACGAAAAGACCAAAGAGCTATTGATGAAAAACCTGAATTCGGAACTTCCGACAGCAAGGCCCAGTTCGTCATTGCTCACAACGAAGTTTACAACGCGCCTTACAGCGGCATTACTTGCGGCGGCGGTTATCATGTTCTGATCGCGTCCAACCGGATTCATGACGTTATGCAAAAATTGGCCGACGGGGCCGCCCTTTACGTTGGAGGCGGAAAGTATTATACTTACCGCGGTAACTTCGTTTACGATATCAATTCCGCCAAAGGATACGGAAGCAGTGCTTACTATTTCGACGAGCAGATCGACTATTCAACCATTGAAGGGAACTTGAGTATTAATGTCGGATGGCCGGTTCACTGTCACATGGTGCATAACTCCATCGTCAAAAACAACGTTTTCATTCTTGACAAACCGGAAGACGGTATTCTTTCTTTCGCGCGAAACACCGACATGGAACTGCGTAACAACGTTTTCGTTGCCGGTCAGGGCATTCAAGTCAGAGCCAATGGTTTTGATCCAACGGTTACCGACATGGATAAAAGAAAACCCGGTCTTGTAAAAATCGAAAACAACCTGTTCAAAACCAATGGAAAAATCGTTTACAGTCAAAACTGGCCCGGATTTAAAAAATCAATAACGATAGACACCGAAAATCAGGTTTCCGGCATTAATTTGGGCGATCCGCAAATTATTTCAGATCCGCGTTCGGGAAAAATCGTTTTCAAAAATCCGAAAGCACTGGAAAAATTTAATATAAAACCGCTTGACGTTTCCGGGGCGGGCTTAACCTCTTCCGTTCCCGAAATAAATTTTTAAAAAGGAAAAACAGCAGGTCCGTCGTTTTGCGGGATCGAACGCGTTACTATCTGCGCATCAAAGACGAAACGTTTAATCTGACCTGTTTTTTACTGTTTCCTTTTATATTTTCGTCATTTACGCCGATTGACTTGATGAATCGGCTTTTTAAACAATAGAATGAAAATCTATAACTGAATTGATATTTTCTGCCGACGGTATATCAAACATTTTATACGGTCGGCATTTTATTTTAACAACTTTTTGATATTTCCGCGAGCGGCGCAATGCCGATAAAAATTTTTATGATCCGTATATTTTAACCCGTCAGCAATTTTAATTTTCCTCATGTAATGCCGCGTCTGTCTGTTGGGCAATCGCTGCAAATGACAGAAATGGAACGCTGATGTCTCGTCCGTATAACTGCAACACAGACGGGATGTTTGTTTTAATCCCTTGGATCTACTTGTATTTTTAAATGTTACAAGGCGAGCGGCGCATTGCCGATAAAAATTTTTATGATCCGCGTTTTTTAACCGGTCAGCAATTTTAATTTTCCTCATGTAATGCCGCGTCTGTCTGTTGGGCAATCGCTGCAAATGACAGAAATGGAACGCTGATGTCTCGTCCGTATAACTGCAACACAGACGGGATGTTTGTTTTAATCCCTTGGATCTACTTGTATTTTTAAATGTTACAAGGCGAGCGGCGCATTGCCGATAAAAATTTTTATGATTCGCGTTTTTTAACCGGTCAGCAATTTTAATTTTCCGCAATATCCGTCAATTGATTTCGTGATCAGAACAAAAATATAAAAATACAGGAAGCATCATAAATTCGAAGAACAATAAATTTATTTTCAGAAAACAGAAGTTAAAGAGATTGATTCATTGTTTCCTGTTCGATCATTTTTTCCACTTCGGAGCCGGTTTTGAGCAATTCCGCCTCAGCCAGGGCCAGGCCTTTTTCAAAAAGAGTTTTGGTTGAATAAAAGCCGAGTACAAATTCAGTGCGCGAAAGAATGCCGTCTTCGTTCCGGTCCCATTCCTTAAAGAAGGGATTAATTTCGGGGGCGTTTTTCTTCATCTCGTCCATTGAGATCCGCTTGTCGCCGTTCGTGTCGAACTTGTCGCAAAGTTCCATAAAAGATAATGAAAAGTATTTCTGCAAATTTTTTGTCTTTTCATAATGATCTTTCAGTTCCGCCATTTTCTTTTCTTCAAACGCCTGACGTTCCGCTTTGATGGCTGCCTTGATATCATCGTATCGGGCAATACTTTTTCCGGATCCGACCTCTTTATAAGGGGAATTATTGTCTTCGATTGCTTCCTCCTGGTTGATCCGGGTTGGAACAGAGGGGGTAGTCAGGACCGGATCATTGTATTCCGGATAAATTGACGGTAATTCCGGAAGCGGGAATTGTACCCGGCTCTTAACGGAAACAGCGGTTTCAACAACGGATTCCTTTTCGCTGATCCCTTTTAAAACAACGACGTCATCTTCATTGCAGGGACCGAGAAGGATCTCCTTGGGAACAAGCGTTTTTTTGTTTCGGACCAGACAGAAGAGTTTTCCGCCCGATTCGACAACAGATCTTCGGGGCACAACGAGCGCGTCTTTTATGACGCCGACGGTAATTGTGCATTCAGCGGTCAATCCGGTCCGAATTTCGGGAACAGGATCTTCGATTGAGATCAAGGTAATATAATTTTTAACGGAAGTCATCCATCCGATATCGGGAAACGGGCTGATACTGGCGACCGATCCATGAAAGAGGCGGCCGGGCAATGCGCTGAACGTCATTTTCGCTTTCATTCCGGGTCGGACAACAATCGCGTTGGTCTCGTTGATCTTGGCCCGGATCTGCATAAAATTAGGATCCGGCAAAAGAAGCAACTCTTGCCAAAGATAAACGGTACCGCCTTCCCGAATAATATCGGATTGCCGACGCCATCGGCGCCGAACCTGATTGGCATAGGCGACCCGGCCGTCATGAGGCGCACGGACGGTACAAAAATCCAGCTGCTTTTGAAAACGGTCCGTCAGTCCCCGAAAGATCTCCCGAATATACGCGTTGTTGAGAACATTGCTTCGTGACGACTCAATAGCCGAAAGATAGGAAATGATCTCTTTCTCACTGGTGTATTTAAGAAGAATTTTTCGCCGAAGATGATAACTGTCCAAATTGTTCAGATCTTTTCGGCAGCCGACCCGATCGACTTCAACTTGAGACGGCGTTGTGAATCCGTTACGAAGAAGATCTTCTGAATGTTCCAGATTTTCAATATCCTGTTTAAGTTTTTCGGTATAGGTATAAATATTTTTGTCGATATTGAGAAGTTCCGTCTCAAAAGTACCTTCGATATATTTTTCCAAAGAAATTTCATTGGAGACGACTTTCGCTTGCGCTTTGATCACACGCGCTTCATAATTGATCAGATTACTTTTATAGGATGTGAGCGATTCATCAATACTTTTAGTATCCAGCCGGAGCAGAACATCGCCTTCCCGGACATATTCGCCTTCGGGGATCAGCTCCGTAATCGTTGACGCGCCCATAACCTGATTGATAATTCTGGTATTTTGAGAACTCTCTGCGCTTCCTGTTCCGTATATTTCTTCAATAAAATCTCTCTTTTGAACGGAGATCATTTTTATTTCGCTTAAGTCCGTTTCTTCTTCCGAACTTGACATTAATCCGTAAAGAGCCAGTCCGCAAAGCAGGATAAAAACAAGAATACCCAAAATCGGATAAAGCCGATTCGGTTTTTCCGGTTCGGTAAAGATAACTCGGGGAAGCGGTTCAGGCATGATTTAAAGGCGGGAAATATTTTAATGGTATAAAATTTTAATATAAACGGTAAACGAATAACGCTTCTGTTTTCCTCCGCGGACAAGTTAAATTCAGATCGTCCTGAATTTATAATTTCCCGCTGTTATGAAAGCGTTTGATCCTGATATTCTGACGGACAAAAACATTCCGTTTTAAGCGAACTGAACGGATCCTGTCTTAAACTGTAACACACAGTTTGTCCAAACAGATAAAACAATTGGGGCTTAAATGGATCAAAACAGTCCATTCTGTAATAAAGTATAACAGATCAAAATAAAATTTCACGTTATTTTCAAAAAAATATTGAATTTTATTCCATGTTAAGATAAAATCTTTCTTTGACAGGCGTTTCAATCCTTTTTATCGTTAGTGATTTTCGATAAAAACCTGCAGTACAAAACAGTTATTAATATCAGGCACAAAAATAAAAAAGCAATCAGCCGCGCAATAAAATAAAACGATAAAATAATTCGATTTAATCAGCCGAAAAAATAAATTGTCCCCCTTTAATAAATTCAAGAATCCCCTTAAAATATTAAGAGAAGCAAGTTTACGATTTTTTATACTGTCTTTATTTTAAATTTTCCATCATTTTCGCCGATTGACTGCGTGAATCGGCTGTTTTTTGACGTTATAACGGAAAATTTATTATGAAATCGGTATAAAAAGATAAATTTGATTCTCTATTTTTATCATTTTCTTTTCGAACGTCAAAAGATCGGGCACGTTCGTAAAGCCAAAGGCCGGGGAAAAGAAGCAATAAACAAGCGGTCAGCATAAAGGAATCCCGCGGTTAAGGGTTGGCATTGCATACCGATTCGGATAATCCGTTCGATCGGTGTTTTTAAAAATTTTTCTTTTCCGGTTTCGACCGGATCTTAACATTATATTAAATTGAATGGAGTTCGTAAAAGATGAGAATTTTCACCAAGGCCGTTTCCCTTCTGATTCTGTTTTTAGGATCAGCCGCCCTTTACGCGGAAACTTGTGTTGTTACTTCCCCGCAGGAATTAGTCCGGGTCAAAATTGATGCCGGTAAAAAGCTTTCCTGGAGCGTTTCCTTTGATAAAAAAACCGTTCTGAAACCGTCTCGGCTCGGTTTGGCTTTTAAAGATCAGGCACCGCTCGGCGAAGTCAAAATAGTCAACACCAAAACGGAAAT
>CAZZEF010000299.1:0-5287 GCA_964652875.1 uncultured Planctomycetaceae bacterium
CTGCTTGATCTGAAGGTTGAATGTTTTTCTTTAGCGAAAAAACTGGAAGCTTCCCGTCCTCTCTTTTTGCTGGACAATTCCTCCACTTTCCGCAGAGTATGGAAGACCAGTAACTTTACCGTTAAAAACAACACGCTGATCTTTCATGATACAAATACACAATTGTCAGACTGGGAACGCCGATTCGAGATCGCGGAACGTAAATTTGAGATCACGCGATACGAAACACCTCCTGTTAAACTTGTTTTCGATACGGAACTTCTCAAAGGGAAAACCTCATTAACCGCGGTCTTTGCTTATGCCGATGCTGCGGTCCGAAAAAAGGATCCCCAATCGTTCAAACTTAAATCTGTTGTTGTCAAGCCGGGTCGAAATAAAACGGTTTTGGAAATCGGCGATTCGATGAAAGAGGCGCTTCATGCGGTGAGACTCGAATTAATTGGTCTTATTCCGATCGGAAAAGAACCGCTCTCTCTGAAAATTCATGGAATTGATATTGTGCAATCTGAATCGGCGGCGGAAGCGGTTGATTTTGAAATTTTAACGGATCATAAGGTTCCCGTTTTAAGCGTTGGCGGCGAAGATGATCTCAAATTTCGATTTACCAACAGAGCGAATGAGGATGCGGATCTTTGCGTCTCAATGGAATATGAGAACTATTTTGGGGTAAAGAAAAACGAACAATTCGATCTTGATCTCAAAGCGGGAAAGAGGATCGATATCAAGCCGAAATGGCGGCCTGATTCTTTGGGTCATTGGAGGGTGAAAGCTTCTATCAAAAACAAAAATGACAATTCCATGCCAATCGTAAAAGAGCGGTCTCTTTCCTGGATCAACCCGGCAGGTCCCCAACACGGTCGGACATCGGGATTCCTGTTCAGCGTTTCTACTCACACACAACAGTGGTCCTCTCTTGATCGTCAATTGGAAATTGAAGCGGCCGCTCTTTGCGGGATAAAAGTTGTTCGAGTCGGCGGATGCGGATGGAATTCCCTTGAAACAAAACGCGGGATCTGGAATTGGACTCTAATTGACGAATTAGTCAAAAATTATGGTAAAAAAGGAATCGAAGCACAAGTGATCCTTTGTTCAACACCTTCCTGGGCTGCCCCCAAAGAAATTTTTGCAGATAAAACAAAGACACCTGAGAAGAATTTTCCCGCTGATATCAACGACTGGAAAAACTATGTTCGAAAAGTCGGAGAACATTTTAAAGGCAAGATCCGTTTTTATGAGATCTGGAATGAGCCCGATTTAAGGGGATTCAATGAAATGTCCCTTGATCAGTACGTTGCTTTGCAGAAAGCCGCTTATGATGAAATGAAAAAAGCGGATCCCAATGCGTTTGTTATGACCGGAGGTTTTGCAACGCTTTCCCGTCATTCCGGTCTTATTTATCCGGAATTTCAACGTGATTATCTGCTTGCCGCAAAAGATCATTTCAAGATCCACGCAATTCATGAACATGGCTGGTTCGACGGATACCGACAAAAAATCGATGAACTCTTTTTTCCTTTGAGAAAAGAAACGAATACCGTTGTCCCATGGTATAGTAACGAAACGGCGATGACCTCGGTGAACGGACGGGAAAAACGACAAGCGCAAAACCTCTTTAAAAAAATGTTGTTTTCCTGGATCCGCGGAGCCATCGGATATACCTGGTATGATCTTCGAGATGACGGTTTTGATCCCGTTTATGGTGAACATCATTTTGGAATGGTTACCAACGATTTTTATCCGAAAGAAGTTTATTCTGTTTATAATATGCTCACCTCATATTATACGGGAATGAAAGCGGTCAAGGATTGGTCTCAGGGAAAAAACATCTGCCTTTATGAATTCGGAAACGGAACGGATCTTCTGTTTCCCGGCTGGATGGAATCCCGATTGGATGAATCTCATCAGATGATCATAAAAACGGACGCGAAATCCGCGAAAGTGATCGATATAATGGGAAATGAAACTCCGGTCGAAATCAGAAATTCCTTGATCGTTTATGAAATCGGTCCCGTTCCGCAAACTCTTAAACTGGAAAATTGTTCCTTCGGAGAACTGATCGGGGAATTATTGACGGTCGATCAAAATAAGGAACTTGTTCCCGGAAGAAAATGGATTGTTTCACTTACCGCCGCCAATCCGCTCGACCGGGATCTTGTTTTTGACCTTTCACTCAATAACACGGGAATTTACGGCTTGAGTACGTCTGATCTCTCAAAAAAGATCACAGTTCCCGCCTTGGGAAAAGGATCTGTTTCCTTTGATTTTGACGTCGATAAAAACTTTGATCAATCGACATTGCTTACGTTGAATTACGATCTGAAAGGAACAAACTGGAAAGGAACATTTTATATTCCGGTCATTCCGGCAATGTGGATCGCCTCTTCATACAAAACCGCAAAACCGGATTTTGTCCTTGATAAGATCAATCTGATTACTCCGACGACGCCCGCCGATCCGAGTAACGCGCATCGGCTTTGGAAAGATCCGTCCGATCTTTCCGCAAAAGTCCGATTGGCCGGAAGGGAGGATCAACTTCATATAAATTGTGAAATTGAAGATGATAAAGATGTTCCTTCCAACGGATATAATATTGACCAGGGAGATCAGATCCGATTCTTTTTCAAATCAGGAGGGAGATCAGATTTTACAGAGATCGCGTTGTTGAAAAACGAGAAAGGAAAAACGGCTGTTCGTTTACTTCAATCGGACAATAAAATCTCAAAAGAAGATCTTGAGCATACAGGAAAACTGAATATTCAACGGAAAGAAACAAAAACTATTTATGAATTTTCCGTTCCATTTGGTATTCTTGGACTTTCAAGAGATCGGCTTTTTGAACAGGGAATACGATTTGATCTTTTGATCGGTGATGATGACGGAGAGGGAATGGATTCCTGGATCCATTGTACCCCTAAAAATCCGGATCGGGAAAATATACGCAAAGCCCCCTTGCTCTTTTTTGAAAAGTAATGGACGCGATCAAATTTTATGGATAATATTATTGATTGTTTTATGGATAATATTATTGATTGGCTCTAAACAAAAACTTTTTTTGAGCCGGCAACTAACCGGAACGGATCCTAGGTAACAGCGCGGAGAGTGTGAGTTATGAGTGGAGGATCACTGCCGCTCATCATTTCGGTTGACATTGACTTGAGCGGACAAGCTTAGCTGTTGTTTCATTACGGAAAACGCAATACTGGAAGTACGATCTATTTTAGGGGCAGTTTTTAAATACCGGTTTCAAGATGAAATTTCCGTTATAAGGTCAAAAGAATCGCCGATTCACAAAGTCAATCGGCGGAAATGACGGAAAATTAAAAACAAGAGCAGTATAAATTCTGTATTAGTGTAAATTCCAAGGGATTTTTTATTTAATTCAAATCCGTAAAATTATCCGAAAACTCGATCATTCCCCGAAGCTGTTTTAACGGAATTACTGTTTTAGGCGGTCATTTTCAATGAGCGTCAAAGACGATCAGCAGGAGCGACAGCGGAGGAAGCGCCAGTTTGGTTTCTTTGCGGTCGTCCGCGGTTTTAAGAGCGCTGGAACAAGGGGTCAGGAGATGATCCTTGTCTAAAAGTTTGACGGAGGCGTTTTTCAGATCTCCGCCTGTAATTTCAAGACCCGTTTTAATTGGTTTATCACTGTTATTGACCAAATAGACCGCCTTTTTACCTTCTTTGTTTTTGGCGGCCAGCGTATAAAGTTTGGCGTTGGATCCGGCGGAAGATTTGACGCAGGTTCCCAATTGGTAAAGAACATTGTAAGCGAAGAAGGAATAATAGGTTTTGGAAACTTTTTCACTGGGGAAATAGTAAAGACCGCCATAAGATCTTGTCGGCAGCGCATCGTAATACATGGCCTTGTCGATCGGAGAAGGCTGCATCAGACAAAAAGCCGCCGCGACAAAGGCCGCTCCGGGCATTTCCTTCATTGCGTCGAATCGGTTTTGGGGATTGTTCGACATGTAATTCCATTCGTCAAAGATGATTTCCGTTTGATCAAGTTTGTATTCTTTCAGTTTTTGCGCGACGTAATTGGCGTGAACAATAATTTCTTCCGGATCGGAAGTATAAAGATGCCAGGAGAAGAAATCCAGAGGCGATTTTGTTTTTGAGTCGGTTACGAATTTAAGAAAACTGTCGTACCAGGTCAGAAAACTGCCGTAAAATTTATTCTTTTTCATGCTGGGACGATTGACGGCGTAAAAACCGCAGCTTGCGTAACCGCCGACTTTTATATTCGGAAAATTCTTTTTTAAATGGTTCGAAGTAACGCGGTAAAGTTCAAAATACTGCTCCATTGATCCGGTCCACATGGGAGGATTTTCCGGCTCGTTCCAAATTTCCCAATACTGAAGATTGTATTTGAAGCCGTTTGCCCAGCCTTCGTTGTAATGCCGGACAATTCCTTCGCAGATCCGGGCGAATTTTTGATAATCTTTCGGCGGATGAATTTCATAAGCTTTGATCTTGTGATGATTTTCGATCGTAACGCCGAGCCGGTAAAAAGGTTCCATTCCGGAACTTGTCAAACTTTTCAAATAAGCGTCGGTGAACGCGAAATCGTAAGCAGCCGGATCGGAAGGGTCGGCGTCGAAGTTTGGAAAAACGTTGGGGATATCGACGAAATGAGCACCTCCGAACGCGCCGGCGGTGTCATGAAGGCGGCAGTAAGGAATACCGGCTTCTTTCAGCTCTTTGATCGGTTCGCCGTAACGAACAGGCGAGTTGTTGATTCCGTGAAGCGGTTTCATCGGTCCAAGATCTTTGGTGAAATCGACGCGTACCGGGTCAGCGGCTTGAGAGACGCCAACGGCGAAAATAAAAAGAACAGTCAGCAGACATAAAATTTTCTTCATTTTGTTTCCTGATGATTAAAATAAACTAAAGGGGTTATTTGTATTGATTCCATCATGAATTTTCCGTTATAACGTCAAAAGAACAGCCGATTTACGCAGTCAATCAGCGGAGATAACGGAAAATTAAAAATAAAAACAGTATAAAAACGCGGTTATTTTGATGGCGGTTGTTTTTGATACGCAGACCATTAAGCGTTTTTGCGGCAAACATAAAGATGAGGAATGACGTCAAATTTTTTGAAATCGAGAATTTCAAAACCGGCGCGTTTGATAATGCCGTCCATAATCCAGCGCAGAGTGCTTGATTCGGCGGCAATATGTCCGTAAAGATCGTTTTTCATTCCCTCATTTATTGAGTCGGGAATATATGATTTAACGTATTGATCAAGCTGACCGCCGTCGCAGTCGAAAATGACATCGAC
>CAZZEF010000300.1:0-5282 GCA_964652875.1 uncultured Planctomycetaceae bacterium
TATACTGCTTTTATTTTAAATTTTCCGTCCTCTCCGCCGATTGACTGCGTGAATCAGCTGTTCTTTTGACGTTATAGCGGAAAATTCATGATGGAATCGGTATATAATCGTCGTTATGAAATTTTCGACGGATGACATTGGCGATTCAACTGTCCTTTTGACGATAGATCGAAAAATTTATAATAAACCAATACAGATTGAGGCGCGAAAAATTTTGCGGAATATTCAGATTACCAAACGATTTGAAAGTCTTCACTGACTTCAATATATCAGATTCTGTCTTTAGATACAAGAATCGGACCGAAAGTTTCGCTCTATTGGTATTTTCGGCGACGGGCATATTAGATTATAGTCCGCGATCTTTTGTTCTGATTTCCTTTTAAATTTTTCGCTCTTTCCGCCGATAGACATTATGACTCGATCGTTCTTTAATTTAAAAATGAAAATCTGTAATGGAACCTGTATAATACTGGGAGACAAAGCTAATGAATGTCATTTCTCTACTGTTTCATTCTCTGTTGGCGTTACTCAAAACGTCTCTGAATTTTGAAAAGAATTTAAAGGTCAACAAACAGAACGGCAGGCGAATTTTTGAATCCCTGTTAGCAGGAGCGGTTTTACTTTGGGGATCCTCTGCATTGGCGGATACGGCGGAATGCGATGTTGTCGTTGTCGGCGGCGGATCGGCGGGAACGGTCGCGGCCATTCAATCGGGCAGACTCGGAGCGAAAACGATTCTTCTTGAAGCGGCTTCGATTCTTGGCGGAAATACGACCGTTGGCGGCGTCAATTCACCGGAAAGTTTTTTTAAATGGAAACCGGGCCAAACGTTTAAAAACGGCAAACAGGTCATTGCGGGAATCGGTTGGGAATGGTGTTCCAAGACGGCGGAACTTGATAACAGACAACTTCCCGATTCGAAGCAGCATTATCGGATCAATCCCGCGGTTCTGGCCGCGGTCGGAGAAGAACTTTGTCTGAACGCCGGAGTGAAGATCCGTTATTTTGAATCGCCGGTCTCCGTTGAGAGAATAAGCGGATCCCAAAAGAATTTTCATTGGAAAATGACGACCTGCGCTCTCGGGGAAATGAGAACCGTTTTTTGCAAAGAATTGATCGATTGCACTGGAAACGGATCGCTTTGTGCCCTTGCCGGTGCCAAACGAATGCGCGAAAAAGAGATCATGGCCGGATCATTCAACTTTATTATTAAACACAAGGTTGATCTGTCGAAACTTCCCAAAGGCGAATACGAACGTCTTTATAAAAAGGCAATTGATGAAGGACGTCTGAAACACGGAGACGCCCGGCATGGATCTTTCGGTCTGCTCGGATATCAGGCGGGTAATTATGTTTACGATGCCGATAATTCAACCGCGGAACTTCGAACGGAGACCAATATTCGCGGCCGTCAGTTGGCGCTTCGAGTGCTTCGTTTTATTCGAACGTTACCGGGAGGAGAGGACGCGGTCATTACGACGATGTTTCCGGAGGTCGGCGTTCGGGAAACCTGGCGTATTCAAGGCGAACATGTTATGAAAGTCGAAGATTACTTGTCCGGTAAAACTTGGGAGGATTCGATCTGCTTCGCTTGTTATCAGGTTGATCTTCATAAGCCGGAATGGAAAGATTTCGTCCGAAAAGGACTTGCTCCCGATATTGTTCCGACCATTCCGCTGCGCGCGCTGATTCCAGCCGGTTTCGATCATCTTATGGCCGCCGGACGCTGCATCAGTGCCGATCGGGAAACGATCTCCGCGGTTCGTATTCAGTCGGCCTGTATGGCTACCGGACAAGCGGCGGGAGCGGCAGCGGCTCTTTCCGCGCGGAACAATGTTACTCCGAAAGATCTTGAAATTAAGGATCTCAAAAAGATCCTGCGCGAAAATGGCGCGATAGTTCCCTGATCGTCTTCTTTTTACGGCTTTCAAATCCCTGTCAAGTTAATCGGAATTCGTTTTCTTCTGATGATGAAGGGCTCATGTTAAAAATCAACCGGTTAAAAATCAACCGGTTAAAAATCAACCGGCGGTCCAAACGAAAATCTGCGTTTGAATTGCCGGTTATTCTTTATTACTGATTCTATGATAATTTCCATTTCAACAAGAAAACAGCCGATTCACATAGTCAATCGGCGAAAATGACGGAAATTAAAAAAACAGTAAATCAGTGTCCGGATCTGTTGACATTAATACAGAAAACAATAATGGTTCCTGTTTGCTTTTACCGGCCTGTAATTTTTGTCAAACGATATTGATGACGAACCGGATGCGCCGCGTCTCTTGTTTTTTGATCTTTTTCTTTAAAATGATCAAGATATTCGGCTCTCTTTTCCCAGCGTTCGATATAATGCGGAACAAGTGTTTTAAAATACCCTTTTGCCATTTTCGTTTCATAATATTTTTTGACGTTCGTCAGATCGTTCGGATCAATTCCTTTGTATAGAAGGAACCATCGGAGAGCAGCGAATTCGCGAAGATCCATTTCCGCGGCCCGGCGCTGAAGACTCAATTGACGAACCGTCTGTGCCTGTTTGAATTGCGGCGTCTTTTCGTTTATCGCCAAATTGATCCCGTTGTCAAGTTCACTGTCCGAAAAATTTCCGACCGAGAAGTTGTCGATGGTCAGTTCATAAGTTCCCGGTACAAGATTTTTAAAACAAAGCATTTCTTTATTCAAATCATTGACGATCGGAAGCGTTTTGATCAGTTCGGAACAGGCCGACGCGATTGGAAATGGAAGCGCGCTTTCCAGCAGATCAAATTGAATTCGGTCTTTGTCGATTTTAAGCGCGGTCAGATCGGCACCAATATGTTTCAAAACGGATCTTGCCTTAACGTCAATGGCAACGTCCGAAACGATCGGTGAAATTCCCTGTCCTTTGAGAAACAGCCAAGCCATCATTAAATGACCGGGCTCGCGCGGATGCACTCGATCCGCTCCAATGATCGTAAACTTCGGATCAAATTTCTGCTGTTCAATATTATATCGGAACATCGGACCGTTAAAGTCGATGACAGCAAGATCCCTGACCGCGCCGAACTCTTTGACAAATTCACCCATCGCGGCCAATCCTTTGTTTCCGCCCGGGTGATTGTTGTTTTTTTCATTTTCTCCGGTATGATCAAACGGAGATGGTGTGATCAAGGTTATTTTCGCCCCGCTTTTTTCTTTTAAGGTATTAATAAGTTTTTCGTAATTTTTTTTGTACTGTTCCAAACAATATTTTTGCGTTGCGAGCTGCTTTTCGGTCGGAGCATCCGTGTAAGCGTTAAGTCCAACATCGTTCATTCCGAACATAACAGTGATCTGATTCGGTCGGTGCGGGAACAAATCCTCATCCAGTCGGCGAAGTGATCCGCCCGCTGTATCACCGCCGACTCCGCAATTATAAAATTCGATTCGCCAGTCGGGATGCCGCGTCAGATAAAAATTATATATTTCGTATTCATAATGGCCCGCATGGGTAATACTGTCGCCTAAAAAACAGACGATATCGCCATTGCGAAATGTTTCTCCCTGAACGGGAGAGATATAATAATTCGAGATCAGAACAGTCAACAGTATCCAAAGCCAATAGCGGATCCTTGTAATTTTTTTCATCGAAAATCTTTTCTTTTTTGTAAACATCGTTATTTTTACCTGCTAAATATTGTTTTTGTTATGAGGGGGTCATTTTGATATCAAAAACCGATTAAGGAAGTCAACCGGCGGAAATTGTAAAAATTTTTAATTGACGGCTGAATGAAACAAGATCCCGCTCATCTTGTTTGCTTATTGGAGTACAAGCCTCAAATATTATACTGCTTCTATTTTAAATTATCCGTCATTACAGCCGATTGACTGCGTGAATTGGCTGTTCTTTTGACGTTATAACGGAAAATTCATAATGGGATCGGTATAAAAGAAGAGAAAGCAACTACGAAATACGCGAAAGAACAAGAAAAAGAAGGAAATATCTGTTGATATTGGGGATTGATCATCAAATTTGCAATAAGTAAATGAATTAATGGTTGACTTTTGCGGACAGGCTGATCGTTATTAAAAAATAAAAATTTAAACCGGATCAGCCTTAACGCCTGTCCCAATATCCCCCCCCAATCCTGTTTCAGATCGTAAAAAGAGGGGAATAATAGAAAAATTTTAATGGATTTAATCCTTAAGGATACGACAAGAGTGCCTTAGGGCGCGATCTTCTCGGATCTTCCAGGAAAGAGATCCGCAGAACGGGTCTTAGAGTGCTTTGGTTTCACCGCCGGCGATGGATCCGAGCGCTCCCCAAACACCAAAGGGGCTTGGTCCTGCGGTACCGGACGGTTCGACGGACGAGCCCTGATTTTCGACATTAATTGTTTCGGACACAAAATGAACTGATCCATCGGCATAAAGGGTATTCACGCCGCCGGAATGCGCGCTGGAGGCGGAAAAAGTACCAGCCGTCCAAGCGTTGTCAGAAAAGAGACAGCTCGGCGAGTTTGGAGGAAGAACTGTTTGGAAAAAGTTTTCGCTTGATCGTCCGTAAAAGGCATAATCCCCTCGTGATTCAGTGGTCGTTTGTGTATTATCTTTTGCAATAAAAGATTGGGGATTGGCGGAATCAACTGTTGCGGTACAAGCAGACGGAGTTGAGTTTCCAATATTGGATCGAATATTACCTTTGATATATTTCCCATTTTCGAGTGCGCCGGACACCATTTCACTGACGGCGATTGTATTGGAAAGTCCGTCAAGTATATCCGATCCGGACCGAAAAACGGTTTCTCTATTTTCGGAGCCGGGATTATTCCAGTAATAACCCATTCCGCCGCCGAAAAAGCCTCGGGTATTGGTATCCTCCTGACCGGTTTTCGAACGCGTGTCGCCCATGGATCCGCAATAGCAGTTTTTCGTGTATTCTCCGGTTGCTTCACCGTTTGTTGAAGCGGTATGAGCCGGAGAATACGCATTCGGATCCGACGGACAAAGCAGATGAGAGATCTGACCGCGCAAGGCAGGAACGGCCGAGTCGGTTCCTCCCGGCCACTCTTTGCTGTAATGCGCTACACCGTAAGCAACAAAACTTTCATAGCGTATCTGCTGTTCACAGAACGGAAGAAGTGCCATATGAAATGTTATCAGTCCCCAGTTTCGTGTTCCTTTGGACGCGGTATGATTGTCATTACCGCTTCGAGTCGGAGGAAATGACTGATTTACATCATGATAGTTATGAAAACCTATTCCAATCTGCTTTAAATTATTCGTGCATTGCATTCGCCGGGCCGCTTCCCGGGCCGCCTGAACCG
>CAZZEF010000301.1:0-3663 GCA_964652875.1 uncultured Planctomycetaceae bacterium
TTACGTTAGAACGTCAAAAGACCCGCCGATTCACGCAGTCAATCGGCGGAGATGATGGAAAATTAAAATAGAAGCAGTATAAAAGCGTTTAGATCATTTTGGTGCCGGAAGGGACCATGTCGCTTCCCTTTCGAACGAATTCTATTTTAAGGATGCCGCAGGACAAAGATCCAATGGATCATTTCGCGACGGACAATATCGGTCAAGTCGCGGTCCATTGAAGGAGCTTGATCGGTCAGGCTTTTTGCCGAACAGTTTTTAAGAACCTTTTGAACGCCTTCGTCAAGACACTTTTGCGCCTGCAGAACAAGATCTTTTTTATTTGGATCCTGTTGCGCTTTGGCAATTTCCTTTTTCAAATAAAGAAGAACTTCGTAATCCTGTACGCCGATCTGCATTGCCTTGATCATTTTACCGGGCAGGATCTTTTCATCGTTTGGATCGATGAACAGCGGCGTATAGGAGTTCCGGCCCAAAAGATATTCGTTCCAGCTGGAAAACCCGGCGCCGTCACCGAGCGCCCAGAAAAAGGAAGCTTTTGCGTCGATTTGGAAGCAGTGCCAAGCCTGCAGCAAATAATACCGCCAAGTATCATAAAGACGGACCGGTCCGGAGCAGGAATAAAGATTCAGCGTTTTTCCCTGCTGCCGCAATCTGGAATAAAACTTGTTGAATTCCTCCGGATTGGCCAGCCATTGAGGTCTGTTGGGGCAATAGACATCGGCGCATTCGGCAAGCTCTTTCGGCATTTTTTTCGGTGACGCAAAGACGGGATCTTCCCAAACGCGGAAGTCGGGAACGGATTTCTTCAATGCCTGGGCCCAAGCATGAATTTCGGCGCACTTTTGAACCGCGCCGATCCCCGGCTCGTCGACCAGAAGCAGATTGAATTTTTTCGGATCATATCCCTTTCGAACAAGCCAGTCGCGCCAAAATTCGGCCCATTCAGCGACCGCGGATTCAAATTTCGGTGTTTGGATCTTTTGCCCCAAAAATGATCCGCCGCAACTGAGAAAGATGAAATACTCTTGAGAATCCTTCCATCGGTTCAGCCAAATTTCCATCGGTTCTGTATCGACAGTCAGTTTTGAGTCTTGGGATCCCTTTGGCAGGCGAACATGACGGAATTTTGCGCCCAGGGAGCGTTGACCCGGTGTTCTTTGCAGATCTTGATGAAAGAATCGATGTTTTTCGGCGTTACGGAATACGATCCGTTACCGTTGGAATAGTCCCAGCCGCCGGTCATGAGCGTTGTGTTTTTGGGCATCTCCAGCGGATGAACGGTCAGCAGGATCTTGGTAACCCGGGACTCTTGGGCGGTATCGAAAGAGAGATCCAAATGGTAAGCGCCTTCGGACAAGCCTTCGGAAGTGACGGAGAACCAGATCTGTTTGACAATGCCCGGGAGAAGCGAAACTTTTGCGGATCCATCTTTATTTTCGAGCGGAGCAATTGCGCAGGCGACCGGAATAAGGGAAGCGGTGTCCGTCCAAAGAACTTCACTGATCCCGATGTTTTTGACAGGAAACTGTTTGCCGGAAATTTTAATGGAAACATCCAGCGGATCCGATCCGGTATTAAAAAGAAGATAGGTGAAATACCGCTGTTCGTTTTTAAGAAGATCGACCAATTGACCTTGAACAGGTCCATGTTCCGGCTGGCATCCGATCAGCTTGACCGGTTCCCAACAATTGTTGGCGCTAACGCAAAGCTGACGGTCAACCGATCGGCGCCAAAGATCGGCCTGAAGAGCGAAAAGATCTTGATGAATCGAATTGTAAGGCAAAACAGCTTTGAAATTTTTTAGGTCGGGAAGCGGCAGTTTCAAAAGATCCTCGCGGTATTTTTTGACCTTGGCGAGAAGATCCTCGCGCGTTTTCCCGTCAAGACGTTTGTTCCGTTCAATCAGATCGGTAAGATCCTTTGCGTCCGATTCATAACGCATCTTAAAAGAGGATTCGGACCGTATTCGATTGGCCAGATCTCTGGACGAAACAAATGATTTGCCGGTCAACCGCGTTTTAAGAAGATCGTTTGAGCCGCGCAGAATTTCGATTTCGTCCGTAAAAACAAAAGTACCCGACCCGATCAGAAACAGTTTGACGTAACGTCCCTTTGTCTTAAGCGAATCGCTGACGATCTTTCGGATTGAGTATTTATTATTGTCATACGGTCCGTTCTTTTTCAGATCGCCCTCAATAATATCGCCCGCTTGATAAAAGTTTTTTCCGTCTTCGCTGACCAGAACATACGCCGTTCGCGGCCATTCGACTCCGGCAACTCCAGCCGCGCTGGTAAAGGAGATCCGGTCAATAGGTTCCGTTCGTCCGAGATCCAAAACGATTTCGACATAAGAAGGGTTAATCCAGCCGACGGTTCCTTTTTGCGTCCAAAAATAACTTGACGTTGTCTTGCCGTCGGTCAGTTGAATCCGGTCTTCCGGATCGGTGCAGAGATGGTAATTGGGCGGCGGATTGAACGTATATTTTTTACCGAGCGCCAAATTCTGTTCCTCCGCTCCTGAACAGGAAAGAATCAGTCCGAACAGAGAAAAAAGAAAAATGAAAATCCGCATTTGATCCCCCTTTGACAAAAACAGTTTGTAATCCCGATTCAGAATAAACACTGAAGATAAATGATATTATAAACAACTCGCGATCAGGAAACAACGGGGAAGAAATAACTCTTTGAGAAGTTTTGGAAGATAACGAAAAAATACTGGAAGCAATAAAATACCTTCGAAAACAGGATCGAAGGATTTTATCCGATCAACAAGATAAATTTACCAATTGTTCCGCCGACAGACTTGATCAATCGGCGGAGAGAACGGAAAATGTATATCGATTCCATCATGAATTTTCCGTTATAACGTCAAAAGAACCGCCGATTCACGCAGTCAATCGGCGGAGAGGACGGAAAATTTAAAATAAAAGCAGTATAAAATAAAAGCAGTATAAAAGATCAGTCAAGTTTTTTGAGCTGAATATTTTTGATCTTGACGGTCATCAGGGTACCGACATGCAGCTGCCAGGCAATGAGGCCCTTGTCGCGACGGACTTTTTGATCTTCGTCGACCAGAATACTCATGACCTTGCCGTTGACTTTATGAGTAAAAGTATGCCCCTTGGCGATGATCTCATAAGAGTTCCAGTCTTCGATTTTTACGCTTTTTTTGAGATCTTCGTTTTTGGCGAACTGTTTTTTGACAACGGATTTATGAGTGCCGTCGTTCGGAATGATCGATTCGGCGCCGCGCGGGCCGATAATGCCGCGAAGAGCTTCACCGTAAACGATACCGGTATAAGTGGCTCCGCCGTCGAAGTCGCCCTGATAGCCTCCCATCTGGAACGGATGAGCTTCATTCAAATACCAGCCGCGGTAATAAAGTCCGGAATTACCCCCCTTGGAGATCCAAAAATCGAACTTGATAATGAAATCGCCGACTTCCTCTTTCCAGGCCAGCGACTGGTTGAACGTCAGCTTGTCCGGACCTTTTGGATCGGGCGTCTTGCCGACAATAGCGCCGTCCTCGACGGACCAGTATTTCATTTCGCCGGTCCAGCCGGTTAAATCCTTACCGTTGAAAATTGAAACAAAACCTTCAATGTTTTTATTTTCTGACAGATATTTGCAAAAATCAAAAATCTCATTGCCTTTATCAAG
>CAZZEF010000301.1:3673-5258 GCA_964652875.1 uncultured Planctomycetaceae bacterium
AAAAGAACAAAGCGCGGTCATTGAAAACAAAAACAGAACCATTATAACTTTTTTCATTTTTCTCTCCTGAAAATTGTTGACATTAAGGAACCGATTTCAAGGTCGGTTCCCTTTGAGCTTGTTTATTGTTCCGTCCTAAAACGGAGCCGGAAATAAAGCGTCCCGGCATTATTGCGGTATTTTTCAAATACAAGATCTGAACTTCACTGCTGAAATTCCAACAAAAAACGTTGCCGGCTATTTGTTCGCCGCCTCCGGTTTGTCTTCTTTGACAACGGAAACGATCTCGGCTCCGGGCAAAGCTTTGCGCAACTCGTTCGCGCCTTTTTCAGTGACCTTTGTTCGGGTTACATGAACGGTTTTGAGCGATTTCAATTTCGAAAGCGACGGAATGATTTTATCGCTGACTTCCGAACGGCCGAGATGCAGAAAGGTCAGTTTTTCGAATTTTTCAAGATCGGGTCCGCAGGCATCAGTTATTTTCGAGGCGTCCAGATTAAGCCAGGTCAAATGATCGGCCAGCGGTGTCAGCTCTTTAACACCGGCATCGGTAACGGCTGTCGAATAGAGATTCAAACGGTCAAGATGAATCGCTTGCGACAATCCCTTAACCGCGGTCAGATCGGCGTTGCCGCAGCAGGATCCGCTCAAATCAAGATCGGTCAGTGCCGGAAGTTTTTCAATTGATTTCAGGATCTCATTCAGTTTTGACGTTTTTAAGCCGGTCAAACGGATCTTTTTCAGTTTGGGGGAATTGATGAACGGCTCGAAAATGTTGTCTTCCAAAACGGCGTCCGTCCAAAGAAGTTCCGTCAGCAGCGGCATTTGTGCCAGTTGATCCCCCAGCTTTTTCCCGATCAGCCCCTTACCCCGAACGACTCGTATTGCTGAAAGTCTCGGATCCTGATCAAAAAAACCTCCCTCCGGAAATCCTTCCGAAAGATCAAGGTTTTTTACTGTTTTATCCGCGTTCCAGCCGATCTTGACTCCTTTGCCTTCAAGACTGTCCAGTTTGATCGGGTCAAGAACCAGCGGCTCCAGTTTGTTTAACTCGATCGTCTGATTTCGGGCAGCGTCCGGTGAACTGTTTTGCGCCGGTCCGGCATTATTCGGCTTTTGACCGCAGCCGGTCAACGATAAACAGCCCGCGATTAAAATCAATATCGAAAATTTCCAATTCATTTTTTTTCCTTTGAAAGATTTTTACTGTCGACATTATTCTTTTTGCGCCCTTTTTGTCGATTGGCTTCATGAACCGGTTCGCTTTTGACGCTGGAACTGAAAATCGGTCATAGCGCCAAAGCGGAAGGAAGCGCCCGCGAAAAGCAAGGACATCGAAACGAAACCGGGCCTCCGTTGATCTGTTCACAAAAACTCGCCGATGCGCTGACGGGTTACGATACCCTGTTTTGTGGATGTCCGTTTAAAAACGCGCCGACGTTATCGGCGGCAACAGCGATCAGCCGGGTTCGGGCCTCTTTACTGGCCCAGGCGTTATGCGGAGTCAAATAACAATTTTTTGCCTGAAGCAACGGATTCGATATCGGCGGGGGCTCGACGGAAAGAACATCGGCGCCAAGTCCGC
>CAZZEF010000302.1:0-5254 GCA_964652875.1 uncultured Planctomycetaceae bacterium
CCGGCCAATCGTATTTCGGAGGCCAACGGTTTTTATGCGATGACGACAATGATCGCCTGTATTGCCGGTCAAGTGCTGGGAGGATGTCTTTTTGTCTGGACGACGATTTATCCAAACGGAAATCATCCGATTGAAGGAACAGGCGGAATGCATAACTGGTGGATTTGGGCGTCGGTTCTGATAGGCGTTGCTGTTATTGGATTGATTTCGAGTTTATTTATTCCGTCTATTCCATCAGTGGATCCGCAAGCGCGTTTTCCTTGGAATCCGTTTCGTCAGACATTTGCGGACCTCGGTTTTCTTTACAAGAACAAAAAAATATTCTGGATTGCGATGGGGAGTGCCTTTTTCTGGGGATTGGGGGCGCTTGCTCAATTAAATATTGATAAATTTGCAACGGATCAGGGAGCGGGCGGCGTCTTGTTTGTCCGTCAAGATGAGGCGATGATATTGTTGGTGATTCTGACCTTGGGAATCGCGGCCGGATCGCTTCTTGCCGGAATTTGGTCACGGGGCAGGGTTGAATTGGGACTGGTTCCGCTGGGGATCTTTTTCCTGATCTCTTCCGCTGTTTTTCTGGGATTTACTCCGACCGTTGAACTTGAGGCGGGACAAAAATTCGCGTCTGTTTTTACCTTTCCGTTCTTTTATTCTTTGGTCGGACTGATTCTAATAGGAATTTCGGTCGGAATATACGATATACCGCTGGTAACAAGTCTTCAGACGCGGACACCGGAACAAACCCGGGGAAGAATTCTCGCGGCTTACAATTTTTTCTCTTTTGCGGCGATGGCGGTTTTTTCCTGGTTCGGCGGCGTTCTTTGCGACCCCAGCAGTTGCGGACTAAATATTGATGGATTGAACGCGAAACAGGTTTGGCTGTTTTGTGCGCTTATTTCTCTTCCGATACTGTTTTTTGCCGTTAAGCATCTTTTTTTACCGTTGATTTCTGTTTTGACGGCGGGTTATCTTTGGCTTTTTTATCGACCGCGGGTGATCGGGTTGGACAATATTCCCGCCGAAGGGGGGGTTCTGCTGGTCAGCAACCATGTTTCGTATCTTGATTCGCTGTTTATTTTTACCCAGAGTAAACGACCGATCCGATTTATCGCGGACGAAGCTTATATACCGAAAGGATTTCCAAATTATCTGGCCGATAAAACAGGGGTGATTCGGATCAAACCAGGCGATCGCCGGTCCATTGTCAATATGCTTCGGGAAGCTCGTCAGGCGCTTAAAAATGGAGAGGCGGTCTGTATTTTTGCCGAAGGCGGATTAACGCGCACCGGACAGATCAAAACATTTCAGGATGGTTTTCTTTCGATTCTTAAAGGAAATGAAGACTGTCCGATTGTTCCGGTATATCTCAGTGAACTTTGGAACAGCCGGTTTGCGTATACCCAATATAAAGATCCGCAAATGCGTTCACAAAAACTGTTGCGTCGTCCAACTGTTGCGTTTGGCAAGCCTGTCAAGAAATTAAAAGGGGCTTGGGAGCTTTGGCAGATCATTAATGAATTGGGAGTCGATTCAATGAACCCGAACCGATTTCCGAAAGACAAACAGTATTTAATTCCCGCGCGGATGGTTCTTCGCATTTGCAAGAAATTCGCCAAGCAGGAACGGATTGCCGATTCGACCGGACTTCGGCTGACCGGATACCAAACTTTATTGAGAATACTGATCCTTCGTCGAGCCTTGAAACGTTTTCTGACCAGCGACGAACAGTTTATCGGTCTTCTTCTTCCGACATCAGTCGGAGGTGTTTTGGCTAATGTCGGAGTTTCCTTTATCGGGAGAGTTCCGGTCAATTTAAATTATACCTTTACCAATGAGACCATAAATTACTGTATTAACCGGGTGGGGATCAAGCATGTTCTTACTTCAAAAAAGCTTCTGAACAAGATTCCGAATCTTAAACCGGACGCCGAACTGCTTTATATAGAGGATCTTTTAAAAGAAGTATCCCGAGGGGACAAGATTTTTGGTCTGATCGAGTCGCTGTTGCCTCTTGGCTGCCTTCAGCGTCTGCTTGGTCTGACGAAGATCAAACCGTCAGAAATAAATACCATTATTTTTACCAGCGGATCGACCGGGCTTCCCAAAGGGGCGATGTTGAGTCATTCGAACATCTCGTCGAATATGCAGGCGTTCATGCAGGTACTGTTTCTGACGCAGAAAGATCGATTGTTTGAAATGCTGCCTCTGTTTCATTCCTTTGGGTACACGACGGGAATTTGGGCGCCTCTTTCCTATCCGATCAGTTGTTTTTATCATTATTCGCCGCTTGATTCCAAATTGATCGGAGAACTGGCCGCCAAAGAAAAAGCGACGACAATGGCAACAACGCCGACCTTTTTGCGGAATTACATGCGCCGATGTCCGAAAGAATGCTTTGAGAATGTCGATGTAACAATTGCCGGTGCGGAAAAAACTCCGAAAGATCTTAATGAGAATTGGCAGAATAAATACGGGCATCCTATTTCGGAAGGATTTGGAATGACGGAACTTTCGCCGGTTCTGGCGGTTAATACACCGCCGACCCGTCGACCGGATCAGTATGCGTCTTATTATCGGGAAGGATCGATCGGACGTCCCTGTCCCGGCTTCGCGGTACGTATTGTCGATTCGACGACCGGGGAACTTCTTCCCCCCAATACGGACGGTATGCTGGAAGTCAAAGGACCTTGTGTCATGCTCGGTTATTATGACGAGCCGGAAAAAACGGCGGCCTCCTATCATGACGACTGGTTCGTTACCGGTGATATCGCCCGTCTTGACGAAGATGGTTTCATCTTCATTACCGGACGGGAAACACGAATGTCCAAAATAGGCGGCGAAATGGTTCCGCATATTCTCATTGAAGAAAAATTGGCGCAGATCGTCGCGGATCTTGAGAAAACGTCAGGACAGACGGCCAAGGAATCGGACAACAGCAAAGATTTTGATGTCCCGACCGTTCGATTTGCCGTTGCCGCGGTTCCCGATGAAAAGAAAGGCGAAAAGATCGTTGTCCTTTATACTGACATTCCCGTTGATACGGAAAGTATCTGCAAGATGCTTATTAATAAAGGAATGCCGTCGATTTGGGTGCCTGCTCCCTGCAACTTTCATCAGGTCGAAAAAATTCCCCTTTTGGGATCGGGCAAGCTTGATTTGGCCTCCGTCAAAAAACGAGTCAAAGAGATCTATCAGCTTGACTGACCGGAATTGTTTCTTGGATGATTGGAACCAAGGCTCATTTACTGATCGAATTGGATTCTTTACTTGAAACAAACCGGATTCATTTGACGGACTTGATCGCGCTTGTCAATCAGATCCGTTTCATTTTGTTTGTCGGGGCGGATCGATTCGTTTATCGGGCCGATTAAAACTTTAATACAAGGAGATCTTTTTATGCAGCGTCGCGACTTGCTCAAATCGGGAATGATTATCTCCGGAACCGCATTGTTTTCCGGTCTTTATTTAAATGAAAACGCGCAGGCCGCGGATAAATCATCGGGCGAAAAAAAGAATTCCGCCGGTCTGTCTCCGGAGCCGAACAGGAAAAACGGGAAAGGATCCGAAACGAAAAACGCGAAGAAGACCGCTTTGACGCTTTGGCAGCTCCCTAATAAAACACGGTCGCAAATGATGTCTTATATTTTAAAGACGGCCAATGGAAAAGTAATCGTGATCGACGGAGGAGTGTCGGGAGATGCTGATTATCTTTATCAAATGATCAAAGAGATCAGCGGAGGAGACGGTCATGTCGATCTTTGGCTTTTAACTCATATTCATGACGATCACGCGTTGGCGCTGGCCAATTTGCTGGACCGAAAAGTTCCGCTTGAGATCGACCGCGCCTGTTATGATTTTCCGACGCTTGATTGGGTTCAGCGATACGAAAAAGGATCTTATCGACATTCGAAATATATATTAGAACAGTTTGAAAAGCTCAAAAACAAAGGAACGCTTCCTCCGAACAGTCCAATTCAGTTGGACGGGGTTGAGATTCAGACGCTGAATGATCGGGATCCGTCCATTACCCGAAACGCGATCAATAACAGCGGTCTTGTTTTTAGGATCAAAACACCGAAGACGACGCTTCTGTTTCTCGGCGATCTTGGTGTTGAATCCGGAGAGCGGCTTGTCAAACGTCAGTCGCCGGAAATGATTAAGGCGGACGTCGTTCAAATGGCGCATCATGGACAGCAGGGAGTACTCAAGGAATTTTATGATCTTGTGCGTCCGAAGATCTGTTTATGGCCGACTCCTGACTGGCTTTGGGATAACAATATTGGTCGGGGAGAAGGAAGCGGTCCTTGGAAAACCGTTCAGAATCGTGCTTGGATGGACGATCTTGGCGTCAAGATCCATTACGTTTCCAAAAACGGGCTCATTAAACTTGAATTTGAGTAATTCATTTTTGCCGCGAAAAAACAACAAGATCAAAAAGATCCTTTAGACCGGCGCCGCGGTTTTTCGGTGCCGATCTGAAATTTTCGAATCATTGGATCATTTTTTATAAGGCTGACTCCAAGCGGCCGGTGCGGATTTCCAATCGTCTTTTATGTCCTTGGACACTTTGACGATTTTTGCGCGCACATAAAGATCTTCCGGCTTGAGTGTATAAGATCCTTCCGTACCTTCGACGGTCTTGAAAATGGTACCGATCGAATCGGAATAAAGATCAATGTTTCGAGCGGGGTTCTTTTTGCCCGCCTTGACGCGGATTGTTTTGAATGAGGGATCGTAATCTTTTTTGGTTCCGATGAAAAAGATCTTGTATTTTCCTTCTTCTTGAACGTTGATCCGGACCGACAAGGTTTGTCCGTCGAATTGAATTTCATCAAAATCAAGACCGTTGGAAGCATAAAAATCGCCCTGACGAACAGCATCAAGCAGACAGGCGGTTTCGAGTTTTTCAGCGCGAACAACGGTCCAGGCTTTAGCGGCGGAATCAGCGTAACTGTGTCGGTCATCGGAACCCATTCCGAGCATCAGCTGCTGATCATGAGAAGCGCGCCAGGCATTGACAACATCCCAAAACTTTTCGGGTTTCCAGCCTTGCGGGTGGGCGTCCAGACCGCGGGCGACATTGTTGTTATTCAGTTCCCAAAGCCGGATCTGCGGCAGCGCGATCATGTCTTCATAATACTCCGGATCTTTAAATATCTTGCGCACCTCGATCATGTCGCGCGCTTTCGCGAACGTCTTATGGCGAAGTGTGAGGCTGCGCTCCTCGTATATGATTTTCAGCATGGCATCAATA
>CAZZEF010000303.1:0-5247 GCA_964652875.1 uncultured Planctomycetaceae bacterium
GCAACACCCTGTTGCTATTTAGCTGGGATGCAACACCCTGTTGCTATTTAGCTGGAATGCAATCCTGTTGCCAGTACCCAGTTTTATCCCGTTAAGCGCTTTTGCGCTGAAAACAAAAGTCGCAGGTTGTTTGATGAACACAAATATTATACTGATGATCTGTTAAGAGAAATATTAAGATCTGTTAAGAGCGACCAGCGGGAGCGAGCCGGAGCGGGGCATTAACGTTTCAACATCATTCCCCTTTCGTATTTAGCTGGGATGCAACACCCTGTTGCTATTTAGCTGGAATGCAACACCTTGTTGCCAATATCTTGCCGGGCAGTAAAAAGAATTCCCGCTTCTGTTGATCACTTATTGGGCAAATTTATTAGCCTGTTAAGAACGATCAGCGGGAGCGGGAATAAGAGGGGCAAGTATTAACTTTATCCCTTATTTATATAGGGTCGAAAGGAATTAGAATTCTTTGGAATCGATCCAGCTCATGAGTTTACGAAGTCGTTTTCCGACTTGTTCGAGCAGATGATCATGATGAATAGCGCGCGCACGTTTGAAGGCGGGCGCTTTGATCTGATTTTCAAGGAGCCATTCGCGGGCGAACTGACCGTTTTGGATCTCTTCGAGAATTTTCTTCATTTCCTTTTTTGTTTCGGGAGTAATAACGCGCGGGCCGCGGGTATAATCGCCGTATTCGGCAGTATTGGAAACGCTGTACCGCATATAATTCAAACCGCCCTGATAGAACAGGTCAACGATCAGTTTCATTTCATGCATGCATTCAAAGTAAGCCATTTCAGGCTGATAACCGGCTTCGACAAGAGTTTCGAAACCAGCGGTGATCAGAGCGCTGACACCGCCGCAAAGAACGGCTTGTTCGCCGAACAGGTCAGTTTCTGTTTCTTCTTTGAAGGAGGTTTCAATAACGCCAGCCCGGGTTCCGCCGATACCTTTGGCGTAAGCCAGCCCGATTTTCTTTTCGCGGTCGGCAGCATTCGGGCCAAGCGCGATCAGGCAGGGAACGCCGCCGCCTTTGACGAATTCAGCGCGAACCAAATGCCCCGGGCCTTTCGGAGCGATCATAATGGCACTAACGCCCGCCGGAATATCGAACAGTCCGTAATGAACATTGAATCCGTGAGTTGCGAGAATAATGTCACCCTTTTTCAGGTTCGGACGAATTGATTTTTCAAAAATACCGGCTTGAAGTTCGTCAGGAAGGGTAATGACAATAATGTCGCCTTGCGCGGAAGCTTCTTCAATAGTCATCGGCTGAAAACCGGCTTTAACGGCCAGATCGTAATTGTCAGTTCCTTCCATTTCGGAAACGATCACTTTGCAGCCGCTTTCGCGAAGGTTTTGCGCATGAGCGTGTCCTTGGGATCCGTAACCCAGAATGGCGATAGTCTTGTCCTTCAAGAGTGAAAGATCGGCATCATTGTCATAATACATTGTCGCAGCCATGATAAAAGCTCCCTCTAAAAATAAACTTACTGTTGTTTCGGGCTTTTTCCGGATCTAACTCGCGGAAACGAACAGCTCGAAACGTTTTACCCTGAACGCGATCCTTATCGCGCTCTTTTTCTATTAAATTATTTTACCAAAAAAATCATAAATAAAAATACTTATGACCATTATTTTGTTTAATCTGATCCTTTGTGTCCGTCGCAGGCATTTTGATCCGTTTTCATTGATCTTCCGTTAATCAAATCGACAGCCGCTTTTTCAGCTTCGTCGGGATCAGAACCGCGAATAGCCTCATAAAGAGCGACATGCAGGGCCTGATCGGCCGCGGAATAAAAATTATCCTTATGATAGTTCGCAATTTCGATATGCAGATATTGCGCGATCACACTGTAAAGCTCCAGCAGGATCGGATTGTGCGTCGCTTTGGCAACGGAAATATGAAAGTTCATATCGGCAGCGGCGTCCGCTTCGCATTTATCGAGCCAATCTTTCATTTCCCGAAGATCCTTGTCCGTATGCTTGACCGCGGCCAGCCGAACGATCTCCTTGCCGAGCGCGGTTCGCGCTTCATGAACATGATTGATCTTTGATTTTTGTAAAAACTTGTGAGCAACTACTTCAAACGCGTCGCAGGCGGTAACGTAAGTTCCGTCGCCGGGTCGGGCCTGAAGTATCCCGTTATGAATCAGTGTCTGGACCGCTTCCCGAACCGTGTTCCGGCTCACGCCAAAAAGTGCGGTCAGTTCCGGCTCGGGAGGAATCCGGCTTCCAAGCGGCCAACGGTCTTCCGCAATGCATCGCTCCATTTCACTCAAAACCTGTTTGACCAGCGATACGCGAACAGGCTTTTTCATTTCGCTCATTACAGTTCCGTTTGTTATCATTTGAATGCGATTCCCTTCCGGCGTTTTTTTTGCCGTTCTCTCCGGTCGTTAGGGAATCGAAATTGATTCCTCGTAACCGGTAAAAAAACAACTCCCAGAAAATTCGCCCCCCTTGACTCGGCCTATCCCCTGCCCCGGCGTCCATGACACCTGATAAAGTATTTCAAGATCATAATATCTGATCACTGGAACAAATTATCATCCAAACATCCTATGTTTGATAAGAGTTATCTTACTCTTTTATTTTTATAAGTCAAGCACGAAGTGAAAATTTTTTCATAAAATTTTATTAAAACATTATCGTTAAGCGTCCAAAGGGATAAAAAACAACTGGATCGGGTTATTATTTGAAGAAAAGCGACTTGTTCAACGAAGGATAGAAATAGAAAATGTCACTTTTCTGTTCATTTTTGTCTGTTTGTGTCTTTGATCGAAACATATATTTTGTATTTACGAGATACAATATTATTATAAAAACAAACTTGACAGAGATCTGTCATTAATTATAATTTTTAGCAATTGTGTTTTTATGCGGTCAATGTTGTAAGTTTCCGTTTTTGTCTGAGGATTTTGTCAATGGGCGGTTCTTTTGATGTTGGAACAGAAAAATAGAGCGTGATCGCTATAATTTAATTTGTTGATAGAATATAACCTCTGCGGCTTCCGCCGTTTGAAATAGATCAAAGGTAAAAAATGTTTCGAGGATATTGTTCCTTTATTCGGGAATTTTTTCGTAAAACGTATTCAACGGGAGCGATACTCCCCAGCGGACCTTATCTTTGCCGCAAGATCGCGCGATTTATTGACTATTCCCAACAGCCGGCTTTTTTAAAGACGAACGAGGAGAGCGATCCGGCGAATAATGTTATTTCTGAAGAAAAGGGACATTATTTTCTTGAAGTCGGGCCGGGAACAGGTTGCGTAACAAGAGAGATCGTTAAGCGAATGGGTCCAAACGATCATTTGGATCTGATCGAATGTAATGAGAATTTTGTTGAGCGCTTAAAGAAAATGCTTGAAGGCGATCCCGTTATGAAGACAGCGGCGAATCGGATCAGGATTTTCAGTTGTTATGTTCAGGATTTTCCGGTTGAGCGCAAATACGATCGAATCATATCCGGGCTTCCGCTTAATAATTTTCCTGTTGAGCTGGTTAAGGAGATCCTTGATCATTTTGAGCGGTTGGCGGCGCCGAACGCGGTTGTATCCTGGTTCGAATACATTGCTATTCGACGGATCAAAAGCGTTATCAGTAAACGGTCGGAACGTGTCCGTCTGCGCGGTATTACCGGCTGTCTCAATGACGTTTTGAAACCGTATGAGATCCGGCGCGATGCCGTTTTGGTTAACGTTCCTCCCGCCTGGATCCATCATATTGCGTTTAATAAGAGCATTGCGCGCGATTGTTGAGTATTTCTTTGTCCGGACGCGCGGGATCGGAAAAAGAACCTTGACTTATAATTTCCGTCTCTTTTCCGTTTCCGAGTCAGAAAACAGACGGAAGAGGAATCTTGGAACGCAGATTAAATAAAATGTTCGATTGGTAAAAGACCGAACATGGAATTCATTTCAGTTTTTGTGTTTTAAAAAACACGATCTGTATTTTTATTCACTTTCCTTACATGAACAAAATATTACAAAGAAATATGATTATGACAAAGAAAATGCTGGCCGGTTGTCTGATATTGTTTTTATTGCTGATTTCTGTAAGTTCGGCGCAGGAAACCGGCAATTATCTTTTGACCAGGGAAGAGAGTTCCGCGCTGTATCAGAAACTTCTTAAGACACTTTGGGAAAAGGATTACAAGATCTTTTATTCTCCGGAAACACATGCCTGGCATGGCGGTCCGTCTTCTGCGGCACCGACTCCGGAACAGGTCAAGGATCTTTGGCCGAACCCGGTCGGATACGGTTCCATTATTGCCGACGATGCGCTTTATGAAGGAACACTGCTGGTAGCGCTTTTGGAGCTTTACGAGCTGACAGGAGACGCGGATCTTGAACCGATGATCAACGATACCTGGCTTGGACTTCGAATGATTGGATCGGCGCACGGCGTTCGGGGCTTTGTTCCGCGCGGAATATGTCCGGCCGACGGCAAGAGTATTTACATAACTTCTTCCCGGGACCAGGTTACTCATTATGTTGACGGTCTTTGGCAGTATTATCGATCGAAATTTGCGTCAGATCGATCGAAAAAAGAGATCCGAAAACTGCTTGCCGATCTGGCTGATGTCATGCGGGAACAGGTTACGCCTGAAAATGATTTCAGTTTTTTGCGGGCGGATGGATCAAAAGATCCCCGCGGTCTGCATAAAATGATGCATGTTTATTCTCATGAAGCGGCTCGTCTGCCAATGATTTATGCTGCTGCTCTTGATACGGCCGGTGATTCAAAATACTCGGACTATTATCGGGACTGCGCCGTTGAGATGATTCGTCAGTCCAGAGAACTCAAAACCCGTCCGATGCGCGAAGTCAACTCTTGGGTCCCAACTTACAGCTTTTATCAAATGCAATGCTCGCTGGCCCTCATGTACCGACTGGAAAAAGATCCGAAGATCAAAAACGAGATTCTGACCGCCATGAAAGAGGCAAGTGAATTCTCGATTCGGCGCATACCGCAAGTCGTTGACCGATACGGAAAAAGGGAGATCTCCGAACTGATCATGTCTTGGACGATGGTTCGCGAACTCGAACTCGGCGACCGGTTTCGCGTCGACATGCGCATGATGGGCGTTCCGTACGCCATCACCAGCACCGTCACCGCCATCGAGCCGGACCGGCTCATCGAATGGCAGCACCCCGGCGGTCACCGGTGGCGCTGGGAGTTCGAGCCCCAGCCCGACGGCGCGACGATCGTCACCGAGTCGTTCGACTACTCGACCGTGCGCTGGCC
>CAZZEF010000304.1:0-5211 GCA_964652875.1 uncultured Planctomycetaceae bacterium
TTCTGTTTGAAAAAAACAGTACTTTCTTTATCGCTTCGGTTCTTTTTTTGGTCGTTAAATCTTTTATTGAGGCATTTATTCATACATTTGCTCTGTTTATCGAACTTAAAAATGAACGGCGGCGCCGTTTCGGAATGCCCCGGCGAAATGTTCGCTTTGCCCGAATTTACGATGCGATTAAAAAACTGATCCTGGGCGAAATAATAGAGGATGCCGAAGTGATTCGTCCCTCCCGGGAAGATCGGCATTTCAAGGACAACAGTGATTCACACGACAGGCCCTCGTCCAGTCAGCGCGATTCAGATAATTATCAGAATAATTCCGAATCCGATCGATCCGATGCGGATCATGAGTATTTCAACGGTCAAAAAGACAGTCAGTCCCGTGAGTCTTCCGAATCGAAGGACGGACAGGGGAGCCGTTTGGAAAATTTTGAGGGCGCGCAAAAAAATAATGGAACGGATCACGAAAGATCAAAAATGCGGGAAGCCGGTTATCGAACCTTTCTTCATCAGTTTTTCAGTGTTGTCCTGTTTGTTGCCGGTTTAATCATTACACTGGCCGGAATAATCCGTCTCTTTCCGAATCCGTCCTGACCGTCTCTTTGGCTTGATGTTTTGGCAAATACGATCCGTATTTCTTCCTGCTCTTTTTTTGAATTTTCCGCCGATTGACTCCGCGAATCCGTATTGAAACGAAAAATTCATAATAGAATTGGTATATCTCCGGTCATCAAGCGGATCCTGCTCTTGCAAAACAGGGGCTCTTTTGTAAAATAAAAGTAAGTATTCTTTTTCATTCGGTTTTGTCTGATCAAAAGGCGGATATTTTCAAGTTGCCGACAGGACCGCGCTGTCAGACACGGAAAATAAATTAGGAGAAATTATTCATGACGCTTTTAAAATGCGAAAAGAGTTTCCTGTTTCTTTTACTGATTTTATCAGGAACGTTTTTTGTCGGACTTCAGACGGTCAGGGGAGGGGAGGCATTAACTCCGTCCAAGACATTTGGAGAGAATATTTCGATGAAAAATTTTTCTGCTCCTCTTGATGTAAAAGAGATCCGAATTCGTGATCCTTTTATTGTCGCGGATAAAAAGAGTTCATTATATTATATGTATGCGCAAGCAGGCAATCGGGCCGGGAGCGATTTTTCCGGTGTTGAAGTTTATGTTAGCAAGGATCTGAAAAAATGGAGCGTGCCGGTACCTGTTTTAAAATTACCCAAGTCGTTGGGGGCGATTATGGTTTGGGCGCCGGAAGTTCATTTTTATAAAGACGCTTGGTATCTGTTTGTAACGTTGACCTTTGAGAAAAAAGTATCAACATTGGCTCCGTTTAAGGAAAACTGGCCGCCGATGTATAAACGGGGAACCTGGATTTTTAAAGCCGATTCGCTTATGGGACCGTTTAAACAGGTTGCGGACGATTCATTAACTCCCGCCGACTGGATGGCTCTTGACGGTACCTTGCTTATCGAAAATGAAAAGCCATTTATGATCTTTTGTCATGAATGGGTTCAGCTGGTCGACGGAACCATTAACGCGATTGAACTGACGCCGGATCTTGCCCAAACGACAGGCGCGTCCCGAATCATACTGGCCGCGTCCAGTGCGCCGGGCGCGATCCGATCTCCCAAAGCAGGGAAAGTTACCGACGGTCCGTTTTTCTATAAAAGCGCGAAAAGCGGATCTCTTTTCATGATCTGGTCAACATTTATACCCGGCAAAGGCTATTGCGTTCTGGCAACGAAATCCAACGGCGGGCTGGCCGGTCCCTGGTCCGCGTCCGAACCGCTTTTTATGAAACACGGCGGTCACGGAATGATCTTTAACGCGCTGGATGGAAGACTTCTGCTGGCACTGCATCAGCCGGAAAATCGGGGCTCGGAACGTCTGGCCCTTGTTGAATTGATCGATACCGGGGACGGCTTGAAGTCCAATGATCAATAAAAACATGAGGTAATTTACATAAACAGGGCAATAAATCCGAAGACAGTTGTTCGGAAACGGCGACCGTCAAACTGTTTTTGAAAACTGTCGTGTTATTTGTCGATTCATTTGATAATAATATATCTTTGATTGAGAAAAATAACAAAGAGCAGTTTTGATCTTGGAGTTTTTTTGAAAGGGCTTGTTTTTTCGGAAAAAAATACTCTTTTAGTGAATCTCCTCTTGCCAATATTCAAAAAAAAGAAGAGAATATTTGTAAATTCCGGGACAATGTTATAATAACTCCGTATAATAAAGATAAATCGGCGAGATAACGTTTGAGACATTGTATATAAAACAGGCATTGTTTCAAAATATGAAAAATATATTTGGATTTGATAATTGAAGAAACGGGCGCGATTGAGCGACGATTTTCTGGCAAATTCAGATTGAGCCGGAATTGGAAAAATTTTTTCGAATCGGCAGCGATTCGTTCGTGTATTAATCAGTGAGAAGGACAGACAGCATGTTTCGAGGACAGGTTCCCCTTATGGATTCTCAAATGTCAGGATATCAAAATTATCAGCGTCAGCGAAGTTTGACACTGGGCGATCTTCTTTTGGAAAACCGGATTATTTTTTTGCAGGGCGTTATTATGAACGACAACGCCAATGAACTGGTTATGAAGCTTCTTTATCTTCAGAGCGAAAATCGGCGAAAAGATATTCATTTTTATATTAACTCGCCCGGCGGAAGTGTATCGGCGACCTTGGCCATTTACGACACGATGCAGATGCTGAGCTGTCCGGTGGCGACCTATTGCGTTGGAATGGCGGCCAGCGGTGCGGCGGTTCTGCTTTCCGGCGGGACCAAAGGCAAGCGATACGCGCTTCCGCATTCGAAGATCATGATTCATCAGCCCAGCGGCGGCGTTGAAGGACAGGTTTCCGATATTGAAATTCAGGCGCGCGAGATCATTAAGGATCGCGAAGTGATCAATCAGATCATGGCCCAGCATACCGGAAAAACAGTTGAACAGATCCTGACCGACACCGCCCGAGACTTCTATCTTAACAGTGAAGAAGCGAAAGAATACGGTATTGTTGACGATATTCTTCGATCCGGAGTCGGAAAGCCGGAAGAGGAAAACAGCTGATTTCGTTTCAGATCAATAGAATAATAATATTTAGAAATAAATTTTGGAAAGAGATAAGGAATAGAATGGAAAATATTCCCCTTGTTATCGAAAACATAGGGCGCGAAGAACGTGTCCTTGATATTTACAGCAGTTTACTGAAGAACCGGATCGTCTTTCTTGGAAGACAGGTTACGGATGAGTCGGCCAATATCGTTGTTGCGCAGCTGATGTATTTGTATTTGCAGGATCCGAAAAAAGATATTCATTTGTATATTAATTCGCCCGGCGGAAGCGTTACGGCCGGCTTGGCCATTTACGATACAATGCAGTCGCTCGGCTGTGACGTTGCTACTTACTGTCTCGGTCAGTGCGCGTCGATGGGGGCGCTCCTTTTAACCGCGGGGGCTGCCGGAAAACGGTTTGCCCTCCCCAATTCCCGGATCATGATTCATCAGCCGCTCGGAGGAATGGAAGGAACCGCCGAAGAGATCCTGATTCACGCTCGTGAATTTGCCAAGATCAAAACGAAAATGAATGAAATTATGATCAAACATACCGGACAGTCGCTCGAAAAAATTCAGGCGGATACCGATCGCGACAATTTTATGTCGCCGGAAGAAGCGCTTGAATACCGTCTTATTGATCAGGTTATTGACAAAATCCCCGAATTCAAATGATCTGAAACGGAGGAACGGAATGGTCAAACGGCCGATTCTGTCCGGACAATAACATTTATACTGCTTTTAATTTAAATTTTCCGTCATCTTCACCGATTGACTGCGTGAATCGACTGGTCTTTTGACGTTATTGCGGAAAATTCATAATGGAATCGGTATAAGAGATTTATCTGACTGATCTGAAAAATTTTTCTTCGGGAAGAATAAACTGCTCTTGACGGATTTTGAAATAAAATTTATTCTTCCGAAAGAATAAGGTATTTTACCGTTTGTGTAACGGAAATTTTATGCGGTCGGGATTTTTATTTTTTTTGTCGATTGATTTGGTGAGTCAATTGCCTTGTCAGCGTTGAAACAGAAAAACAAAATGCTGCCGGTATAAAAAATTGAAAACGATTATAATTCAATGCAAGGATGCGGCGATGAGAAAATGGTTATCGGGGGCGGGTCGAAATTTACCGCTGTTTCTGCTGGTCTTGATCTTGGCAGCAGGAGCGATTGGATGCGGTCCGTCTAAAAAACAATACGCGATTAACGAAGCTCTTTTAATGGATCAGACGCGGCTTCTTGAGAATGAAGTTTATCAAACACGTTTTGCGCTTCAGCAGACGATGCGGGAAAATGAAATTCTTCGAAAAGAGCTTTTGGATCTCAAAGGCGGCTCGAACGATCCGGAGCCGACGCGAAATAAAACCGCGCGCCGGGTACCGTCCGATGTTCTGCCGATGACCGCTCGAACGGATCGGAACGTCGAAGAGCTTCCGCAAAATGTCGTTTCGCCGCGAAAACCCGCTGTTCCTGTTCAACCGGTCGGGACCAAAACGACCTTAACGCCTTCGGCCAACGCTCCGGTCTTAACGATTCCGTCCGCGTCGAATTCGCCTATCGTCAATCCCGTCTACCGCCAGAACGGACATGCTCCTGTAATTAATCAAACCGGTTATTCCGGCGGTGCCCGAGTGAATCAGCCTCCGGAATGGGGCCCGATCGAACGGTAATCGTTTTTTTATACGACCGATGAAAATATTTTTCGCGTTGATCTTCGAGTTCCTCGAAAAATTTTTTAGCTGCGGTACTGACAGTTCCCGAACCTTTAAGTTGCGGGAATTTTTTGTTTATCATGACAGTGTAACTGTTGACGCAAGGAGCGAAAATGTCTTCTGATTCCGATATTTTTACCGGGGACAGCCGTCAGACCATTGAAAGTCTGATCCCGCATCGCCGTCCGTTTCTTTTTGTTGAAAAAATCCTGCGCTGGAATGAGGACGAGATCCTCTGCTCCTACCGTTTCAAGGAAGACGAGTTCTTTTTTCAAGGACATTATCCCGGTTCGCCGCTTGTTCCGGGCGTTATTCTTTGCGAATCGGCCATGCAGGCGGGCGCGGTCTATCTTTCGAAAATAATGCATGAATCCGATGAAAATGGAGAGAAAATTCCTGTTGTCGGACGAATCGATAAAGTTAAGT
>CAZZEF010000305.1:0-3262 GCA_964652875.1 uncultured Planctomycetaceae bacterium
CCACCAAAGAAGAAAGATCACCAGCGCAATTAAAAACAGGATCGGAACGATGATCTTGCGCCAATACATTCGCGCTGGTTTGATCTGATCCGCGACAATACGGTCCAAAACATTCTTATCACCTTCGACCGGAAAATTTTTTTCACTTGAAATTGAATCAGTGGATCCTTTTTCGGATGGTTTGAAAAGAGAAATGATCTTTTCCGTTTGATTTTCCCTGACGGCGGAGTCAATTTGACCGGACTTTTTTTCATGAGGATCATTTTCCGTTGTGGTCGGATCCTGCTGAAACTCAGATCCGCTGCAGTTCGGATCCTGCTGATCGGATCCGTCATTATTGAGTCGGTTTTTATTTATTGTCATGGATCGTCTCCTTGGAAGGGCGGGAGGACTCAAAATTGCCGGTTCCCAAAAAATGGATCGGATCATATTGATCGGATCCGAAATTGTAAATTGGATTTTTTTCCGTTTCCGCGCGAGTTGAATTAAATTCGGGCGTTAGAAAATGAACGGTGAGAAAGATCCCGACGAAGGTGAACAGAACACCGAGCAGAAATCCAACCGCGCCGCCGGTCAGCGTTGAGGTCGTCCGCACCGATTTGAGAAACTGATTCAGAGAGAGCGAGACTTCTTCTTTTTCAGCGCGTTCGAACGTTTCGACCAGTCGTTCGCGCTTGGTTTCCGGAGTCAGTATTTTTTCCAATCGGCGGCACTGTTCCATCAGAATCGTTGATTTGATCTTTTCGAGTCGTTCCTTTTCGATTCGGGGTTGGAACTGACCGATTCGCGCTTCAAGGGCGGAGAGATCCGGCGAAAGCTGAAATGGTTCAGAATTTAACGCGGATCCGTTCAAATCGATCGATTGTTTTATTTCCGGACAAGATCCTTCGATCTTGTTATCCGGCGGTAATTCGAAAAAATCGGATCGGAAAGAATTTGAGTGATCTTGCTGATTGGTCATAATATTTACTCCTGCTCCGCAAGGGACAATTTGATCTTTTCAAGGGCTTCGCGATAAAGACGATATACAGTCGTCCGCGGTTTTCCAACGGCTTCGACGATTTCATCGAAAGAAAGATTACCGAATATTCTCATGAGAACGATTTCTCTTTTTTCCTGATCCAACAGATTCAAGGAACGGGTCAGATCGGCCTCGTCGATCGACGATTCTTCAAAAGCGGTCAGGCGCACGGGGGCGGCGTTCCTGTCCCGTTCGCGGATCTTGCGTTTCGATTCGCTGCGCCAACGGGAAATCGCTTCGTTGCGAATCGTTTTATAAAGCCAGGCAATCGGATTTTCGGGCCGTCCCCGGGAATCGTTCTGCCGGATTAAATGGATAAAAGCGTTTTGAACGATATCTTCCGCTTCCGACAAGGTCCATTGACCCGCATAAAAAACAAGAGCTGCCCCCTGTTTCTCCGCCAGATCGGAGATCTCTTCCGAAGTTAGCTGTTTTGACATATTTTTTTCCCGTTGTCCGACCGCGTTTATTTGTTCAGTCGCGCTGATTAATGGTTCGGCCCCAATTTTATTTTTTCTTCGGTCTTATAAAAAGAAATCGCGTCAGGACTGATCCTTTCATTTTAAAAACTTTTAGATCCTTTGAAACAGAAAAAGTCAATTTTCAAGATCTTTCTCCTGTTAGGACGCAGATCTTTTTATTTTTTTCCAAATTTCAATGAATAAAAAAGAAAAAACAGAATAAATTTGAAATTTTTTCCGGAAAGTCATCCGTATTCATTTTGAAAAACGTTTGACACGTTTCGGCTTGTTAATTTTTCACTTCAAAAGATGTCCGGTTGGGTCAGGCCGCCGCTGATCGCAGAAACAAGAAAAAAGACGTTTACAAAAAGAATTTGTTATAACATAGGCAACGGATTTTTCAGTATTTGAACAGGGGACCTCATACGTCGGTACTTTTTCGGACGGCCAAAGAAAATTGAGAACGAGACCGGTATCGTCTTAATAATAAAAACAGGAACCGGATTCTTTTTGAAAGCCGGTTCCCTCAATTCAAAGTAAAAGGAGGAGAAAATAGTTGTTATCGGAGAATAATATTTCCCTGAGCGCATTTTTTGATCATGGCCGCGGGCCAAATGGAAGCCTGAACTTCGCCGATATGAGCGCAGCGCAGGAAGAACATACAAAGGCGCGATTGACCGATTCCTCCGCCGATCGACAAAGGAAGTTCGCCATTGAGCAACATTTTATGAAACATCAATTTTTTCCGTTCGAGACAGTTTTCCAGTTTGAGCTGTTTTAACAGCGCTTTTTTATCGACTCGGATCCCCATCGACGAGATCTCATAAGACTGCTGGAGTATCGGATTCCAAAGCAGAATATCGCCGTTGAGTCCTTCGAATCCATCGCTGTTTTCCGTACTCCAGTCGTCATAGTCGGGAGCGCGTCCGTCATGTTTTTCGCCGTTCGAGAGCCGGGCCCCTATTCCGATAATGAAAACGGCCCCGTATTTTTTGGCCGCCTCGTTTTCGCGATCTTTCGGAGAAAGATCCGGATATTCCTGAAGCAGCTCTTCGCTGTGAACGAATTTGATCTCCGGCGGAAGCGTTGGAAAAATATGCGGGTACTGCAGATAAATATTTCTTTCAACGAATTTAAGACAGTCGTAAATCATTTCGACTTTTTCGCGCAGAAAATCAAGTTGACGGTCTTCTTCGGTGATCGTCATTTCCCAGTCCCATTGATCGACATAAAGCGAATGAATGTTGTCGAGATCTTCATCGGCCCGAATGGCGTTCATATCGGTATAAATACCGTATCCGGCCGGGATTCTATAGGAGGCCAGTTTCATTCGTTTCCATTTGGCCAGCGAATGAACCACTTCCGCCTGCTGATCGTTCATCGCTTTAACGGGAAATTTGACCGCGCGTTCCGTTCCGTTCAGATCGTCATTGATGCCGGTTCCGGAAAGAACAAAAAGAGGTGCTGTTACCCGGCGCAAATTCAGCGCTTCCGTCAAGCCTTCCTGAAATTCTTCCTTAATGAATGAAATTGCCTGCTCCATCATTTCCTGAACAAGCAGAGGTTGATAGTTGTCCGGAATAATCAGCGCCATAAAAAATCTCCTTAAAAGGCTAAATGGTCAAACAGTATTTATGCTCCGTTAAGACGGATCCAAACGAAAGACCGCTACTTTCTGCGGTTTGCGCCGGGGCCATCATCAAATTTCCGTTCTGACATAAAAACAGCCGAAACAAAAAGTCCATCGGCGGAATCAGGGAAAATTTAAAAGGAGGGTTGC
>CAZZEF010000305.1:3272-5159 GCA_964652875.1 uncultured Planctomycetaceae bacterium
TGATCCGGTCGATCAGATCTTCCATCGTTGCCCGAACCGCTTCGCCGGAAGGCTCAAAACCGTTTTTCCGCAGCGCGGAACTGGTCAGTGGACTGATACTGAACAGTTTTGTCTTATTCAGCAGCGCACCGAACATTTGAACCAGCGACTCGGCAATCGCGGAACTGGTAACGGTAACCGCGTCAATTTTTCCCGTCGCCAAAAGTGTTTGGATCTCGGGGTCCGGCTCCGTCAGATCCCGACTTTCATAAACGGAAAGCTCCGAAACCAACGCGCCCAGCTCCATCATCTGATCCCGTAAAACAGATCGGCCCCGGCTTCCGCGTATCGATAAATATTTTCGTCCGGCTGGTCCTTCCGTCTTCAGGGAATCGATCATTCCTTCGGCCCTGAAGTCGACCGGAACAAGATCGGCCTGAACTCCGAATTTTTCAAGTTCACGCGCGGTCCCCGAACCCATTGCGGCCAAACCGATCTGTTTATTTTCGATCCGCTGAAAAAGATCGTTCGCAAAGATATTGATCGATCGGCAGGCAGTCAGAAATTCGAAAAAATAACGGACACCATTGGCGCTGGAAAAGATCAGTCGGTCGAAATCAGATCGGGTCAAATTTGCCGAAACTTTTTCTTTTGCGACCGGAATGATCTCAATCACCGGCTGAAACAGAACCTTCGCTCCCCGCTTCAATAACGGGATCCGAAGCGAATCCGCCTGATCGGCCGGTCGGGTGATTAAAACCGTTTTTTCTGTCCGCTTTTCGGTCATTGCATTCTTTTATTTCTGACGGCAGCTCACCGCGCTTTTTTAATTATTCAAGATCTCCGCCTCAATGTATTCAGAATTTTCTGTTTCAGTAAAAGCCGGATCTTCAATAAGAATATCTCTGAATATGTACCAATAAATATATCCGTTTTCGAAAAACGTGCAAGAGGAGAAAACTCCCCCCGGTACCAATCGGCTTTTTATGAGATATAATAGAAAGGATATTATACTGTCGATTTTTGAGTTTTGTGTCATTTCCCCGTAGACCCCGGTAAAAGGACAACTTTTTGAGGCCGGAACAGATCTCGCGCGGGAAACGAAAAATCAAAATTTGGTATAGTTGACAATCATTGTTTTGCCGTTGGATCTCATTCGACGGCAAGGGCGAGTTTACAAGAGGAAAGCGGGTGAAAAATGAAAAAACTGTTATCGGGTAACGAAGCGTTTGCTCGAGGAGCCTGGGAAGCGGGCGTAACGGTTGCGGCCGGATATCCGGGAACACCGTCAACTGAAATTTTGGAGAATATCAGCAAATATTATAAAGACGATATTTATTGTGAATGGTCGCCAAATGAAAAAGTCGCTTTTGAAACAGCGGCGGGCGCGTCGATGGCCGGTGCGCGAACGATCGTAACGATGAAGCATGTCGGACTGAATGTTGCGGCTGATCCGCTCATGACGCTTTCCTATCTTGGTGCGGTTGGTGGTTTTGTCGTTCTCGTCGCCGACGATCCCGGCATGAATTCCTCCCAAAACGAACAGGATTCACGGCATTATGCCCGATTCGCGAAGATCCCCGTTTTCGAGCCTTCCGATTCAGCGCAAGCGGTCCAAATGATGAAATACGCCTATCAGATCTCGGAAAAATTCGGAACTCCGATTATGGTCCGAAGTACGACGACGGTTAGTCATTCCCGCGGAGTCGTCGAGGCGGGCGAACGAACCGCCGATATTCCCGAAGCTGGTTTCAAAAAAGATATTTCCCGTTTCGTTCCGGTTCCGGCTTTTGCCCGACGAATGCGTGTCGATCTTGAGGAACGACTTGAAAATCTTCAGAAAGAAGCCTGTCGATCGCCGTTGAATACCATTTCTTGGAATGATCGAAAACTTGGTATTATTGCTTC
>CAZZEF010000306.1:0-5156 GCA_964652875.1 uncultured Planctomycetaceae bacterium
TGAATGGATTGATATAAAAAAAGAAGCAATACAAGACCTTCCGTTTGTCAATTTAAAATTGAAGGACAAGACGCCGCGAACGGATATTACAATTCCGGAGCATATTGAGCCTTTAACAGAGGGATACTGCGGTTTGGTTCAGACTCCATATGGCCTTGCCTTTGCGGACAGTAACCCCGAAGCACTGTATATCGCAACGGAGGATTAGATGGAACGGATCTGATAACGCATTGGATGCCGTTACCAGATCCGCCGAAAAAAACAAATGATTTATAAAAAATTTTCCCTTTGCGCCTCCGTGCCTTTGTGTGAAAAATATTTATCTCTCACGCAAAGGCGCAAAGGCGCAAAGAAGAAAAGAAAATACCTCCAATAGAAACAAAAGAAAATGAAACAGTTAATCATTGGGATCGGAACGGGGCGTTGTGGAACGCTGTCGCTCTGTACACTACTGAATCGCCAGCGCGGAGTGTCGGTCTCGCACGAATATGGAGATCCTCTGAAGTGGCTCGGATCATCGTTTGATTTATTCCGGTGCCGGATCGACTGCATGGACCGTCATTCGAAATGCAAACATTTTTACGGTGACATTTCGTTTTATAACTTGAATTACTGTCGGTCTCTGCTGACGATCATTCCGAGCGTTAAGATCATCTACTTAACGAGAGATCGGGAAGAGGTTATTACGTCGTTTAAACGCAAGATCCTCGACTGGAAAACCCCAGAGGGAAAGCACGTCGACCACTGGACGTATAACTTAAACGGTGTTTATAAGACACGATTCGACGAGTCGTTCCCGAAATATGAAACCGGAACGCTCTCGGAACGGATCGGCAGATACTGCGACGAATACGCGGCAATCGCTGGCGAGCTTAAAAGGGATTTTCCGTTGTCCGTCTACGAGATCACTATGAACGATTTGAACAATACGGCAAGTATTAACGCGCTTTTTGATTTTCTCGGGATCCCCTTTGAATCGCGAGATCTTACACTGATTAAGGAGGTGAACCGTGCCGGTGTGTAATGATATAAAAATCCATACGCTGCGTTTTATCGAGAATCAAACGCCGATCGTGTTTCAGGAGCCCCAATATAATCCGACCAAGCCGGCGGATATTGCGTTGTTTGCGATTTTAAAGGACTGCGCGCCACGGGTCCGGGAATGGCTGGCGTTTCATTACGTTCAGGGCGTTCGGTTCTTTGCGCTTGTCCTGCACGGTGACAGCGACGGAACGGAACGGGAGATCGACCGACTTCCGTTCCGGGATCTTATCGTCATTCATCATCTCGATCCCGACACGGTGAAACCGCAGATCGGTTCCTATCGCAAACTGTTTGAATATTACCGCGACTGCGCTCGATGGGTTGCGGTACTTGACGACGATGAATTTTTATATCCTGTCGAAAAAGACAAGAGTCTTCTTGACGTTCTGGAGCGTTACGCCGCTTACGGCGGTGTGACGGTGAACTGGGAATGGTTCGGCTCAAATAATAACGTTGTCCGCCCGGACGGTCTTGTTATCGAAGCGTACACAAAGAAGGCGGGGAAGGATTTCCCGTTGATTCGCGGCTGCAAGTCGATCATCCGGTCAAGAGCTTATCATAATGTCAAATCGCCTCATCTATGCTGGACGGATCCCGTCTGTTGTGACACGAAATATCGTCCGATCAATCCCGAGTATCACTGGGAGACGGGTTATATGCCGACAAATAATGTTTTGAGGATTAATCATTACAAGGTAAAGAGCATGGAAGACTGGTGCGTCCGTGTGCGGCGCGGCGACTGCACGATCGTTAACCCCAAGCCGGTCAACGTTGACCGCTTTAAGACAGAGGATCGCAACGACATTGAGGATCTTGAGATCTTGCGTTATGTACAACAGGTCAAGGCTCTATTACACGATTAAAAACGGAGATTAAAAATGACAATTTCAGCAACGGCGACATTTAATAATACGACCAATAAGGTCAATATCGCGTATGAGTTAACGGGCAATTATTCTTTTTATATATGCTGGAGCGACACGACGACGGACGATTATTCCGCGCTTATTTCCGGTGGTCATTATGATCTGGTCAGCGGACAACAGAGCGGCACATGGTCCGAGACGGCCAATCCCCCGTCGGCGGGTAATACGAGATATTATTATTTTGTCGATCCGTACTCATACAGCCTGATCACCTCAACGAGTTACACTGCTTTGGCGATTACAGACTTCGACGCGTCTTTGGTGACCGGTGGGACGTTATGTACCTTTACCGCCCCGGCGGGTATTGAGACGACATGCACTGTCGCATGGCAACGGTCAACGGACAACTCCAATTTTACAACAATCCAGACAACCGACTTGAGCGGTACCGCGGTCACGGTGTAAGGTTATTATCATTTTTAATAGGGGATATATTATCTCACACAAAGGCGCAAAGACACGGAGAAAAGAAGGAAGAATAATAAAAAGTGGATTATTTCAAGGTTGACAAACAGCTGGTAAAAACACCATTTTAAAATATTCCCTTGGCGCCTCCGTGCCTTTGTGTGAAAAATATTTATGTCTCACACAAAGGCGCAAAGGCACGAAGAAGAAAACAGGAAAAAGCAGAGGATAATTTATGACAAGCGAAGTTAACGCGGCAAGGGGGACAGTCCTTCATATTACCAGTGTATCTATCAGTAATTTGGATTGGAACGGAATATTAAGTTTTGCTGTCTCAGGAGGAAATCCGAATGCGACTTATGATGGAACAGATATTATCCCCGCTGTAACGATACAGGTAAGCAAAATATCCAAACTAAACCCTGAAGACGGGAGATCTCTTGACGAGACAATCGAAGATTATATTTCTGCATCAGGGATAGGGTGTATTAACAGTCATTCTTTCCCTGCTGAATCCGGAGTTGGATTGGTAGGATATTATTCGTCTTATATTATACAGCCGGTGTTCGAAGACAATGGAGCGACACGGAACGCAGCCGACGGATTAAACACTCAATATGTGACGACAACTTTGGGGAGTGATTTTGTTCCCGGTGATCATTATTTATTTTCTTGTTATGATAACGAGAATAATTATGACTGGACAATTGTTACAATTGGGGAACAATGGACCCCCCGCGACCCCGACACGCCAACCGATCCTGACACGCCGACCGACCCGGACACACCGACCGATCCCGACACGCCGACCGATCCGGATTACACCGACCTCACAACAAACACAACGTCATTAAGCTGGACAGACACTTCGATACTGGAAGCAAGTACCACTTACTATTATCGGGCAGTGGTCTCAAACGGCAACGCGTCATTAACGAGCAATTCGGACAGTGTCACAACTCCGGCGGCGCCTGCTCCGGACACGACCGCGCCGACGGTAACACTAACCGGGGAGGCGACGATCAATCTGGCTTACGGCGCGAGCTGGACGGATCCCGGCGTAACGGCGACGGATGATTCCGCCAGTACGCCAACGCTGACGGTTACTTACTCGGTCGGCGGATCGGCGGAAGACGATTTTGACAGCACACAGGCGGGGACTTGGACAATAACGTATACGGCGACCGATGGCGCCGGGAACACGGGCACGGCGACACGAACGGTTATTGTGGCGCAGCAGACACCGGCGACAACAACGGAGACAACAACAATGCAATGGACGGACACCTCGACACTGGAAGCAAGTACCACTTACTATTATCGGGCGGTGGTCTCAAACGGAGACAACACAATCACGAGCAACACAGACAGCGTTACCACTTCGGCGGCACCGGCAGCCGACACGACCGCGCCGACGGTAACACTAACCGGGGAGGCGACGGTCAATCTGGCTTACGGCGCGAGCTGGACGGATCCCGGCGCAACCGCGACAGATGAGACGGACGGATCTCTCTCGGTAACGACAACCGGAACGGTTAATACGCAAACGGCGGGATCTTATACGATCACTTATTCCGCGACGGACGCGGCGGGCAACACAGGCACCGCGACACGAACGGTAATTGTCGCGGCGGCGACAACAGACGATCCCGACGAACCGACAGATGATCCCGGAGAAACAACAGTGACCAATTACAATTTAGCGACAACAACATTTAACGCCGAGGCGCACGCGACGAGTTCGAAGCTGATCCGATGCGCGTTAACGCCGACCTTGAACCAAACGGACATTGCGGTTGTATGGCAGCAGACGACCACAGATCCGGCGGGCGAAACGACTCCGGTATGGGCAACGTCAACCGGAACGGCAAGCGCGGACGGCTCGCTGGTGATCAGCGGACTGACGCCGAACATAAAATACTGGTTCCGGGCGATATTGACGCAGGGGGAGGAGACGCAAACGACAGGACCGGATTGTAATTGGATAAGACAAATAATTATTAATGCGGAAGCAGTGCAGTCTGATTCGCCAATAATATTGAACAGAGGCGAATGTGCCTATTGTAAATGCAGACTTATTTACGGAAACGGAACCTCTATAGTACCAGATGATGTTGCATCGGTTCATTATACAATTTACCGGCGACCAAACAATTTATTTGAAACAGAAAACACCGTTGTTTCAGGACATTCACTAATTCAAGTTGAGATATTTCCAACAGTATTAAAAAATCCAGTTATTGATGATTATTATGATTGGACCATTGACAATATCGGTTATAATTTTTTATTTTCTCCTTCTAATAATAGTGATCCGTTTCCTGTGCCCGGATATTATATTATTTGTTTTGAAATCATTTTAATAAATGGAAGTAAAATAAAGCCGACATTCAATGTAAATATGTTAAATTAAAGATAGTTATATTCACTGCTGTTTAATCATAATCTCAATAGAAACAGCTGTTTACTGATACTTTCCAAAATTAAAATGGTTCTTTTGTATTAAATAGCGTTTTTATTGAGAGATTTTCAAGTTAGAACGTAATGAAAATTTGTAATAGTTCAAGTATTCGACGGCCTATTTTTTGATATTTTCCGTATCTTCGACCTATGTTTGATATCTGTTGGCAAGTTCGAATTGAGATTCAAGACGAAAAATCAATATCGCCCGCAGAAAAAATTTTTTTGTAAGGATTAAGAGTCTTTTTTTTCGGGATTAATAAAGGACTGTACTTTCCCCGATTTCTTAAACGCCCGTGATTTGCGTGAACAGGCTTTTTT
>CAZZEF010000307.1:0-1562 GCA_964652875.1 uncultured Planctomycetaceae bacterium
TTTCGATACGCATCCTGAATACGGCTATGTTATATTGATGGACTATGTTGAAGGGAAGACGCTGGCAGAGCTGCTGGCCGAAAAAGGTCAAATCAGTGCCGGTCCGTCTGTTGTACTCGGCGTTCACTCTTGGCAGCGGAATGTTCATGAAGACGGCTTCGACCGACTCGGAAAAATCCTCGCAACCGAATCCAATAAATCGGAATACTGGTACTGCAACTCAAATGAATACACCGCCTGGCGATTGGCTTTTCTCAATAATAAAATTACCAAAAAATCGGTGAACGGAAAAACAGCGGTCTTTACCGTTTCGCGTCTGTTGCCCGCCGATCTTGGCGCCGAACTCGAAATGGGGCTGAAAGTTTCGCCTGCTCCAAAACTGATCTTTTCCGATAAAAAAACATTCAGAACTGAATACAACGGTGAGTTCATGCTCTCGAACTCTGACGCTTATCGTCTTCCGGAAATCATCGGTCGAACGGACAACGGAACCAACGGTGATGAAAAATCGAACGATCTTGTTTCCCCGAAAATTCCCGGTGTTCAACTGGGGGTTCGATTGGATCAAAAAAATAACGCGCTGCTATGTTATGTCGAAAACAAGTCAGAGAACGAACTGACCGATCTTTATTTTACTTTCCGTCTTCCGTTAAAATGGAAATTAGGCCTTCAAAACAAATCAATTACCGATCTTCCGTCAGGCAAGAGTGTTTCTTTCGAGATCCCGCTCGGTGAAATGGAAACCGGCACGAAATATCAACAAAAGGATCTCTTGATCGCCGGACAGTGCGATTTTCGATCCGCCGGAAAAACGTTGCGTCTTTACGGAACGGCAACGGTCAAACAGTAACAAGAACGCGGCTGTTTATTTATTGTTCAGCTGAAACAAAAAATACATTTTATATAAAACGAGAAAAATTATGAAAAAAATATCCCGTCGGCAGATTTTGAAATCGGCCTCGCTTTTGGCGTCAACAGGACTTTTTACCCCTTATGATTTTTGGACGGTTCGCGCATCGCAAATGAAAAACGACCGGCTCAATGTTGGAGTGATCGGCTGCGGCTCCCAGGGAATGTCCGACATGAAACAGATGATCCCTTACGGCGATTTTGTCGCGCTGGCCGATGTCAATACTGTTAAATTTAACAATGTGAGAAAACGTTTTAAAGAGAATATCCGGCCTGATATCGGACTTTATCAGGATTACCGCCGACTTCTGGACCGAAAAGATGTTGATGTCATTATTCAAGCAGTTACTGATCATTGGCATACCAAAGTCAATTTGGACTCAATTCGGTCGGGCAGGGATATTTATGCGGAAAAACCGTTTGCCTTTACAATTGAAGAAGGAAAACTGATGCGCAAAGCGGTCGCAGAATCAAAAGCGATTTTTCAGTTGGGAACGCAACAGCGCAGTGCGGATCAATATCATGACAAAGGATCTCATCCCCGACCGTTTCAGGAGTTGGTTGAAATTGTTCGAAACGGACGAATAGGTAAGCTGAAACAGGTTTGGGTCGCTATTCCTTATTTAAGTATGAAGGGGGGGCCTTTCCCGGAA
>CAZZEF010000307.1:1572-5137 GCA_964652875.1 uncultured Planctomycetaceae bacterium
TGGCAATAGCGGGGACTCACCGCCGAGTCTCCCCTCACAATATCAGCGACCGGGAGTTCATTCGCTCCGGCAAGCTGGGTAAAATCGGAATGGTCAAAGCCTTTGTCAACTACGGAGGAGGACCGGAGCGACCGCTCAAAAATGTCGAACCGCCGAAAACCCTTGATTGGGATCGGTATCAAGGACAGTCGCCGATTCGAAAATACACAAAATTCCGATATAATCCGTTTCGGGGCTGGTACGATTACTGTAACAGTATGGCTGCCGATTGGGGAAATCATCATTATGATGTCGCGCACTGGGGAATGGACACCGAGAACACCGGACCTGTTTCAATTGATGCCCGCGCAATTTTTCCCAATCAGGGCAAGCCGGACTGTTTTGACGTTCCGGACCGCTTCTTTTCCCGTTTGAAATACGAAAACGGCGTTGAAGTTTTTTTCTTTGCGGCACTTAACAGACGGGAAAATTACGGCTGGCCGGTTTCACCGCATGAAACGATGACCAAAGAACAGATCGATTGGCTTTTCGGAAAGGATGTTCCCGACGAAGTGAAAACGTTTTCCCGAAACGGGGTCATGTTTGTCGGCGATAAAGGCCGTGTTTTTGCCAATCGCGGAAATGTTTACGGCAAAGCGGAAGAAGAGCTCAAAGAGAACCCGATTCCCGCGGACGGCTGGCATGTCCGCCCGAGTCAGAATCATATGAAAAATTTTGTCGATTGCGTCAAAAGCCGGGAAACACCGGTCGCTCCCGCGGCGATTGGACACCGCAGTTTGACTCCTTGTCTTTTGACCAATATCTCAATGCGATTGAATCGCCCGATCCAATGGGATCCGGTTAAAGAGGAAATTGTTGGCGATCCGGAAGCTCTGGCGATGATGAGTAAAGAACAAAGAAAACCTTATACTGTTGAATAAGTGTTTTTATATTGGCTCATTTTAATTTTCCGTAATTCCGGCGAAAGATTTTGTAAATCAACAGTTCTTTTGGACATTGGATCGGAAAAATCATTTTGGAACCGATATAAAGACCGATTCGGCGCGCTCTTTTGTTTCCGCTAAAAATTTTGATTCCCGTTAAAAAACCGGTATCAGGATTTTTAGCGGATCTTTTTTCTTGACAGGAAAAATTTATTCTCCGCGTGTATGTCTGGTGCTTTAAGCAATGGTTTGGCCAATCGTTTTTTCTGTATTTATCAGCTTGACATTAAAATAAAAAAGCCGGAAAATGAAGAATGGATCCTGATAAAAACTATCAATTATTGACGCGTAACAGAATTGACAGCAATCGGAAACATAAAGGTTAAAAGAAAGCGGAAAATGAAATGAAAATGGAAAACGAAAGAAAAGAGTTTAAAATAACGGAAGGATTGTCATCAGCAGGATAAAAACAAAAAGAGAAACAGCGATAATTCAAAGGCAGGGTTAAGCGGTTCTGCTGAAACGGTCAATCAGGATTTTTCTTTTCCATAAAAACCTGATTCCCCTTGGCGTTAAAGCAGATCCGGTCCATAAAAGAAAACATCAGACAAATTCCGCGTCCGCCGATCTGAGTCAAATTTTCTTTCAAGGTCGGATCAGGGACCTTTTTGAGATCGAAACCGTTTCCCTCATCAATGACTTCCATTTGCGCCAACTCATGAGAAACCGCGAACCGGACACGAATTTTTTTATTTTTGTCCATTTTGTTTCCGTGTACCGCGGCGTTGACAATCGCTTCTTCAAGAGCGAGAATAATTCCCGCGTAAGCACTTTCCTGCCAACCGCACTGAACCAGTTTTTTCGTCAACTCGTTGATGATCGGTGTTATTTCTCCGGGATGACTGGGAATGTCTTTGGAGAAATAATAAGAAAAATTACCCTTGTCCGCAGTGTTGGCGGGCTTTTCAGGCGCGTCCGTTGTCTGCGGCAACGGCAAATTTTTCTGTTGGGGGAGAATGTCACACATAATATTAATATTTATTTATACAAATAAAACTAATGGAAATTGTCTATCATCAACAATTATATTAAAAAAACATATAAAATTTTTTCTTATGTCTTTATACTTTGTATCAAGTATGTTTATTATTACTTATTTTTAAAATTTACGCAATAAGATTTTTAAAATAATTTTATGATTTTTAGAAAAAAAAGAAAATTTTTTGTTGTAATGAAGTAAATTTTAATAAACATGTTGATATAAAAAGAGATATAACTATCTTAGGACCATCCGATGTTTGGAGGATCTGATGCAAAAAACGCAAAAATAAAATATGTACAGAATACAAAACAAAAAATTTTAAACTTTATGAGAAAATGGCCGTTGAATTAAAATGTTTGGAAGAAGATCAGACAGTTCAACAGGTCTTCTATCAGCGCCGTTTTACGAACAGCCGACATTATTGGCCGACTGTTCTTTTGACTGTTGATCTGTAAAAAGTAACTCAAGCAGGACCAATGATATTAAAGCGGACATTGAAAGCGGCGCAAGAGTGGGCTCTCATTAATTGTGATTATCAAGCAGGACCAATGATATTAAAGCGGACATTGAAAGCGGCGCAAGAGTGGGCTCTCATTAATTGTGATTATCAAGCAGGACCAATAATATTAAAGCGGACAATGAAAGCGGCGCAAGAGTGGACTCTCATTAATTGTGATTATCAAGCAGAACCAATAATATTAAAGCGGATATTGAAAGTCTTGAAGAAATTATTTCAAGATCCGCTTTGGAAACTGCTTCGCCGCGTTATTTCTTCTTGTTTTTGAACAGATTAAATTCCTGTTCGGCGAAATATTTTCTTTTGAACTGATAATATTTGTATTTTTCGCGCAGTTGATCAGGCCATGTATTGGCTTGAGTATAAGATCCGCAAAACGGAACGCTCAAATCGATCCAGCAGGCGATGATCTGTTTTTCCGTTGGGGAAAGCTGAACGCCGTAATGGCCGGAGTCAAGGCAGTTCATCAGAAAACTTCGTCCCGATCCGGCGGAATAAGGCGCGATCATTTCGGCGGAACCTTGCGGATGATACCAAACAGTGATCGGGTCGCGTCCTTTCTTTAGACGAAACGCTTCAAGCTCATCCTGACAGGAGATCTTTTCGCCTTCCGCGGTCAGGTTGAAATAGGATTTGGAGAAAATTCGATAAGAGGATCCTCCGCCGGGAACCGCTGTTCCAGTTAGGTCGGGGGCGGCTGGTTTTATTTTGATTGAGTCAGCGTTATGAACCGAGGATTCGATGTTCCGTTTTTCAGAAGAACTGCCTGAAGTCGATTCTCCGTTATGACATTCAACGCAATGCCGGTCAAGGATCGGCTGAACGAGTGTTGGGTAACTGAAACCATCGGTCGGCGCGTTGGGATCAAGCGGTTTAATACTGTTGACCGACATAAAATTATCAAGTGAGACCGACCGGTCTCCTTTTTCAAGGCGCTGGATCAGCGGGTGTTCAAGTCCGGCATGCGGTTTCAGCCGTTGAACAGGTTTGTCCATTGCGATTTTTCTTTTGGTGACAGCGGCACCAATTTCCCGTTTGCTTTCATGACATCCGTAACAGGCGAGATATTCACCGGGCATTAAC
>CAZZEF010000308.1:0-5096 GCA_964652875.1 uncultured Planctomycetaceae bacterium
GATTACGTTCGGAAAAATGGGACGTTTACACGGGTTCGACAGTATTCTTCTTCAAGATGAAAAGGGAGACCCGCTCCCCGTTTATTCTATCGCCAGCGGTTTGGACTATCCCGGAGTTGGACCGGAACACGCTTTTTGGCATGACTGCGGACGCGTCCGGTACGAAACCTGTTCCGACAGCGACGCGGTTGACGCTTTCTTCCGTCTGTCCCGTTACGAAGGAATTATTCCCGCGCTTGAAAGTTCACACGCCATCGCTTACGCCATTCGATGGGCCAAAGAACACGATACAGGATCCATTCTCGCCTGCTGCAGCGGTCGCGGCGATAAAGACGTCGATTACGTCATTGAAAATTACGGTACCGGTGATGACCGCCAATATAAAACCGACTTCGAATATTTCATGTAATTCTTCCAAGTCTGACATTTTATTTCTTCCTGTTCCAAAGCCATAAGAACAGCCGGTTCATAATAACCGTCGGCGAAAATTTAAAATATCAACCGATTGAAATATATTTTCAACAATTCGAAAAACGCTTTAGACTATTTTACCCGGTCTCAAAGCGTTTTTTATTTCAGATATTTTCGTCGCCGCGTCTTGTTTTTGTCATGTTCAAGTAATATACCGAATTCATAATGAATTTTCCGTTATAACGTCAAAAGAACAGCCGATTCACGCAGTCTGTCGGCGGTAATGACGGAAAATTTAAAATAGAAGCAGTATAACAAGCCGCTTCATTTATACCGGCTTCCTTATTTTTGTCATTTCAATAGAAAAAACGTTTTGATCGTCCAATCAACCGGCGGAAATCACAAATAGAAATACAGAGACCAATTCCAATTGGACTTTTCCAAAACATAGCTTGAAAAAATCCCGATTTACGAAGACAATCGAAAAAGAGATCGAAAAAAACAAATACCGACAGTAAATACTGTTCGTAATTTTCTTGACGTCAAGAACAAACGGAAGCTTATTTTTTCGGTCCGGGCATATCTTATTGATTATTTTTGTAAACGACATCGATCATATAAAGCGCGTGCGGGGGGGCCGTCGGTCCGGCCAGCGAACGATCGGCCTGATCCAGAATCGTTTTCATAAAAGCGGGATCCTCAAAACCTTTATGTTTTCTGCCGAACAGATACAAGGTACCCGCAATGGCCCGAACCATATTATACAAAAAGCCATCCGCCTCAATTTCCAAAATAATAAGCAGCGGGATCGGAAGCGGTCCGTTTCGATCTTCCGGTCTTTCGAACTGCGCCGGAATAATCCAGGGAGAAGCGGCGGCAATTTTTTCGAATCGAACATCAAAAACAGTCCGAACTGTTGTTTTTCTGGGGGAGCCGGTCGTCTGAAACGCCTTGAAATCATGAGTTCCCAAAAGAAATCGGGCCGCTTCTCGCATTCGATCAAAATCCAGTGATTTTGTTGAAAACCAAACATGTTCGCGTAAAAAAGGAAGAAAGGGTCGGCTGTCGCTCATCAAATAACGATAACGTTTCCGAACAACGTCCCTAATCGGATGAAAGGTATCAGGAACATCTGACGTTCGCCAAACCCTGATGTCCGGCGGAAGAAAAGCGTTAAGCGCCCGGGTATAAGTTTCCGCGGGAAGATCGAGAACATCTTCTTCGGCACTGACGGAAGCGACCTGCCGCAACGCGTGAACTCCCGCGTCGGTTCGTCCGCTTCCGGTTACCGTCAGATGATGCCCGGTTATTTTTTGAACGACCCGTTCCAATTCTCCCTGAATGGTCCGAACGAACGGCTGCTTGACCTGGATCTGCCAGCCGGCGTAAGCGGATCCGTCATAAGATATTTCCAACTTGAGCGTTCGCATTAATACCGATCCCCATTGTTTTTTCGGATCTGTTTTATACCGATTCCGTTGCCGTTTTTCGCATCAAAAGAACCGCTGATTCATAACGCCAAACAGCGAAACAAGCGGAAAACAAACAAGCGGAAAATTAAAATGTCGGCAGTATAAAAATTCGTTTTAATTTAAGGGGCAACCGTCCCGTCCGCTTCAGAAGCAGCGAAAAATCAAAATTATCAGATCACCCGGCCTGACAGAAGATCAAAATTATCAGATCCGGGCGACATAAAAAACAAGTTATTTTTCCGTTTCCGCTTTAACGAGACTTTCAACGCGGTACCGTTTTCGCAGAACAGGCTTTTCGATCTTTCCAGTAGGATTTCGGGGAACAAGATCGAAAATAATTCTTCGCGGCCGTTTGTAACGGGGCAGACCTTCGCAATACTTGTTGACCTCTTCTTCCGACAGGAGGTGATCGGGCTTGACTTCAATAATAGCCGCGGCAATTTCACCGAGTCTTTCGTCGGGCAAACCGATAACGGCAACATCTTTAATGGATCCGTTGGCGCGCAAAAAATCTTCGATCTGAACCGGATAAAGATTTTCGCCTCCGGTAATAATCACGTCTTTTTTTCGGTCGACCAAATAAATAAATCCGTCTTCATCCTCCCGGGCCATATCGCCGGTAAAGAGCCAGCCGTCTTTAAGAACTTCGGCGGTCGCTTTCGGATCGCGGTAATAACAGGTCATTACGCCGGCACCTTTAACGGCAAGTTCACCGACTTCGCCCTGTTTGACCGGTTCGCATTTTTCATCAACGATCTTGGCTTCCCATTGATAGCCCGGTTTGCCAATCGCGCCAACTTTATGTATATTTTCAATTCCCAAATGGACGCAACCCGGACCAATCGATTCGCTCAGACCGTAATTGGTGTCATAATCATGATTCGGAAAGTATTTTTTCCAGCGGCGGATAAGACTCGGCGGAACCGGCTGCGCTCCGATATGCATCAAGCGCCATTGATCGATATTGTAATCTTCCAGTTTAATTTCACCGCGTTCAATCGCATCAAGTATATCCTGTGCCCAGGGAACAAGAAGCCATACAATTGAGATCTGTTCTTCCGAAACCGCCTTGAGGATCCAAACCGGTTTGACACCGCGCAAAAGAACCGCCTTACTTCCGGTGAGAAAACTTCCGAACCAGTGCATCTTCGCGCCGGTATGATACAGCGGCGGAATGCAAAGAAAATTATCATCAAACTTCTGTTGATGATGATTTTGTTCCGTTTGACAGGAGGCCATCAGACTTTCATGATTATGCAGAATCGCTTTGGGAAAACCGGTTGTGCCCGACGAAAAATAAATTGCGGCGTCTTCCTGATCGGTTAACGGAACATTCGGATTGACCGCGGAACAGGGGGCCGTTTTTTTAAAGTAACTTTCCGCAAACGTCGGACAATTGTCGCCGACATAATACCGAAGTTTGACCCGGGGGATCCGGTCGCTGATGTCTTCGATTCGTCCAATAAATTCGGGTCCGAAAACAAGCGCGTCCGATTCGGAAAGATCAAGACAATATTTAATTTCTTCGGCGGTATAACGGTAATTCACCGGGACGACCACCGCCCCGGTTCGAAGAACGCCAAAATAGATCGGAAGCCATTCGAGTGAATTCATCAAAAGAATCGCTACTTTTTTTCCTTTGCCGATGCCCCGGGAGATCAGCAGATTGGCGAATCGGTTGGAAGTCTCGTCAAACTGCCGCCAGGTAATTTCCCGACGATGAACAGGCGCCGACGGATCCGGTTCGACCAACTCATAATCCTTCCAGGTGATATTTTGCGTTTCGTCTATCGCGGGATTAAGTTCAACAAGACAGACTTTATCGCCGTATTTTTCGGCGTTGTGTGTTAAAATTTCAGTAATTGGCATTTTTTTACTCGACGTTTTTGATTTTTCTTTTTCAAGCCTTTTTCTCTGTTTGACGTTGAAGTCTTTTATGGATCCGCCGCAAACAGAAAGTTTTTCGATCTTTCCTTCCGATTGTCTTGGGAAACCGGAATATGTTCTGATCGTGAACCGCTCCGCAATCGGAGACTGGTATTTCAATCAGGTAAACTGTTCATTATATCGTAAATTTTACATTTCGCAATAGTTGGACATTTTTTTGCATCGACAATCAAAAAGATCGATAAGATTTTCCGCATTCTGAAACACGAATAATTGACAAGACGCAAATTTCAGCGGGACAGGACAGTTACGCATCCCTTATTGTTTTAAATAAAGATCGTTTTATCTGATTTTCTTCAAAATATTGTTCTCTTGATCAAGGTCAGATTTCAAAAGTCATGTCCTATTACAAAAACAATCGGCAAAAATGAAACCATCTAAATTGTCCTTCCTGTAAATCAATACAGACATAATTTGACAACTGCCCTTTTTTTGTTTTTCAGTTTATGATATAATGTCAAATATTGAGCAAAAGAGATTTTTGCCTTCGTTTTTGTTTTTTACCGGTTTCCGCGTCATCGAGCGGATCAAAAAATTTCGGGGATTTTTTATGTTCAATTATATCAAAGCGGCGGCTCTGTTTTTTCTTTTGTGTCTGATCTTCGTATTACCAATGACGGTCAACGGAGGACAGCCGGTAAAATTCGATCTTGAAAACATAACGCCGTCCAACGTCAACGAAGAAGATCGAAACGGCAAGACCCGCCTGTATTATTCCGCGGAAAAGGGCGATCTCAACGCGGTCAGGATCTTGATCGAAAAATTCGGAGCGTCTGCACAAATAAAAACCTGGTGGAACGAAACTGTTCTTCACGCGGCGGGAAAAAGCGGATCGGCGGCGGTAATTCGTTATCTTGTCGAAAAAGGAGCGGATGTCAACGCCAAAGACAATAACGGACATTATGTTCTTCATCAGGCGATCAATGGCGGCAATATTGAGGCAGTCCGTTTTCTTCTGGATCACGGCGCCAAACTCGACGTTAAAGACAAAGAAGAAGAAACGGTTCTTCATCTCGCGGCCAAAAAGGGGAATTTTGATCTTTTTAAAGAGCTTCTTAATCGGGGGGCCGATCTTTCCGCGATTACCAAATGGGGCGAAACCGTTCTTCTCTGCGCCGGAGAAGGGGGTAATTTACCTCTCGTTCAATATTTGATCAAAGAAAAGAAACAGGATCCAACCGTTGCGTCTTATACCGATCTGACGCTTTTACATTGCGCCGGTCAATGCGGTTCGCTTGATCTGGCCCAATACTGCGTTGAAGATCT
>CAZZEF010000309.1:0-5092 GCA_964652875.1 uncultured Planctomycetaceae bacterium
GAACGATCCGAAAACCGATTTAAAAAATGACGGTTCGAAAGCGGTTCCGGCGAATGATTCGAAAACCAATTTAAAAAATGACGGTTCGAAAGCGGTTCCGGCGAATGATTCGAAAACCGGTTTAAAAAAATGACGATTCGAAAGCGGTTCCGGCGAACGATCCGAAAACCGGTTTAAAAATGCCCCTCAAAAAACAGTGCCCGACACTTCCGCGGGGAAAGTCGGGCAGAAAAAACCATTATAAACCGAATCGGTAAACAAAGAGGTTGGCAGCAGACAAGCAAGGGGGATTACAGGCCGGAAAACTTCAAACCTGAATAACGCGAATTCGGTTGTCGACTTGCGATTTCAAGGTGTTTTCGACGAGAAATTTCAGTGTCTGATTGGCGCTGGCGCAGTCGGCGCAGGCTCCGGAGAGTTCGACATAAACAACGGTGTCCTTGATATCGAAGATCTCAATACTGCCGCCGTCGTTCCGGATCATCGGACGGATATAAGAATCAATGACCTGTTCGATTTTTTTGGAGAGCTGATAGGCGGACAAAGGCTCGAAACTTTTGACGGCGGGAGTGGCCGGCTGCTGAATGGCGGTTTCCCGGCCGGAAGTACCGATATTCGCGAAAGGAACAAAGCCGCTCTTTTTCTCGTCGGTCTCAGCTTTGGTGGGCGCCGATTCGATTCCAGTCGCGTTTGACTCGTCCTGTCCCCAAACTTCGTTGAGCAGATCCTGAAGTCCTCCGGGCGAATGCTGGCATTGTCCGCAGCCGCCGCCGGTTTTGATCGCTCCGACGATCTCCGGAATGGTATGAAGATTGAGTTCTTTGATCTTGCGTTTAATATAAGGTTCAGTAAGACCGAAACACTTACAGACCATTCGGCCTTCGTCTTCTTCCTCTTCATGCGACTGGATCCCGAGCTTTTTCAGATCGACATTTCGCCGGGAGGCCCAATCGAAAACGGCCGCTTCCAGCGCTTCCGCTCCCATGACGGAACAATGAATTTTTTGCTGGGGTAATCCTTCGAGAAATTCGACAATATCGGCGTTGGTTATTTTCAGGGCTTCGATGGGCGTTGTTTTTCTGTCTTCCAAAATACAGCAAAGAGCTTCTGACGCCGCAATGGCTGAAGTGCAGCCGAAGGTCAGATAACGCGCCTCAACGATTTTGTCTTGAAGAGGATCGTCGGAACGTTTAACGCGAAAGGTGAATGTCAGTTTATCCCCGCAAGCGATTGAACCGTGTTCTCCCCGGCCGTCGGCGTTTTCGATTTCGCCGAGATGGGTTCCCGGCTTGCCCTGAACGGCATCCATGAAAAGCTGTTTTGTTTTTTCACTGTATTCCCAAGCCATAATATCCTCCGCTTTCCTCTGAATCGCATAAAAAGATCGTTTTGTCTTTTTTATGATTAAGGTACATTATAATGCCTGTTCCATTGCTGTTTTTTCATTTCCGTGTCAAATGAACAACCGATTAAGGCGCCAATTGGCAAAAAGTCCGGTAAATTAAAAATTATTGGCAGTATAATATATCAAATATACTCAATTATATTCTATTCTTAATCTTTGGGAAACGGGGCAGTATTATTTTTCTTTTTATAATTCTATCATTTTTATGATGATTTTTCCGCCTGTTGTTAAAGATTTGGTCAGTTTACGAAGTCAAACGGCGGAAAGAGCGGATATTTTTAATGACGGTTGATCAACGGGCTCATTGGATCTGATCTTCCGCAGACGGTTGGGGGAAAAAGGAGACAAGATCGGTAATATCGAGCATACCGATCGGAATATTGTTTTCGTCGAGGACAGGAAGTTCGCTGATCTTTCGTTCGGCCATCAGATCAATTGCTTTTTGCATCCGTTCGCCCAGCTGAATTACTTTTGGTGATTGGGTCATAATTTGGCAGACGGGCTCTTCCAGTTTATCGAAATCCTTTTGTTCGAAAATTCGGGCCAAATCGCTGTCGGTAAAGATCCCGGAGAGTTTTCCCTCCTGATCGACAAGAATAATAGCCCCTGAACGCCGTCCGGGCAGTTTACTTTCGGAAAAGATCTCCCGAACGGACATTGAATCGCGGCAAATTCGGCATTGATCGATTGGACGCATATATTCTTCAACGCAGCTGAGACGCCGTCCCAGTGTCCCGCCCGGATGAAAACGGGCAAAATCTTCGTCACAGAATCCCCGTAATTTACTGACCGACAGAGCCAGCGCGTCACCGAGCGCCAGCATGACCGTTGTACTTGTACTGGGCGCCAAATTGAATGTGTCCGCCTCAACCAGCGTTCCGAGTGAAAGAACGGCATTGGAATAGCGGCCCAGCGAACTCCAGGGAGAGGCGGTCATTGAAATAATAACGATCCCCATTCGGCGCAGGGTCGGAAGAAGACGTAAAATTTCCTCCGTTTCGCCGCTATGAGACAGAATTAAAAGAAGATCTTTTCGGGCGATCACGCCGAGATCCCCGTGAACCGCTTCCGCTGGATGAAGAAAATGCGCCGGGGTTCCTGTTGAAGCAAGTGTCGCCGCGATTTTTTGACCGATCAAACCGGCCTTGCCCATTCCGGAAACGATGATCTTGCCATTGCAATTCAAAATAAGATTTATCGCCTTAATAAAGTTATTGTCGAGCCGGTCGATTTGTTGAAGAATGGCATTCCCCTCTTGACGGAGAATATTTTTAGCCCATTGCGAGACCACTTCCAGCTGTCGGGGCTGATCGTTTGTCTGAGAATCGTCGGAAGGAAAACCTATCACACGCAAGCCACCCTTTTGAATTGTCTTAAAATAAAGATTCATATTGCTTCCGTTCATTGCTCAACTCCTTTTGACACGAACGATTCTTATCAATTTCCCAAACGAAGATCGGACATCCCTGTCCTTTTATACTGCTTTCATTTTAAATTTTCCGTCATCTCCGCCTATTGACTGCCTGAATCGGCTGTTTTTTTGACGTTATAACGGAAAATTCATTAGGGAATCGGTATATTATCACTGTTTACTGGAACAGGCCGGGATAAAATTTAATCATGAATTGAATCGTGTCATTTTAAGGGAAAGCTTTCGTTGTTCCTTAAAATGGTAAACAGCCCCGACTGCTTTTATATTGGCTTTATTACGGATCTTCCGTTCCCAGGTCAAATTACGAAATCGATTGACATAAATAGGGCAACCCCTGAAAATTTATCAGTATAAATCAACATAAACGATATTCTATCATAAATTTAAGTGCGGATCAAGATGTTCTTTATTTTTGATTGTAAAAAATGGAAATAATTACATGTTTTTGAAAATAAAACAATTTCATTCAGGTTTTCCATTCAGGCGATAAAAGAAGGAACCGATTCCCGTTGTCAATCATCAGAAAGAGAGGTAAATAAAAAATGAAAGCGGTATTGAACAGGAACGGGATCAATCGACGGGAAATTTATCTTCGGTGATTTGTCCCTGATATAGGGGCAGATAACGATAATAGATCTGTAAGGTCATGCAATTGAGAGCGGTTACGTAAAGGCGTCCGCCGATATGACAGTGCGAATTGGCGTTATTCGGAAACCAGCTTCCGGCAGAGTGTCCGACATGATCTTGTTGGGCGATCAGTGAATCGCGGACCGCCAGGTTCCATTTTTCCCAACGATGCCCGCCGATATGATGAAAAAGCTGGGTCGCGTAATAAACATAATAAGGGTCATCGAAATGAGGGCCTTCGCTTAAAAGTTTGTCGGCCCCCTGAAGAAGAGTCGGATTGTCCGGTTTCCAGTCGAGATAGAGCCGACACAACAGACCGACGGAATCTGTTGCCCGTGTTCCTCCATTTTGCGAAATATAGCCGTACTGAGTGCCGTTTTCGTATCCGGTGACTTTCTGAAGAAAAAAAAGCACTTTAGGATAGATGTTTTTATTGACTGAGGTTAATTTGCTCAACTGCATACTTTTTAAAGCCATCATTTGCCAGCCGACGACGGAAGTATCGCCTGCTGATCTTGGAGTGTAACGCCAGCCTCCTCCGACAGGATCTTGCGCGTACTCAATATAATTAATAGATTTAACGGCAGCGTTTTTCAGGGCGGGCCATCGGCTGCGCTGATCATAAGAAAGCATACCGTAAGTTTCGCAAAGCAGAATAGCGGCCAATCCATGCGAGTACATTGTTCCCCCATCGGAAAAACTGATCATTGTCTTATCGGAATGACCGTGCGCCAAAAGATACTCAATTCCCTTTTTGACGTTGTTGCGGTACTTGCCGTCATAAGGAGTTATGCCCGCGGAAATAAAAGGAAGCAGTGCCATTGCGGTCGCTCCCAGCCGGGAATTATCCAGCGCCCCGGAATTGAGGCATTTCCCGTTGCATTGCGGACATTCCGACAAATTAAAACTCCAGCTTCCATCGTGCATCTGATGATTGGCGATCCATTCCAACGCGTTGGCTACCGCCTTTTCGCTCCCTTGCGAACCTCCGCCGGCGGCAAGCATTGCCTTTTTCCCTTCACCCCGACCCTGAAACGCGGCGCTGACCTGCCCCTGATGAACCCCGATCATTGCCGAAACTGGAATCGGTTCGACATTAAAATGATCCATCGGCAGCGCCGGGTCGCTTATCTCCGAGTCCATGATCGTCGGCTTTTCGGCGGTTTCGTCAATGTTCTTAACGACTGTTACCGGATCCATTCCGACATCAGGGGCCATTTCCGTTTTGATCGGTTCGTCATTATAAGTATCGAACTCCTGCGGTGTCAGATCGTCGCCGGGCTGGGCGATGATTTCGACCGTCGTGTTCGTTGTCTCGGCCGCCCAAATAAAAAGAAACGGAAAGATCAGAAGAAGATGAAACAGAAAACTGATCAGATAGGTCTTGATCGCGAGCATTCGATCATAAATCGTTTGCTGTTTGAAGATCAATTTTAAAGCGGGATTTTCCGTTTCACTGTTCTGAACGGACGATAATCCGGCGAATTGGCGGGTATTTATTCCCCCATTGGAAAGATCGTTTCGCGCTGTTTTCCATTTGGTGCCGGAAACAGGAATGTTTTTGGACGGCGAAACGGAAGACTTCCCAGGATCGCGGCATAAGTTATCGGGGCTGCCGGTATTATTGT
>CAZZEF010000310.1:0-5080 GCA_964652875.1 uncultured Planctomycetaceae bacterium
ATTCAACGGCGTCATCAGAAACTGATCGAAGAAAGTCCCGCTCCGAATCTTTCAAATAAAACACGAAAGGCTCTTTGCGAATCCGCCGCCCGTTTGGCCAAAGAGTCCGGTTATACCAATGCCGGTACCGTCGAATTCATTGTCGATAAAGAGGAAAAGTATTATTTTATCGAAATGAACGCTCGAATCCAGGTCGAACATCCTGTTACCGAACTGGTTACCGGTATTGATCTGATCAAAACACAGATCCGGGTTGCGTCGGGCGAAAAACTGCCCTTCCAGCAAAAAGACGTTCCGCATCGCGGCTGCGCGATTGAATGCCGTATCAATGCGGAAGATTCGGAAAATAATTTCCGTCCCTGTCCCGGTCTGATCAAAAACATGATCATTCCGGGCGGTTTCGGCGTTCGGTTCGATTCACACGCGTTTGCCGGCTACACCGTTAGTCCTTATTATGACTCAATGGTCGGCAAGCTTTTGGTTCATCAACCGACTCGGGAAGAAGCGATTATTTCGATGATCCGATGTCTGCGCGAACTCAAAGTCGACGGGATCAAAACTTCGGTCCCGCTTCAACTGAAAATTCTGGAGCATCCGGATTTTATGGACGCGAAAATTGATACGGGCTTCGTCGAACGTTTTTTCATGAAATAAATTATATTTGACTTCAGCCATTTTTCTGCTTGAAAAATGGCTGAATTTTTATTATAACTTAATGAAGATGTGTTTTATACTGACAAATTTTATTTTCCGTTATTATCGTATTTATCGCCGTTTGACTTCGTGACCCGGCTGTTCTTCTATTGAGACGAAAATAACAGAATGGCCGATAAAAGCAGAAACAAATTTGAAGGCGGTTTGACCGCGGAAACGGGCAGGATCACTTTGCGCCGCATTATGAGATAAAAGCAGAAACAAATTTGAAGGCGGTTTGACCGATGTAAAAATTTCATCAACAGACGGCTCTTGTTTCTTTCATGTAAATGATTATGATCCGGTGATCCGGTTGTTCTTGACCGGGTTATATTCCGATAACACCTTTTTTTCTTTTCCGTTAAAGTAATTTTATGGACTATCGTTTAATCAGCAGATATCTTGGCGCGGTCGCTTATATAATGGGAACGAGCATGATTTTCAGTCTGCCTTGGGCATTCGACTCTTTTGGCGGAAACTGGGCTTATGAAAAATCAGGTTTTACCGGTCTGCTTCTTTCTATCGCGATCTGTTTGGGGATAGGGATTCTGCTTCGTTATTTGGGAAGCGACGATAAAAAACTTCCTTTGCGACGGGAAGCGGTCGCGATAGTCGGGCTCAGCTGGATTTTGGCCACTTTTCTTGGTTCCCTGCCATATATTATCAGTCAGACCAATAAAGCGCCGGGGCGCGCAATGACGGTTGCCGACGCGGTTTTTGAGACACAGTCCGGTTTGAGTACAACAGGAGCGTCTGTTATCGGCGAATTGGAAGACGCGAGAGTTATTCCCCGAACGATATTGTTTTGGCGGCATACGACAATATTTCTTGGCGGATTGGGGGTCATGATCCTTTTTATCGCTCTTCTCGGTCAAGGGGCCTCTTCCAAGACTCTGTTTCGCATTGAAAGAAGCCCTATTTCCAATGCCAGTCCGGATGTGCGCGTCCGACAATCCGCTTCCGCTCTTTTAAAAGTGTATCTCGGTTTGAATTTTCTGCTGGTCGTTATTTTAATGAGTTTGGGACTATCGTTTTTCGATGCCGTTTGCCATTCGTTTTCAACAGTGGCCACCGGCGGATTCAGTACCTTTAATTTAAGTATCGGTCATTTTTCTTCCGCCGGATACGCGCATGCTTCTTTGATCGAATGGACGATTATTGTTTTCATGTTTCTCGGAGGAACCAATCTTCTTTTGATCTATTGGTTTGTGATCGGAAAACGGGGATATTTACTGAATAACATTGAATGGCGGACTTACGCCGGAATCGTTCTTTCGGCAACGCTGATCGTTTTTGTGTTAGGTCTTTTTCATAATGATCTCCAGCCGTTTAATAAAACAAACACGGTTGCGAAAATAACAGCTCCCCAAATCGAACCCCTGAAGAATACCGGATCTGAAACAAAAAAACGTCAAACTTCAAAATCAGCGTCAGCAGAACAAACCGAACCGGTTTTAGAAGAGAAACCAGTTGAAAAACCGAAATTCAATTCGGAAACAAGTCAAGCGGAAAAATCAGATCTGATCGGCGGGCTCGGGCCGCAGGACGGTTTTAAAACATTCGCGGCGTCTTCTGTTTCCGAAAATGATTTTTCTTCCCCAGCCGGATCTGAAAAGAAAAAAGAACCGGAACAGGGATCTGATTCAACTGTTCAAAAGGATCAGCAGAACTCATCTGATATTGCTTGGTATTCAAGATTGAGAACGTCCATGTTTCATGTCATTTCTTTAATGACATCGACCGGATTTTGTACTTCTCGATTTGAATCCTGGAATTCAAGGATCGTTGCTGTTCTTTTGATCCTCATGCTCATTGGAGGCTGTTCCGGAAGTACGGCGGGCGGATCGAAAGTCATTCGCTGGATCATCGGAGCCAAGGCGTTGCATTCGGAGCTGGAACATTCTTTTAGGCCTTCCGTTGTTCGCTGTTTGAAAATAGGGGAAAATCCCTTGGAAAAAGAGACTGTTTCCAGCGTTTATTCCTTTCTGCTGCTCTATTTACTGGCTATTATTCTGATCGCTTTTACCGTGATTATGATCGAACCGGACACCTTATGGAACTCGTTCCAAAATGCGGAAGGCCGAAAAATGATCGATCTGTTTTCCGCGACACTCGCCTCCGTCTCCAATATCGGACCGGGAATCGGACTGGTCGGATCACAAGGAAATTACGGCGACTTAAGTTCTCTGACCAAACTGATTCTTTCGTTCGCGATGCTGTTAGGCCGTCTTGAACTATATATCATCCTTGTTCTGTTTACCCCCTCCTTTTGGCATCAGCGATAAGCGAAAAAGATCCTGTTAAGCCGATTCTCTTGCCGATTTTTCATCCGAACGTCAAAAGAAAAGCCGATTCACGCAGTCAATCGGCGGTAATGACGGAAAATTTAAAATAGAAGCAGTATAAAAGATCTCATTTCAATAATTCAACAAGAGCGTTATAAATTTCTTCCGGCTCGACCATTCTTCCGGCGCCTGATTGTCCGCAGCTTAAATGACCGGAATTCGGACCGATCATATGAACCCCGTCCGCTTTAAGCTGCTCAAAATTCCGTTGGACCGCGGGCTGCCGCCACATAACACTGTTCATGGCGGGCGCCATTAAAACAGGACCATCAAAAGCCAGATAAACAGTACTCAAAAAATCGTCGGCGATTCCCTGCGCTGTTTTGGCCAGCATATTCGCGGTCACAGGAGCAATGCAAAAAAGCTCCGCGCGCCGGGCAAGTTCAATATGCGGATGCGTTTCCGTCGCTGTCCATATTGATGACCGGACCGGTCGGCCGGTTAGCGCCTCAAATGTTTTGGGAGCGATAAGATGTTCCGCCGATTCGGTCATAATTACCGAAACACCTGCTCCTTCCTGAACAAGTTTGCTGACAAGACTTGCGGTTTTATAGGCGGCAATTCCGCCGGTAATCCCAATAAGAATTTCATGCTTTGACAACTTTTGCATAAGATCTCTTTTCATGATTGTTCATAAAACAAAGAAATCATCCAATTTATCGGTCAAGTTCTATTTTTCCGGTTCCGGTATTGAAACAGAAAACACAAAATAGACCGGTATAAAACAAAAATATTCTTTGAAAACGCAAGTTTTTTAAATCCGCAAACAGCGAATTAATTCCGATCACTTACAATAGGGGGATTTTCCGGCAAGCGCAAATAAAAGATATTCTGATAAGCGCGAACCGGGGGGGAAACAATGGATCGGAAAGAAATGTATACTGCATTTATTTTAAATTTTCCGTCATCACCGATTGACTGCGTGAATCGGCTATTCTTTTGACGTTATAACGGAAAATTCATTATTGAACCGGTATAATTACATTTGACTGAAATTGTCCGGGTCGCCTATTTCCGTTTCTGTAAGATCTCGAACAGCGACGTTACCGTCCATGTCAAGATAGATCCGGTCTTCGACAATTTCCTGAATGACTTGCTGAAGTTTATCTTTCTTTTCGCCGGCCATTTCGGTTCCGGACGGGGAAAGTTGATTCAAATGGACCAAGCGTTTTTGAATCAGGGTCGCGAGCCGAAAACGTCCGCCTACTTTGTTGACCAGTGCTTCGTCTTTAAGTTCTTCAATCATTGTTCTGTCCTTTCGGGGTTATCTTTCGGTATTTGTCTGATCGTTAATACAATCAACAGCCTTTTCCTGACCAAAATTTTCTAGGCCAGCGCTGACGCGATCCGGCAGTACCGATCAAAAACGTGTCATAAAAATATGAACGGCCGTTTTGTTCAATCAAAATTTATCTTAATTCAGTTCGAATCCAAAACTGCGGAACAGGTTGAAAATTTTGAATTCAACGGGTTCAGGTTTTCGAATTCAATAAAATGGACCGGAATTCGGCAACGGCTTGATCAAGATCATCATTAATGATCTTATGCTGAAAAAAGCCATTTTCCTTGAGTTCCGCTTCCGCTCGGGCCAAACGTTTTTTCAAAGCGGCGTCGTTTTCCGTTCCGCGTCCGGCAAGACGATGCTCAAGCTCTTGTGCCGACGGGGGCATAATGAAAAACGTTTCGGCTTCCGGATACGATTCCAAAACTTTTCGCGCTCCTTTGACATCAATTTCCAAAACGAGCCATTTACCTTCCTGGACCGCTTCTTCCAAAGTTTTCCGAAGCGTTCCGTACCAGGAACCGCCAAATACCTGAAAACATTCGGCGAACTGATCGTTTTCGCGGCGCCGCTGAAATTCATCTTCCGTTAAAAAATGATAATGAATTCCATCTTTTTCGCCGGGCCGGGGAGACCGCGTTGTCGCTGAAACACTGGATACCAGCGGAAATTCACCCGATTCGAACAGGCGACGAAGAATTGTTCCTTTGCCGACGCCCGAAGGTCCCGAGACAATGATAATTCTTCCCTTTTTATTACT
>CAZZEF010000311.1:0-2781 GCA_964652875.1 uncultured Planctomycetaceae bacterium
AATTCTTAAGGGCGAATTTGAAGGAAAAGATCTCGTTTCTGTCGAAATGAAAGAAGTCGGCGACCAAAAACAACTCTGCTTCAAAGGGTTGACTTTTACGGAACTTACCGATGAAGAACTTCAAGCGGACGAAATTAAAAATTACCGTTCGCTGGCAAACGTCTCCAGCGGACCGATTAAAACAGAAGTACCTGCCTCAACTGCTCCTTGATTTTCCATTGCGACGGATCCGGTCTCAAACAAGATCGGATCCGTTTTCATTTTACCCTCTCCGCGTTCGTTTCTCCTTTTGAACTCAAGCCCTTTCATTTTTCTTTTTTCCTTCATTATTAATTTTATCTGTTCTAACATTAGAAAAGTGTCGGATCAAAAAATCGACCGAAGGAAAAATTAAAAAAATGATCGTTTCTTTCGATTAATCTTAAATTTTCGATTGGGTCAATTATTAAAAACGGGAAAACATTTCTGACAAAGTAAAAAACACAATCATTGAAAATTATATCGATTCTTTTAACGGTTTTTTCGTTCTTACATCGAAAGAAGATCTGATTTCCAGAAGAAATCGCGGTAAATTTAAAAATTTATTGACATTATTAAATGATTTGAAATGAGATTATTAAGGAATATCAGTACTCGAAAATGGATTTATCCCGTTTGCAAAATCAATACTGTATCTATATGATATCAATAAACATTTTTCATAATAATCTTTTTATAATGATTTTACTGAATACCGTTAAATAAATAAAAATAATTGGTGTTCGGTGGATCTTTGGCCGATAATATCCATCAAGTTCATTGACAATCTTTTTATCTATCGATAAAAAAGCATTTAGAACAACATGAAAATATAATGTATCAATAATTGGTACAAACAGCGCGACAAACAAATTTCTTACAAGGAGAGAATTTTATGAAATGCGTTACTTTGTTTGAATTGTTACTCGGTCTTCTGATTTTATTCTGCGCGAACGGATGCAAAGATCAGAAAGAAGTCCGAGAACTTTTTAATGTCTCTTACGATCCGACCCGAGAGCTTTATGAAGAATACAATCAGGAGTTCGCCCAATACTGGCTCGATAAGACCGGTGAAACAATCAACGTTCAAAAAAGCAATGCCGGATCCGGCGGTCAGTCCCGCGCCGTTCAATCAGGTTTTCAGGCAGATGTCGTCACGCTGGCCCTGGCTTTTGATATCGACGATATCGCCAAAGAAAAAAATGGCCATCCGGGCCTTCTGAGCGCCGAATGGCAGAAAAGACTCCCCAATAACAGCTGTCCCTATTACTCGACCATCGTTATACTGGTCCGAAAAGGAAATCCCAAAAATATCAAAGACTGGGATGATCTGATTAAGGACGATGTCAAAGTCATTACCCCCAATCCGAAAACTTCCGGTGGCGCCCGTTGGAATTATCTGGCCATTTGGGGAGCCATTCTCGACCGTGAACTGGCTTCCATCGGCGGATTGAGCGCCTTAAACGACCCGGCCAAGGCCGAAGCCGTTAAAGCGGCCAACGCCAAAGCTTACGATTTCACCAAAAAAGTTTTCGCCAACGCCGTCGCCCAAGGAATGCCGACCGGCGCCCGCGATGCTACCGACGATTTCGTTAAACGCGGAAACGGCGACGCCTTTCTCGCTTGGGAAAACGAAGCTATTCTGTCTCAAAAAGTCAAAGCGGAAGAAGGATTCGAAATCGTCCTGCCAAAAGTCAGTATTAAAGCGGAGCCCCCCGTTGCCGTTCTTGACCAGCTTGTTGACGCCCGGGGCACACGGGACATCGCCGAAGAATACCTGCGCCATCTTTATGATCCCGATTCGCAGGAAATGATCGCCCGTAACAATTACCGCCCCAACGATTCCAAAGTCGCTGAAAAATTCAAAGAAAAGTTCCCGACGATTAAAATGTTCACTATCAACGATGTTTTCGGCAGCTGGGGTAAAGCACAGGCTGAACATTTCAACAGTAACGGACAATTCGATCAAATGCTTCTTGAAATCAGTAAAGAAAAGAAATAATTCTGTTCCCTGTCTTGCGAAATAAACGTGTCGCAAAAACAAACGGAAAAAGGACGAGTCAACCGATTCGTCCTTTTTTTATTTCCGACCGATTTTATACTGCTTTTATTTTAAATTTTCCGTCATCTCCGCCGATTGACTGGTGAATCGGCTGTTCTTTTGACGTTATAACGGAAAATTCTTGATGAAATCGGTATAACATCGATATTTTAAGTCTTGTATTTTCTCCGATCAAAATATTTTAATGATCCGATCGGAGACCGTTCCTTTCAAAATCTCCGGATTCGGACGATCGACGGGTCCGTTGGAAATTTAAAATGAGGGCCTTATTAATTATTTTTCGTCGAATTTCATCCAGTCTTCCGTAATAATTTTTCCGAGCAGATAAAATTTTTGATCGGGATACCAAAGAACGGTTTTTCCGTCAACTTGCGTTGTACTGGTATAAAACGATTGATTGAACGGGCGATCAACAAACAGTTTCGGTTTGGCGAACCAAACCGGCTGATGCGCGTTCGGCTGATATCGGCCCGCAATTAAATAAAGAGCGCCGCGGTTTTGCCAGGGATTTTTATTTTTGAAGTCATATTTATTATGAACGAACGCAAAATAGAGTCCGCTTCCCGCTTCATTTCCCTTCCAGTCATAAATTGGACAAGGAGAGACCGGATGAAGAAAAGGTGTCCCGCCATCTCGATCAAGAAGTTTTTCCGGCGCGCTCCAATTCTCACCGCCATCGGAACTGACCGACCAGCAAGGAT
>CAZZEF010000311.1:2791-5046 GCA_964652875.1 uncultured Planctomycetaceae bacterium
GTTCCGGTTCGAAGCAGGGTAAACAGCCGTCCGTCCGGCAGACGGACAACCGCCGGCTCTTCGCAGTGAACGCCCGCTTTCAAAACTTTATCGTCGGTCATGAACCAGCGAGTGTCAATGTCTTTCGGTTCCGGGTTACTGTCGATATTTTCAAATCGGATAAATTCGGTGACGGTCCGGTATTTATGATGAACCTGCGGGGCCGCGTATCGGGTAACGCCAACGAAATATTTTCCGTTTTCGCCAAGCCGGAGCGGTTTCTGCCAGACAACCCATTCCGGCGGAATTGTTTTGTCCGGCGAATCGTTGGACGTTCTCGGCTGCGCGATTCGCTGCGGTTTCGACCAGGTTTCTCCGTTATCATCGCTGTATATTCCCGTCATATAACCGGTATGCTGCCGATTGGTTGAAACTTTTCCGGGAACATACTGATCAAAAATGACGTAAATTCGACCCGACTTACTCACCATTGGAAAGCCCCAACTGGCAATCGGAACATTAAGATCGCCGTTGGACGGACCGGCGATCACTTTCGGTTTGGACCAGGTTTTTCCGTGATCGGAACTCTTGAAAAAGGTTACATGCTGATCTTGCGCCCCTTCACAAGTCGCCTGACAAGTTAACGCGAACATCATTCCGTCCGGCTTGTCGAAAACCTGAAAATGATCGTTGTAACAGTCGCCGAGTTTCTCCGGCTCCACTTCCGGGATATAAACGATATAATCCGGTTTCGTAAACTGAACGTCTTTCTTAAAATTCGGTTTTTGCGCCTTTCGGGCGGCGATTGTTTTATCAATTCGCGCCTGATACTCCTTTTTCCAAACGGCCGGATCCGCACTCTGCTGGGCCAAGAGCGTCGTTCCCCAAAAAGATAAAATAAAAATCGCGGCGATTTGGCAAAACATTAAACGAGATCCGAACCCGCCCTGAAAAATACCGGTCAGGAAAAATCTATTCATTCTCCAATACTCCCTTTGTGTTTTTTACTTGTTTGATAAAACCGAAGCGCAACGTTATCGTTGAGCCCGCCCCCCAAAAAATCATCCGCATTTTTTCAAACCGGTCTTCCTGAAATCGCTAACATTTCCGGTAAGAAGCTCCCCCAAATCAATACAAAACGAACCTTAGAACCGCAAACTGATTTTTCTGATCATTTTATACCGATTCCATCATAAATTTTCCGTTATAACGTCAAAAGAACAGCCGATTCACTCAGTTAATCGGCGGAGATGACGGAAATTCAAAAATAAAACAGTATTAAAGCCAACTGACAACATTTCCTGTTCTTATTCCAAAAGCCCAATCGGCCAAAACGTCAATCGGCGGCAACTGCGGAAAATTAACAATACGGAGACAATAAATACGGACAATCAAAACTGATACCCAGTATTATAATAAAAAAACAGTACAAAATAAACAGACAAAAAGAAGTTTTACAAAAAGTCATCAAAGAAATAGAGGTCTTCCTTAATACTTCTCAATGATATACCGGTTTATGATGAAATTTTGTTTAAATGTCAAAGGTCAGCCGATTCACAAAATCAATCGGCGGAAATGACGGAAAATTTAAAATACGAGCAGTACAAATGATCAATATAAACAAAGAGTCGATAACAACCATCAACATAAACCGGTCAAGAAACAAAAGACGACTCTTTAGAACAAGAGTCGCCAAACATTAAAATTTCACTAAAGCGAATACTGAAAAACGAAAACCGAATCGATCAGGAGATCAAAGAGAATTTGTTTCTCCTCCGGCGGCGGATCCCATTGCGCCCCAAACACCCCAAAGCGATTTTCCGGCGAAGTTATACCAATTACTGGTACACCCTGTCTTGGAATTAAGGTCGGCCGCGGTAATATTCATATTGTCAACATTAACCGTATCGGAAACGAACTTGACCGCACCGTCGGCCATTGCGATATTAACGCCGCCGGAATGATAACTGCTTGCGGAAATAAAGGTCGGACCTCCGTTTGGATTACCCGCCCCGCTGCAGTTCGGGGAATTGGGGGGTAAAATCGTATAAAAACGAGTCGGAAATTGACCATCACCGAACGTTCCGCCGGGCATGCGATATTGATTGGTCGAATAATAATTATTAAAGAACGCGCCGTCAGATTCGGTAATCGCGGTCAAACAGGTCGAAGGAAGCGCGCCGCCCGCGTCCGTCAGACCGGCTGTCAGTTTAACAAGTCCGCCCTTAATCGGATTTTTTCGCTTGGTATACGAACCGAGACATTTGGACTCGCCA
>CAZZEF010000312.1:0-5042 GCA_964652875.1 uncultured Planctomycetaceae bacterium
TTTTTGTGTTAAAATGATTAAAAAACAGAGAAAATCTTTTGGATCTGTTTTTGCAAGGCGGAGAGATGGATTGATCTTTCCTGAATAACTGTATTTTACGGAGAAAATTTAATGGCTTTTACCGAAACGACAACTAATTCATATGGAAGCAGAATTTCGGGTGCCTTTGGCGGTATTTTGATCGGTATCATTCTTGTTTTGGCTTCAATAGGAGGGCTTTTTTGGAATGAAGGCCGGACCGTCAATCGGTATAAAACCTTAAAAGAAGGGAACAAGGTTGTTGTGTCCGTTCAGGCGGATAAAGTCGATCCGGCCAATGAAGGAAAACTGATTCATCTGTCCGGGCAAACCGTGTCGAATGAAACTCTTGGTGATGATGAGTTTGGCGTTTCGGTTAAAGCGGTTCAGCTTTTGAGATATGCCGAAATGTACCAATGGAAAGAAATGTCTTCTCGAAAAACACAAAAGAAACTTGGCGGCGGGGAAGAAACGGTAACAACATATTCCTATAAAAAAGATTGGTCCAGTACACTGGAGGATTCGTCTTCCTATAAAGAAAAAGGACATGACAATCCGTCGAATATGCCGTATTCCAGCAAGAAATTTTATGCGTCGGAAGTTAACGTTGGCGCTTTTAAACTCTCTTCCGGCTTGATTCAGGAATTGGGACCGTCCGAAGAATACAAAGTCTCCGAACCGACGCAGCAGAAGTCTGCTGTTTCGACTCAGGATCCGGCAAAAGATCCCTCGGTCGGATCTCCTGCGGAGGATACTCCCCAAAAGGAGGTCAAACCGGATAATGAACCGGACGGACAACCGAATAAAAACGACGCATCAGAAGTCAAGAAAACATCATATGAAACCAAGTCCGCCGACTCGTCTGTTAAGCTGGTTTCCTATTTAACAGAGGACACAAAGACGGTTTCCGCTCCTCAGGGGGGCAGTCCGGTTTCTGTCAGTGTCAATACAGCTGGAACGGACGAATCGGCCCGTTCGAACAGCGCGGGGATCTCCGTTAAGAATTCATCGGCAAATATTTCGGTTGGGACTGAGGGGCAAAATAATTCCTCAAACGCGGGAACTTCTTCGATTTCTGTCAGTAATCTTCCAGGTAACACCGCGTCGAACAGCGCTTCCGTAACCGGCAGTCAAACGGCCGCCAGTTCCCCAAGCCCCAAGTATGTCAACGGTATTATTTATTTTGGAAAAGATCCGTCAGCACCGGAAATCGGCGATATTCGTGTTCATTATCTTGTTGTTTATCCGGGCAAAAATGTCAGTATTGTTTCCCAGCAGAAAGGGGACAGTTTCGTTCCATACACGGCTAAAAAAGGACAGATCGAACTGCTCGAAAATGATATCATGACCGCAGACATGATGTTCAGCAACGCGCAATCGGCCAATAAATTATTAGGTTGGATCATACGAATCATCGGTTTCGTTGCCATGTTTATCGGTTTCGGAATGATTATGCGTCCGATCTCCGTTCTGGCGGATGTTGTTCCTGTCCTTGGAAATATTGCCGGATTCGGAACATCAATGATCAGCATCTTCCTGTCGCTTGCCCTTACTTCGGCGACGATCGGAACTGCCTGGCTCTTTTATCGGCCATTGTTCGGTGTCCCGCTTCTGGTGGCCGCTGTCTATTTTCTGTTTTTGATCTTCCGAAAGAAAAAGAACGCGGCTTAAGTGCTGTAAAACAGTATTTTTTGAGAGGATAATTCTTGAGTTCCTTTTGATAGGGACTCAAGATATCCAATAACGAAAAAGAAGGCAAAAGGATCCTTGGACGATTGAAAAATATAAAATGAATTTTTTGTGTATTGTCCTTTATTTTTTATTCTCGGGGTTTCTGTTGGCCGATTGACTTGGCGTTTTAGTGTTTTTTTGACGCTGGATCAGAAAATCTATAATGAATTCGGGAGAAAATGGACAGAAAATCAAATTAACGCATACTTTTTAAAAGGAGAATATTCAAATGAAAAGGAAAACCTTTTTTTGCTTTTTGATTTTGGCTTTTTTGTTGATTACCCCTGTCTTTGCGCAAGCGCCTCAAAATCCGGCTCGTGTTTGCAGCGACTGCGCTTTTGGAAATAAAAAAGATTACTGCGTCAAATGCGGAAGATGGTGTCCGAACAATTATGTACCCGCCCGACTTTGCGGTACTTGCAGCTTCGGAAATAAAAAGGATTACTGCGTCAAGTGCGGAAGATGGTGCCCGAACAATTATTCCCAAGCGCGACTCTGCTCCAATTGCGGTTTCGGAAATAATAAAGAGAAATGTGTCAAGTGCGGTAATTACACAAAATAGTTTTTGGTTTGGATATAATTTTTTCAATCGGGTATCAAAAGAAGATCCGGTTAACGCCGAAAATTGACGTAACCGCGGAAATTTAAAAGAAGGCCGGTATAAAACTGTTTCTTGATCCGTCTCTTTCAAGCAGAGGAATTCCGTATCTCGGCCGATATTTATGTCCGCGGCGGCTTGATAGGATTCGGATCCGTTTTTTATACTGCTTTTATTTTAATTTTTCGTGATCTCCGCCGATTGACCGCATGAATCGGCTGTTCTTTAACGTTATAATAGAATCGATTATAGAATAAAAAACAGAGAGCTTTTTATCGAAGAGGCTCTCTGTTTTTTTCTTGTCAGCGGTCCAATATTAAGGCGGATCAGCGTTCCAGTTTAACGGAATCGAGTCCGGTCAGCTGCATGATACTGGTCAAATCGGCATCGGCCATACTCTTTGCCCGGGAGACCGGTTTGATACGGTCGGCCAGATCAAGGGAAATGGCCAGCGCTTTGGTACAGTCGGCGACGAATTGCTTTCGAGCTTTGAACGCGTCGTCCGGATTTCCGTCCGTTCGAAGCATGTGACAATCGTATTCGACAATGCCCTTCCATCCGATTTGATTGAGGGCGGCGAACATCATAACGGTTTCTTTAAGTCCTTCCGGTCCGATGAGCGGCGGGAAATCGTTGTCGAACTGCCCCTTGATTTGCGATCCGAAATGAAGGAATTTCAGTTTATTGAGATTGGTTAGGTAACTGACCGTCATGACGGAGTTGAGAAGGCACATACTTTCATGCTGGAGCAGTTCGGGATTGACCCCCCAAAAATCGGGGTTCTTAAGACGTCCGAGAATAAAACCGACCGCATGTCCGCTTGTCGGCAGGAACATTTGACCGCGAGGTTCGTTCGGTTTGGGTTCGATGGTTGCGCCAATGTAATTGGTCAGATTATTTTCTTGAATGTAATCGGTAACGAAGTTCAAACCATCGGCCAGCCAGTCGTAAATTTTATTCCATTGGGTAATGGCGGGCACTTCAAAGCCGTCGCGGGCAACCCAATAGGTGAAATGATGAGCGCCGAGAAATTTTCCGATACGCAGAGTTCGAGCGACCTTGGCCGCAACCAGTTTGCGGATTTTCGGGTCCGGATTGCAAAGTCCGCCGTCCCGAAAGATCTTTTCGCCATGAAGGCAGCAGGAGATCGTATTGAACTCGATACCGGCTTTATCAAGAATGCTTTTAATTTTTTGAAGAGTCTTGGATGTTTCGCTGTTCGGATCAAGATCGTCTTCGAGATTATTCATATCCCAAGGGACGAGATCATCGTCATGAGCGCTGGTTGCTTCAATGTATTTCTTTTTAGCCGCCCAAGCGAGAACTTCGGCAACTTGAACGGAGTCGATTTTTTCCTGAATCGGACCACCGAACGGATCGGCCAAGGGATTTCCAACACACCAGAAAGGCATGGACCGTTGCGTTACACAAGACTTGTTGTAATTCATCATAAACTCTCTTTCTTTGTATTATACCCGATACTTTCGGACTTTTCCGTATTTTCACCGCAGCTAAGACCAGACGTTTTTCAACAAAATCGACTTCCAAAATTATGAGTCTTTGTTTATTCTGCGCAAAGGGCGGAGGCTTTCGAATTTTGAAAAAGTTCAGAAAAATTTGAAGCCAACTTTTTCCTTCGTCAGAATAAAATTGATGAAAACGAAATCCGGCGGAAAGGCGAAAACTCCGGAAGACATTATTATACTGCTCTTATTTTAAATTTTCGTTATTTTCGCCGATTGTCTTTGTGAATCGGCTGTTCATTTGAAGTTATAACGAAAAATTCATATTGAAACCTGTATAATTTGATATTATATCTTTTTCATTCGAATCTGAAAACATCAGGAAAGAAAAATTTTCAATATTTTCCGTATTTCTTTTTGGAAAAATCAGAGAAGAAGAAAATTCGGGCGGTTTTCATTGGAATACACAAGGTAACGTCAATGGAGTAATTCTGTCTTGACAAAAAATCGACGGCAGAGAACAGATGCCGCGAATTGTTCGAACAAGTCTGACTTGCCAATTACGGCGGATGAATTTTCTGCCATTCGATATTTCAGATGTTTATATTTCTGCTTTAAAGGTTCAGGCCGCTTCCTGACTGCCGTAATTTTCGTCCTTTTTCCGTATTCTTTTGGCGCGAATCATAAAGAAAATATTGTAAATAACAATGGCCCAGCCGATTACGGAAGTGCCCATAAGACAATAGCCGGGAACAGGAGAGAGACTGCCCGCGTTTTTAATAACGACGACACTTGGTTTTGACGGAAGATAGACAAGGGTTAATTTTTGGTTTTCCTGAATACCCGACTGGTTTCCAAGCTCTTGCGTGTGCGACTGACCATTTTTATCGGTGAACTGAACAGTTGGATAAAACATCTTTCGTCCTCTTCTTCCGCGAGCGGTTCTGATGGAAGTAACAACCCCTTGCGCCTCAATTCCCTCCCGCGACAAGGTGTTCGCTTTGTTCATTGTATAAAAACCGGAAATTAAAAAACCAAGAGCGAGAGCCAAGCCGATAAGAAGACGTATCATCGGATTTTGGAGCAGTTTGTCTTCATTTGTTTCCGCGACGGCGATTTTTCCGATTTGCATTTCAGTCATAAGATTTCTCCTTAAAATATGGTTTGTAATAATAATCTGTACTTTCCCCGGTTTTTACCCAAAGGAGAAAATATTGAAAATCTGATATAGG
>CAZZEF010000313.1:0-5040 GCA_964652875.1 uncultured Planctomycetaceae bacterium
AAACATTCCTTTAAATTGATCTGTTATCCGTTCCGCTGTCATTTGATCCTCAATATCATTCTGTCAAGATTATAATTTCACTTCTTCCGCCTGCCCGTGTTGTGATCCGTTGGTAAACCTGCCGTCAAAACATAAAAACAGATCTCTATTCCAAATCATTATGACCGTCGCAGATCGATCCGAGATTTCCCCAAAGGCCGAACTCGGAATTACCGGCCTTCTTGATCTTCGCTTTTTCAAAATCATTACAACCGATCGAATCAGAAATAAAGCGAACACTTCCGTCATAAAAGGCGACAATGACTCCCCCTGAATGATAACTCGTCGCGCTATGAAGCACCCGATCATCAATCGCGCTTTGACACATTGGACTGTTCGGAGGCAGAATCGTCGAAAAGGTCGAATATTGCGGAATGGCATCATACGCTCGTACCCCTGAAATTCCCGTATCAAGTGATCCCGCGGCCGGAGTCCAGCCCTGATTCGATCTCAATTCCGAATTCAGACACTCTCCCGGCTTGCCTTCCGTTTCCGGAGATGTCTCATGCGAAGGAACCGCAGTCGGAAGAAGAAGCGATGATTCCTTGACCGATCGGCTGCCCGGTTTCCCCAAAGTTTTTTCCGACATTAAAACCGTATTGCTCAACCCGTCAGCAATATCCGACAGCCGTCGGTAAGGCCAGCAGGAAGGTATTCCGGTCCTTGTATTGTTATTGAACGATTGGATCTTTTCCAAAGACATTTCGGTAAGAACCTTGTAACCGTCTTGATTTTCGACATATTGATAAATTCCCGCTTCCGGCCAGTCGCCGCTGCAGTAAACATATGATCGGGAGGCCAGCGGCGAACCGCTTTCGGTATCCGGATATGAATCCGCCAAGTCGCTCGGACACCGCAAAATTGGAATCTGAACTCCCATGACCGGAAACGCCTCCGTTACCTGCGCGATTGAATTGTAATGATCGTCCGATTCCCAAACGGAAAGAATGTTCTGTCCTTTCTCGCTCTGTTCAAAATACGGCATGAGCGCCGCTATCGAATTGATCCGCGGATACCTGTATTTCTGCTTGGTCCCAACAGGAAGCTTATCCTCCGAAAGACTGCAGCAGCCCAAAAGCGGAAGCGACTGGTTAGACTCATGATAACTCAGAACCCCCAAGGCCAGCCGACGAATATTATTCCCGCACTGCGATCTGCGAGCCGATTCCCGCGCGATTTGAATCGCCGGTATCGCGAGAATGACCAAAACACCAAGGGTCACCACCGTCACCAATATTTCTGCTATTGTAAAGGCTGACCAAAATCTATATAAAGAGAAGCGTTTGTACATAACTCATCACCCCGCTGAATAATCCTTTTTTATATAATAATTTAATGAGGCATTTTCTTTTGTTCGCTTTCAGGATTGTCTTCGCTGTTTCATTTTTTTATTATATCTCTAATCAATCTCTTTTTCAATCGTATTTTATTACTATTAATGTCTTTTTTTAAAAAAGATCTCTTATTTGTGTCACTAATTCTTTAGACGGTATACACCTTGTCTGTTCTGAACGCTTTCTCCTCCCCTGACGCCGCTTGGGCCTATTCTGTATTCACCTTTATTTCAAATACTATCGCTTTGTCAATCTTATATCTGTTGAATAAACGCAGTAGCTGACAGGACTGGAACGCGGTCGTTTCGTCAACATACCTGCCCAACAGACATCTCCGCCTTTTTGATGCTTGGAGTACTTATAATTTAAAGAGTAACAAGACATATTACTGAAAAATCAGTTTTCTTTGTTATATATTTGTTTTCTTTGTTATATATTTGTTTTCTTTGTTATATATTTGTAACCTTTGTTTTTAAACTGGTCTCCTTTAAAAATTTTCAGCGGTTTCACCGATTGACTTCGTTAATCGGCGGATCTTTTGACACTGAAACCCCAAATTTATAATGGAACCGGCATAAAATTCAAAACATCACCAATAAAATTGGTAATTATGTTATTATTTCCATTATATTTAAAACATTTTATTGAAAAATACACAACAATTATTAAAATGGATATTGTGTGCCATAAATAATAAGAATTGTTCGCGTTTTATTTTTATTGTTTTATTTAAAGGAGTTTTGCCATGTCGAAAAAAGCGTTTACCTTGGTTGAGCTTTTGGTCGTCATCGCGATCATTGGCATTTTAATCGGACTTCTGCTGCCGGCGGTTCAGGCGGCCCGGGAAGCGGCCCGGCGCATGCAATGTACCAACAATTTAAAACAGCTCGGAATTGCACTGCATAACTATCATGACACCAATTTGGCATTTCCTCCGCAGCGGGGGGGATATAAGATCGGCCCCTACTGGTGGGAAAACGCAATGACCGGTTTTCATGTTTTTCTGCTTCCATTTTGTGAACAGCAGCCGCTTTACAACGAACTAATGGCTTATGTTACCAAAAACAATCGCTATCCGGAAGCTTCCGGAGCCGATGGTCAGACTTTTTATAAACGGGGACCAGCGCCTTACCTTCTCTGTCCTTCGGACGGGGCGGCGCAGGAAGAATCGAACTATCCGATCGGAGGATCCAAAACGAATTATATGGGATCACTGGGCGACGCCATTCGAAATACGAACGCGCAAGGAATTAATGACCGGGGGTTCTTTCGAGGGGGAATCGGAGTCTATGAAACCAACGGCTGGGATAATTCGTATGTCTATAAATGCCGGACTTTGTCCGATTTTCTCGACGGAACTTCCAATACGGTAGCAATGTCTGAAGCGGTTACCGGAGACGGACAGGCATTAAAACGGATCAAAGGAAATCAAGTTTCCAGTTGGGGAAGTGTCGGATCAAGTACAAGTTATACTCCCCGAAAGTGCCAGACAAAAATAGACGCGGCCAATCCGGCTTATTACGACAGTTCGGTGACAACAACAGAAATGCGGGGAAGGAGCTGGCAGCATGGAGCCTCGGCATACACCGCGTTTCAGACAATTCTTCCCCCGAATTCTCCTTCCTGTTTGTCGGGCTGGAGAGTCAACGAAGGATATTTCAGCGCGACAAGTTTTCATTCGGGCGGAGTTAACATCGTTTTGGCCGACGGATCTGTCCGCTTTATCTCGGAAACGATCGACTGCGGCAATCTGGATTACGTTGTTGCATCCGCTGCCGATACCGACGAAACAAAAAAAGAACCGCACGGAGTCAGTCCTTTCGGTATCTGGGGAGCTCTCGGATCCGTCAACGGAGGCGAAACGAATACCTCCTTGTAAATTCACTTATATCGTTTGAATCGCAAGAAATTCAAGTCTGATCCCAATGACATTTTGCCATCAGTTTTGATACATTAAAGCGATTGAGCATGCTTTTATACGGTCCGCATTTCGTTTTTCCTGACGCATTCCCTTTTTATTTCTAAATCCGGGAATGCCCCGTAACTCAACGCGAAAAATCAAAGAAGCCGATTAAGACATTTTAAATTTTTTACACTTCAATATTATTTTATTAATAAAAGTGAGAAACCGATCAAGACAGTCAACATTTTATACTGCTTTTATTTTAAATTTTCCGTCATCATCGCCGATTGACTGCGTGAATCGGCTTTTCTTTTGACGTTATAACGGAAAAGTCATGATGAAATCGGTATATATTCCCCCTTTACCGCCGATCGACTTCATAAATCGGCGGACCTTTTGACGTTTGAATAAAAATCAATAATGCAACCGATACGCATACCTCTTTGGGATTTTACTTTTTTCTTATTCGTTTTATGCGCAAGTCGGTCCCAAATTTTACATTTGCTGAAAATCTCCCGTTTCAATTCCGGTCGGCTCTAAAATTTATATATTTTCTTTCGAATTTGGCTAAAATTCAACTTATTATAAATTTTCCAATTAAATTGTTGACAAGCGAAATAATTTTGTTTATGATATTATTATTGAAATTGACAAAACTCTTCTTGTGTCGAATTTTCTTTTTTTATTTCAAAATTTTATTTTTATATTTTAATATAACGGTATTATGATTGTTGCCAATGTTACTGCAAGTTTCAACGGAGGTGAATCATGTCAAATTATACATTAGAGGAATTCATTTATCGCGCACAAGATTTTGGTCTGCTTTCCCTGGATGATATTCAGTCGATTTGGAGAAATTTAAGTCATACGGATGTTTCCCCTAAAGAATTTTTCAACATGGCCGTTCAGCAGGGAATTTTAACCAAGTACCAAAGTGAACGTCTTGTTGCCGGCGATGCAATCGGTTATTTTTATGGCGATTACAAAGTACTCAGCTTTATCGCCAACGGCGCAATTGCCCGAACCTACCGCGCAATTCATACCCAAACTGACACGACCGTTGCGCTCCGGGTTCTTCGCACCCGATTCTTAAAAGACGCTGACGTATCAGTTTATTTCAAACGGGAAGCGGAAACAGGCGCCCGATTGAATTATTTCAATATCAGTACCGCTCACGGACTGATCGAAACACCAACGGACCGTTTTATCGTTTACGATTTTATCGAAGGGCGAACGCTCGCGAAAATTTTAAAGACGGTTAAAAATATTACCGTTCTCGACTCCGTTAAAATCATTCGCGATATCTGTTCCGCTCTTGATTACGCCGCGCAAAGAAACCGAACCCATCGAGACATAAAACTGGGAAATATTATTGTTTCGCCAGCCGGTCGGGCTTTTATGATCGGTTTCGGACGGGATCTTTTAACCTTGGAACAGGAAGCGAAATTAAGAAGTCCGACTTCCATTGACTATTCCTCTCTTGAAAAATTATCCGGCGTCAGTCGGGGCGATAAAAGAAGCGACCTCTTCTTTCTCGGATCCGTTTTTTATCATATCCTTACCGGACAGCCCGCTCTGTTCGAAACGGAAGATATTTCAAGAAGATCAATTCGACATCGTTTTATCAATTTTCGACCTGCCAAAGATCTGAACCCGGAGATCCCGAATTTTTTAATTCCCATTCTTGACCGGGCGTTATGCTTCGAACCGGAAAAACGATATCAAACTCCAAACGCAATGCTCAAGGATCTCGAAACGGCCCTT
>CAZZEF010000314.1:0-4973 GCA_964652875.1 uncultured Planctomycetaceae bacterium
TAATGATACAATTTTCCCGAATAGCTGTGCGCGCTCGGCCTCGGAAGATCGGGGTCAAAAGAGCGGATTCGAACCGTTTGCGCGCCGGTAATCATACGATTTTCCTTTTCCGCAACGACCCGAAGGACATAAACACCGAAACAGTCATCCGGAACCTTCAGCTCAATATAAAATTTTCCTCCGGTTGCTTTGCCTTCCGACCGCGCCAAAACAAGATCGTTAGCCGCCATGTACGTTTTCTGATACTCTTCCTGCTCCTGAGAGGAAAGAGAAAATTCTTTTCGATTCGAACGGCGGATCCCGGATCGCTGACGGGGAAGCGACAGTTCAGCGCAGATCTTGAATTCGCCGGGATCTTTCGGATCGTATCGGCCGGAGATCTCCATAATATGAGCGGCGGGAACCGTTTCGGGCGCCGACAGCTCCATTTTTTCAGGAAAACGGATCCGAAGCAGCGGGTCGCCCAGCAGATTGATCGAATGAACGTGATCCAGCAGCTGTTTGTCGAGTTCATGACCGGTTGGATCAAGCAGGCTTCCCATCTGATCGAGAAAATCGCGGATCTCCTGCTTATGCCCGGCGTCTCCTTTGATTCCAGTCAGATCCTCATTCTGCCCGGAATCGGCGGAGGATCCGGATCTTTTTGAGCCGTTCTCTTGCCCGTTCGAGGAAATTTTCTCCGGATTCGGGATCGGACGCATTCGCTGCTTGGCGCGTAAAATTACCGAACCGAGCGTTTGACCTTCCCTCCGATCAGAATTTTTCGGATCGAACATTGCGGAAAGAAGTTCCGTACTGAAAACTGCCAGTCCGTAAGGCATTGAAACACGGCTGGCGGCGATTACCGCGACCGGTCCTTCCGTTTCAAGAGCCATTCGTTCGGCTAGCGATTCACCCCAGCCATCGATCGTTCCGGTATAACAGGCGGAAAAAAAGACGATCGGCGGCGCTTGGGAACAGCGCAGAAGTTTGGCGTCATTGTATTCAAGAATCGGAAAATTATTGTCCGGTGTATGAAGAACATCCAGTCCCTGATACCAGCCGTGTCCCATATAAACCCAAAAGAGCGCGCCTTCGTTGAGTCGGGAAATGACAACGTCCCGAAACAGACTCGGAGCGGGACAAAAAGGACTTTTCCAATTGGCCTGCGTAAAAGTCGAAACATATTCGTCGGGGATCATGCCTGCGACTATTTTGCGGACAACAGAATTGATCACCTGATCGGCAATAGCGCCCAAATCGCCGATCCCCGCGACGAAATGAATTTTGCGCTGCCATTGGCCCGCAGGGATCCGCTCTTCATAACGAACGATCTTTTCGGTCAGCGCGATCAGCTCTTCCGGCGACCGGACCGGAAAACGGCCAACCGCGGCATCGGGAAAACCGTTCCCGTCGAAATCTGTGTACCAGGAATCGGAAGCGATATGCTTTTCATTACCGAATCGGTCGATAACTTGAGCCGCAATTCGGGGCGATGGAACAATTCGCGACCAGTCGTCTTTGGTTTCCGGAGCGGGCCAGGCGTCTCCGACCAAAAGAACCGCCGAAAGCGGCGTTTTCCGATTGACGGCGTTCAACGACCGGCTGATCCGAAGCGTCAGTTCATTATTGTCCCCGTGAACCGCGCCGTCAAGATCGGCCGTACTGATCATGATAAAGGAATACCCCTGCTTCTGCCGGTATTCAAGCCAGGAGGAAAGAGCCTCCTGAAAAACAGGCGGACAGACAACCGCAACGGTTTTCGTGTCCCCCGCCGGTATTTTTAATGGCACCGGTTTGATAAAATTCGAATCGACCCCCGACACTCCCGCGGTCTGCGGATCAGCCGATACTGAAATTTCCCCCCTTGACGGAGGGAATACAGTTTTGCCGGTGACCGGATCTGTTTTTACAAGATCCAATTGTTGTTTCTCCGTTTGAGAAACCTTGGGAGATCGGAGATCTTCGCCAATGGCCGATAAAGAAATCGACAGTATTAAGATCAGAAAGAACGATAGTCGGAGAAAATTCATTAAAGATGTTCCTTGCGGAAGTCCGTTTGTCTCAAGAGGACTTCTCTCGAATCGTTGCCCATTCTGCCGAAAAACGAATCGAATGATCGCCCCATTGCCCGAAAGCGCCGGATCGGAAGCTCAAATGTCTGCCAACGGGGCGAGATCATGCGCGCTTCCGAAATATATTCATGAAGATCGACCGCAATAAATGCGTAATACCGATCCTGCCAAATAAATAATTCTCTTTCCGGAAGAGGAGACCGGCTGTCCTCAATCAGGTAAGCAAAAACAAGGAGCGCGTGAAAATTACTGCCCAGCCGGTGTTCCCATTGAAGAAGACCGGTCATATCGTCCCGGGTAATCCAGTTCTTCCAGTATCGCCGACTCTTTCGACCGCCGGGAAAACGCCGCCCTTTTATATCGACGATCCAGTTTCCGCCCAAAGGATCCGAAACAACGAAATCAAAATTCTTCAGTGTTTCCCCCTCTTCCAGCGAATTGCGAAATTCCTGACGGCTGGCGAAATGCGGAATGTCCTTGCGGCGCAAATACCGCTCGAATGCCCGTTCGTAATGATTCGTTTGACTCATAATCACCTCCGGCCAAGAAAACCAAAACTCATTTCCCTGTTGTTCGCTTGCTGTTTCCGATCTACGCGGAGGAAATTTTCCTCTCCGCGCCCCAGTGAGAGAATATTTTTCTCTCCCGTTGTTCGCTTACTCAACACAAAATCTTATAGATCTGTTAAGAGCGACCAGCGGAAGCGAGCCGAAGAAGGACATTAACGCGTCAACCTCATTCCCTTTTCGAATTTAGCTGAAACGCAACATGAAGTTGCTATTTAGCGAGAACGCGGGCGACCGTTTCCAGAAGAAGTTCCATTGGGAACGGTTTTTTGAGGTATTCGTCGACACCGAGCTGTTCGGCGTAAGCGCGATGTCGGGCGCCTTCGTTTGCGGTCACCATAATGATTCGAACGGGATAGCTATTGGCCTGACGAAGGGTTTCGAGGACAAGAAAACCACTTCTTTTGGGCATCATCATATCGAGAATGATCAGATCGGGATTATCCCGCTCGGCCAAGGCCAGCCCGTAACTTCCGTTTCGGGCGATTTGGACTTCATATCCGGTTGCTTCAAGGGCGAAACGCATAGAATCACCGATTTCGATATCGTCATCGATAATTAAAACTCGTTTTTTATTGGTATTTTCATTCGGCTCCATAATGCCAAATATCCTTTCTGTTGTGTAAAGTTCCGGCAGGCGATCACGAATTAACGGCGTGACGGCAGTTTTTTGAAGTTGAAAGGAGCGCCGCGCTCAATAGTCGCTTTGAGAATTTTATCGGGAGCCGGCTGACTTTCGTCTTCCGGATTGATCCTTTGGATATTGGCCAGAACATCCATGCCCTCGACAACGCGTCCGAAAACGGTATGTTTATTATTCAGGAAGAAGGTCGGAACGAAGGTCAGGAAGAATTGAGATCCTCCGGTATCGGTTCCGGCATGCGCCATACTAATTGATCCGCGGAAGTGCATACGGGCGTTTCCCTGATTGCATTCGCAGGGAATGCAGTAGCCGGGACCGCCGGTTCCGGTTCCGGTCGGATCACCGCCCTGCGCCATGAAATAAGGCAGAACGCGATGGAACGGAACATCCGTATAAAAATTCTTACTCACTAAAGTAAGAAAATTACCGACAGCGTTGGGCGCTTCATTTTTGAACAGTTCAATGACAATATCGCCCTTATTGGTCTTTAGGCGTACCCGGGGGAGCTGATCGGCGGCTTCTTTGGCTCGGATCTCCTGCTCTTTCGGCCAGATCTTTTTATACATCGGAAGCGCTGTCTCCAGCATGGACCGGATATGAATGTCGTTGCCGGAATCCGCTCGTTCGACAACACCTTTGGCGTCGGCCAATTTGAACCATTTTTCCGCGTCTTCCAGATTCATGGTGCAGAACGCGGAATAAGCGCCGTAAGCGTAAAGAACGGCGACCTGATCGGGGATCTTGTCCGCCAAAACAACTTTAGCGACTTCATAAGCGGTTTCGTAATTTTCTTTGAGCGTTGCGTAATGGATCATTGTATAAAGAAAATTGGCGACTTCAAGATCCTGTCCCTTGACTGCTTTAAACGCTTCAATGGCCAAGGGAACAAGTTCCTTTTGAATACCCTCCGCTTTGCTCAAAAGGGGATCGTATTCCGATTTGATTTCGTCTTTCTTTTTCGGATCGGCTGTCTGGTAGTCCGCTTTCAGCTGACGAAGCCTTTTCAGGCAGGTTTTATAGTCCGTCAGTTTCTCTGAATACAACTTTCGTTCCGGAGTATTTGCCGCGGCCGGAGTTGCGGCCGGATCCGTTGCGGGGGCCGATGATGTCTTGTTTTCCTGAGCGCCGAGAACGGGTAAAATTACCGCAAGTGCCAAAACCAGTGAAAAAATTTTCATTTTCTTCATGTTTTATTCTCTGTCTTCATTGTTAAGTTTCGGATCTGTTGCTATACTGTTAATTATGAAACCCGTTTTCTTTTTGGGAAGCCGGGGCAGAACAGATCCGCCTTCAAAATGTTTTGCCGTTTCTTCCAAACGGCACTTACCGTTAATTATAAAATCGATCTTTCGAAAGAGCAACCCTCTTTCTTATGAATTTCAGGGAATTCTTTCCTATTTGCGAGGTATTATCATTGAAAAATAAAAAAACAGGGAAAAAAAGCGCCTACGGACGCGATACTTTTTCTTTTGACGAGCCCGTTCGAAAGAAAGATCAGCGGAAAAACGGCCGAAAACGATCTTCTTCCGATGAGGAAGAATTAGTCGGAAAGCTTTCGTATTCCGATGTTTACGTTATCGGCAAGAGTGCAAAAACCGATCTGATCGGCGATTCAAGACTCAATTCGCGGCAAAGAGCCGGTATTCAAAGTATTGAAGATCAGATCAATAGTAAAAAAATTGTCGGTGCGGACGATTTTATTCAGTATTA
>CAZZEF010000315.1:0-1093 GCA_964652875.1 uncultured Planctomycetaceae bacterium
AGCCGGTTTATACCGGGCATCAAGTGCAGCGGTTGCGCGGAGCAATGATCCAGCCACATCGTTTTGGTCCGGAAGACATTAAAGTATTTGCGGATCAATGGAAGGCCAATCATGTCCGATGGCAGATGAATTGGGGATTCCCGAACGGACGGGCCGATACCGCAACGGTAGAGGAATTTGACCGCTGGATCGACAGTGAATGCGCGCTTCTGGACAAGATGCTTCCTTACTGCGAGAAATACGGCGTTGCGGTCTGTCTTGATCTTCATACTTCGCCCGGCGGGCGCGACAAGAATCATAATGCCCGAATGTTTCAGCATAAGGAATATCAGGACGCGTTCATTAATACCTGGATCAAACTTGCGAAAAAATATAAAGATTCATCCGCGATTTGGGGATATGATCTGCTGAACGAACCTTGTGAAACGGCTATTCCGGAAGGGCAGGGAATTTTGAACTGGCATGATCTGGTTGAAAAAACGGCGCAGGAAGTCCGAAAAATCGATCCTGTCAAACCGGTCATTATTGAACCGGCTCCCTGGGGCGGACCCGATCCGCTCGACTGGTTTGAACCGATCAAGGCGACCAATGTTGTTTACAGTGTTCATATGTATATACCGCACGCATTCACTCATCAAGGGGTTCATGACAGCAAGATCGGTTATGTGTATCCCGGCAAGATCGGTAATGTGTATTGGGACAAGGAAAAACTGCGCAACGCTCTGCGTCCGGCACTTGAGTTTCAGCAGGATTACGGCGTTCAAATTTATATCGGCGAATTCAGCGCCATTCGCTGGGCTCCGGACGGCAGCGCGGTACGATACCTTAAAGATGTCATTGACCTGTTTGAGGAATACGGTTGGGATTGGGCTTATCACGCATTCCGTGAATGGTCCGGCTGGAGCGTCGAACACGGAACCGATCCCGCGAATGATAAAAAGGCCGATTCGCCGACCGACCGCGAACTTCTGTTGCGGTCTTGGTTCGAAAAGAACGAACGCCCGTTTAAAAATCAGATCGAACAGAAATAAAAAAGTTCAGTCATCCTTTGCCTACCGGTTGATTTTTTCCGGTTGATTTTTTTCCGGTTGAT
>CAZZEF010000315.1:1193-4955 GCA_964652875.1 uncultured Planctomycetaceae bacterium
TTTCTCCGGTTGATTTTCTCCGGTTGATTTTCTCCGGTTGATTTTCTCCGGTTGATTTTCTCCGGTTGAACTGCGGATCGACCGGCCTTTCATACGCTGAAAATAAACACGAATGATCTGTTTGACAAATCTTTATAAAATATAATAAAACAGGAAAGGAAATATCAAGGATGTTACCCATGCGAAAGGCTTCCCGGGAAGTTAACGATCCGAAAGAAATCTCGGAAATTCTCAATCGCTGTTTGGTACTTCGAATTGCTTTTCCCGATAAGGAGTATCCTTACATTGTCCCGATGAATTTCGGTTTCTCCTTTGAATTTGGAAAATACAGTCTCTTTGTTCACTGCGCGAAACAAGGGCGGAAGATTGATTTGATTCGTCAGGGAATCCGGACGGTCGGTTTCGAAACAGACCGTCTTCTTAATGTCGGCAAGAGTGACAAACCTTGCGGCTGGACCTCCTTTTATGAAAGTGTTATTGGAGAAGGAACCGTTTCCCTGGTTCCGGAAAAAGAAAAGAAAAAAGGGATGGATCTGATCATGCGGCATTACGGTTTTACCGGTGATATTCAATACGATCCAAGATCTTACGAACTCACCGACATCATAAAAATCGATGTAACGGATCTCTCCGCAAAAAGACATTCTGAATGAATCGTCGCGCATTCGGAAAGGGGAAAATTTAAAAGGGGACGGTCGTTTTATGAACGATGAAATTGCCTTTTTGATTAATTTATACTGCTTTTATTTTAAATTTTCGTCATCTGCGCCAATTGACTGCGTGAATCGGCGGTTCTTTTAACGTTATAACGGAAAATTCATGATGGATTCGAGATAAAACCAGTCATCCTTTAAATTTTCCGCCCTTTTCCGCCGATTGATCCTTTGAATCAACGCCAAAGCAATTTGTCCCCAAAACGCCGCCGAACATTACTTCATATTACTCATGAATCGTTTCCTTTCAGCTTATCGTTTTATCCCTTTTCAGGAATTTATTCCTTACGATTCAACTGTCCCAACTTTTGGAGACAAAATGCTCTTTCATTATATTCCAGCCTCAAAATTTTATATTCTCAAGAGATAATTAAGCTGTTCCTGCTGATTTATAAAACGTATCGGAGCAATTACAGAATTATGATAATAAGAATTAATTATTATCTAACGACAAGAAGAACTTTATCGTTTGGCAAGCGCAAACCGTCTGTTTTTATTTCCGGAGAATCCTTTGTAAAAAAAATAAAATACTTTATTGCATAAATTGTAATTATAAATTATAATAAGTCAGTAAAGTGAAAGAGTTAACTGACATTTGTATAATGGTCCAAAATATATATTTACGCAACATTTTATACAGGAGCCTGTTATGAAGAAAAAAGCGTTTACATTGGTTGAACTGCTGGTCGTTATTGCGATTATTGGTATTCTAATCGGACTCCTGCTGCCGGCGGTTCAGGCGGCGCGGGAAGCGGCCCGGCGGATGGAATGCACTAATAAGCTGAAACAGCTGGGATTATCCCAACAAAATTTTCATGACGTTCATCTGTTTTTACCAAACCGAATCATACAGCAAAGTTTTAATTTGGATAAATGGTACAATTGGAATACAACCGATACCAATCTGTATAACGCGATTCTTTACGGATGGATCGTTCCTTCACTTCCTTATATGGAACAGGTCAGTATTTATGATCAGGTAAAGAGTAAATTCGATACTGCGCGCAATGACACCACTCAAAAGCCTTGGTCGACAACGGACACAAGCGATGCCTGTCCATTTATTCAACCGGTCCCAACACTTTGGTGTCCATCCGATCCCGCGGGTTATGTTGAAAGCAAACGATGCCCGACCAGCTACCGGGGTAATATCGGCGATATGATCTTTGCTCCGTCCGGGGGAGCCATTAATAAACGCGGTGTTTTTCAGACCGGTCAAAACCATCATAAGATCAACTATTCGGCGATTCTCGACGGGACAAGCAATACGATCATGATTTGTGAAGGAATCATCAATCGTTATAATAAAGACGGAGTTGAAAGCCGCAACCCTGTTAAAGGGGGAATGGTTTTAGCGTCTCTGAATACCAATTCAAATACATCAGTCTGTATTGCCGCCGGTGCCCCCGATGAAAACGATCCTGCCTGGATAAAAAAGCAATTTTCAATTTCGGGAATAACGCGTCAGCCGGGATATATTTACGCCAACGGTCATAATCAGACGATTTTTGCGACCTGTATGCCGCCGAATACCCCATTCTGCAGCGGAACTCAATGGCCGGACGATAATATTTGTATGGAGACCGCCAGCAGTTATCATTCGGGCGGCGTCAACGCTGTTTATGTCGATGGATCAGTTCATTTTATTTCCGATACGATCAATGCCGGTAATCCCAATGTCGACGTTAACTCGGCAACCGGCTTGACAAGCAATCATTATAATTTTTCCGGCAAATCCTTATGGGGCGTTTGGGGCGCGCTCGGCTCTATCGCCGGGGGTGAAACTATTTCCCTTTAATCCGGTTGCGTCAGAACGACTTGACACTGCCTCTTAAAACATATCCTGAAATATGTTGTTCAAATGGATTATGGACACCGAGTTGGATTATGGACACCGAGTCCCTAATGGAGCGAGTAAAACAAGCGAAATCAGGGATTCCCGATAATTTGTGCCGGTGAATATTCGGGTCCCTTTTGATTACGGGCTTCAATAATATGCACTTTTCCCTTTGAAGGAAATGTCCAAGTATTACTGATTGGCATTGTGCCGCGTATTATACTGCTTTTATTTTAATTTTTCCGTCATCTTCGCCGATTGACTGCCTGAATCGGCTGTTCTTTTGACGTTATAACGGAAAATTCATCATGGAACCGGGGTATTAAATTGTTTTTAGGTTAGACTCTAAAAAATCCATATTCGACCTGCTGTATTTTCTGATTTTTCAACCAAAAAATTCTTGTTTTTATGTTCCGATTCAATAGATCGCCGCGAAAATTATCGACAGAACAGATCCTAAAGATCTTGATTTTGAATGATTGCCGATTTACAATATCCAAAAGAGTTTGCTGGTGAAAACATTGGCTGAAAATAATTTTTGATATTGAAAAGAAAGGAACATCATGGCAAGAAGATCTTTAACGGTCCTGATGATGGTAATTTTGGCGGTTTCGGTTTTGACAGGTTCCGAATCCCCGGCGCAGGAAAAGAAAAGCGAACTTCAATCAAAGGAAATTCGCAATGTCGTTTATAAGAAAGTCGGAAAGCAGGAGCTTAAGCTGAGTATTATTCTTCCAGTCAAGGACGGAAAAACAGCTGACAAACTGCCGACGCTTCTTTTTATCGAAAGCGGCTGCTGGAACAGCGGCAATCCAGGCCGGGGCGGTCTTTGGTACAAGTTCAAAGGCATTCAGCGCGGTTTCGCCTGCGTCAGTATTTCTCATCGATCCTTGAATAACGGAACAATTTTTCCGGATCAGATCATTGATGTCAAAGCGGCGGTCCGTTTTTTGCGGGCACACTCCAAAGAATACCATCTTGATCCGGAACGTTTCGCGGTAATGGGGATCTCTTCCGGCGGCCATCTTTCTTTAATGCTTGGAATTCCCAACCGATTCCGACAGTTCGATCTCGGCGATAATCTTGACCAATCTTCTCAGGTTCAGCGAGTGATCTGTTTTTACTCGATTACCGATTTTTATCTTCATCTTCCGAACACGATTCATTTAAGCAAGAGCTGCGTAATGGAGGTTTGCGGAGCGAAAAAGGATC
>CAZZEF010000316.1:0-1323 GCA_964652875.1 uncultured Planctomycetaceae bacterium
CTTCCCGATGCGGTATTGACGATTTCGCGATGATGCTCTTTCCTGGGCACCGAGATAGAGCATCATCGCGAAATCGTCAATACCGCATCGGGAAGCCAGAATTTCCGTATGACCGGGATAGTGATGACCGGCCAGATTGAGCGATTTTTTATGCAGGGGCGCGGTGACAATTGCGTCGATTTTTTTATCAATCGCGTAATCAATGGCTCGATTCAGACAGGTAAAAGCCGCCTCACCGCACCGGGCATCGATCTCGCCGATCGGAACCGAGTTTCTATTTCGCCGGCAGGAATCTTCAAACCATTCCGAAATCGAATCCGAACAGCAGTTGAAACAGGGCAGGATTCTTTCTCCAAACCGGCCGGAATAATTGATCAGCGCCTCTTCCGGGGACCTGATGTCAATGACAGTCAAATCGGGATCCCGCAGCGCGGCCGCTCTTTTCATAATTTCCGGATGTCCAAAAACGATCGGACGAACCGAAGGAACAACGGCAAACAATGATTTCCAGGCGCCCGCGATGATTTCCGGTCCGACGCCCGCCGGATCACCCATTGTAATTCCAAGAATTGGGGAATTAACGCTCATAATCTTTTCTCCTTTTAAATAAAACAGATGTTTCGTATTGATATTTCAATTTTTGACAATATAATATACTAATTCCCCCCTTGTTTCGGCAACACAACGGGGCCTGCTTGCGTTATGATCCGATTACTTTCAGGAGTTTTTCAAGGAATACCAAATCCCGGAAATTTTCGTTCCACCGTTAAAAGAACAACGGAGTCACGAAGTCGATCAGCGGAAATTAACTTTGAAAACCATATAAAACGGAATCGATATGTCCTCGAAATGAAAAATTTTGACGACGCAGTGAAAACAAAAACCAAAATGTAATCGGAACAATATAAATTGTTACTGAAAGTATACATCAAAATTTAAAGATGAGAATATTCGGACATATTGACTGCAACAGTTTTTTCGCGTCTTGCGAGAAAGTTTTTCATCCGGAATGGCGCGACCGTCCGGTTGTCGTTCTTTCGAACAACGACGGTTGCGTTGTTGCCCGATCGCCGGAAGCCAAAGCGCTCGGCATACCGATGGGGGTACCTCTTTTCAAGATCAAAAATCTTGCCGCCAATGCGGGAGTGGTCGTCTGTTCGGGAAATTTCAGTCTTTATGGTAATATGAGCTGGCGGGTCATGCAGACACTGGAACAATGGAGCCCGGAAATAGAGATCTATTCGATTGATGAGGCTTTTCTTGATCTGACCGGTTATTTTAAACCGATTTTAAATCGTTTGATCAAAGCGAAAGCCGAAGTTC
>CAZZEF010000316.1:1333-4884 GCA_964652875.1 uncultured Planctomycetaceae bacterium
AAGAACTTTTAAAATCAATTCAAGATCTTTCGCGGGAGATCGTTCGCACTGTTTTTCGATGGACGGGTATTCCGGTTTCCTTTGGACTCGGCCCGACCAAAACGCTTGCCAAAACAGCTAATCGAATTGCCAAAAAACTTCCGGAACATTATTCATTTATAATGACAGAAGAGGTTCGAACCAGGCTTCTTCGATCGGTTGATTTACCTGATATTTGGGGAGTCGGCCGTCATCTTCTTCCGCGCTTGGGCCGTCTTGGTCTGAAAAACGCGTTGGATCTTTCGCGAGTCGATCCTCTTTACATGCGTCGGAATTATTCGGTCATTCAGGAAAAACTCGTTCGGGAACTTCGCGGAGAAGCTTGTCTTGATCTTGAGACGGAAGTTCCCAGCCGTCAGAATATTCAAGTATCCCGGTCATTCGGAACTCCAATTCAGGATCTTGCGGAACTCGAAAAAGCCGTTTCAACATTTGCGGCGCAGGGAGCGGAAAAGCTCCGCAAACAGGAGTCCGTCGCTTCCGCGATTCATGTCCGACTTTATACCAACCCGCATCATAAAGATCAGCCGCAGTATTATCCAGGAATGTCCGCCGGTTTTCCTGTTCCGACTTCCAATTCGCTGGAAATAATCGCGCTGGCCGTTCGAATCGCGCGCCGGATCTTCAAGGAAGGATTTGTGTATAAAAAAGCATCCGTCCAACTTCTTAATCTGATCGACGAAAAAGCTGCCGCCGCGCAGCAGACGCTTTTTCCGCTTGATCCGGAAAAAAATGAAGAACAGCGTGATCGCGAAAACAAACTCATGAAGACCATTGATCAGATCAATAAAGTATTCGGAAAGGGATCCCTTTTTTTCGGATCCGAAGGAACATCCCAGGAATGGACGCCCGCATCCAATTACCGATCGCCCAGCTTTACAACGCGATGGGAAGATCTTCCTTTGGTCGTTGATTTGGAGGAGGATCATCCCCAATTCGAAAAAAATAACGGAGTAAATCCGCATTGATACGAGAACAATTTCATGCGGATCACTTGTAAAATACACAGGGTTTCCGTCGAATGATTTATCAATCGGCGGAAAGGACAGAAAAGATCAAAAGAGAGCAGTATGAAAAAACAATCATATAAAAAGGGTACTGAACAATGGCGATAGGCGGAAACAATCGTCCGGTAGCGGCGATAACAGGGGCGTCGAGCGGTTTCGGACAAAGTTTCGGACGGCATTTGGCAAAGCAGGGGCATGATCTTCTTCTGATTGCCCGGCGCATGAATTTACTGGAAGAATTCGCCGCGGAGATCAGGGAAAAATACGGAGTCGAAGTCGAATGTCTTTCCGCGGATCTTTCGACGCTGGAGGGGATCCAAAAAGCGGAACAGCGTATTGAGTCGATTTCCTCGCTTGAATACATGATCAATAACGCGGGATTCGGCGGTCATAAAATATTTCCGGAGGTCAATATAGATCTTGAATCGGCAATGATAATGGTTCACTGTCTGGCTCTGATGCGGTTATGCCGGGCGGCTCTTCTTCCGATGACCGCGAAAAAATCGGGCAAGATCATTAATTTGGCCTCGGTCGCCGGCTTTCTTACCGGAGACGGAAGCGCCGATTATTCAGGAACAAAGGCTTTTGTCGTCAAGTTTTCGACCTCACTTCAATGCGATGTCATACGAAAAGGAATTCGGGTTCAAGCGCTTTGTCCAGGTTTTTCGCGGACAGGTTTTCATTATACCGAAGTCATGAAAGATACGACGATTCCCAAAACAGTTCCCGACTGGCTTTGGCTCAGCGCCGACCGGGTGGTCCGCAGTTCGCTTCGCGCGGTGAATCGCCGGCTGTTTTATCGGGTGATCTGTCTTCCTTCGATCAAGTATAAAATCATAACCTATTTCGGATGGATCTGGTGGCTTTCGCCGATCCGTATTCTTTTTTCTTGGGGCAGGGTCCGATGATTTTTTGATCGTTCAGCGCCAGTTCAACAAAAACGGCAAGCGGAATTGGTATAAAATACGCAACGGAATCAACACGAAAAGAACGAATCGTTTATTCCGGCTTCCTTTTATACTGCTTTTATTTTAAATTTTTCGTCATCTTCGCCGATTGACTGCGTGAATCAGCGGGAATCGCAAAAAATAAGTTGCCGGTCGAATAAAAATTTTTTTGTTTTAATTGCAATTGATCGAAAGCGGCGTTATAATAACCGTCAGAAATTGTCCGCAAAGAGGACATGATTTTTGAGGAAACGAATCATTGTTGGAAACGATGATCTTTTTCAGAAATAAAGAAAGGTAAACGAAGATGCGAAAAATTTTATTAACGGCATTATTGATAACGCTGTTTTCAGGAGGTGCAGTCATGCTGTCGGCGCAGGAGATCAAGCCGGGAGTTCAAACGCTTTGTCAAGCGAAACTTCCGGCCAGTACAAGCCGGGTCACCTCCATAATGAATCTTGGAGTCCCGGCGCCGCTGGACGAGACGAAAACGGAAACGCTTTCGTATTGGACTTTTATTCCGACAGATGAAAGCGCAAAAAACGCCAATGGATTTCCGCTCCTTCTTTTTCTTCATGGACTGGGCGAATGCGGACCGAATACGGAAATAGTCAAAAAACACGGACCTCCCAAGCTTCTTGATACGGACCGGGCGAAAACATGGCCGTTTCTGACCGTTTCGCCGCAATGTCCCGGCGGAAAATACTGGTCGCCGAAACAGATCCTCCTGCTGGTCGATGAACTGGAGAAAAAATTTCCAATCGATAAAAACCGGCTTTATTTGACCGGTCTTTCGATGGGCGGATTCGGTACATGGATGATCCTGAATGAAGATCCTAACCGTTTCGCCGCCGCGGCGCCTATTTGCGGAGGAGGAAATCCCGACTGGGCGAAAAATTATGTCAATATCCCGATTTGGATCTTTCATGGCGGATCCGACAGCGTTGTCAATCCGAAATACAGTTCTGATTTCGAATCGGCCATTAAAAAGGCGGGCGGAAATAAATGCAAATTGACGATCTATCCCAACGTCAATCATGATTCCTGGTCGCGAACTTATAACAACCCGGAACTATATCAATGGTTTCTGGAACATCAGCGAACCGGTAAATAAAAACGGACCGTTCATTGTCTTAAACGGAACAGAAGATTGAAATTATCCCGTATATATTTGTATACCGATTCCATCATAACTTTAAGGGCCGTATCCGACGTTGGGAGCGTTGGACATTTTATACCGGTTCCATTATGAATTTTCCGAAATGAAGCCGAAAAAGCTCCCGATTGACGAAGGTAATCGGGAGAGAGGACGGAAATTTTCATTTGTTGGCAGTATAAGGCTTCCGCGGTCCTTGACAGAAAAAATTTTCAGAAGGTGCCGGGATCGAATTCGGCCAATATTGTGAATACAGGTTGACAATGATTGTTGTCATTGTCATAAACGCCGAAAGTGAAATACAGAAGATAAAGCCCTCTTTCGGCGGGTAAACTTTTCAAAAATGGAGATCTTTTTATGTCAGATTCCTTTGATTGCAATTCAGGATTTGGCAGTCCGTTA
>CAZZEF010000317.1:0-4858 GCA_964652875.1 uncultured Planctomycetaceae bacterium
GATCAACGACGGAGAGGCCAAAAATGGTCTGCGACCTTACATTGACCACTTTCGGAATATTTCGCATTGCGATTTCAATTGGGACAGTAACCTGACGCTCCACTTCTTCCGGAGCGCAGCCCGGATAGGCGGTAACAACAGAAACCTTTTGCGGAGATATATCCGGATAGGCGTCGATAGGCAGCCGCAAGGCGGCATAAACGCAGAATCCCATAATAATGAAAAACAATCCGAGAACAGTCCAGCGGTTTTTTTGAGAGACTTTTAATAAACTGGCTATCATTTTTTGTCTCCTTCGTTCCTGTTTGTCTGTTTCGAAGAAGACGTATCCTTTTTTTTCATCAGGTCAATGATATCGGACATATACCCCTTCAACAGAATAACCCCTTGTCCAATAATTTGGTCATCCGCTGAAAGACCACTGACAATTTCCAGTCCGTTCTCGTGAAGACTGCCTGTCAGAATTTTTTGAATTGACCAGAGATTTTTTTTCTTTTGTTTCTTTTGCGTCAAGACAAAATCAGACTCTCCGATATGAACAACAGCAGCAGGAGGAACAGTCAAAATCTCCCGTTCTTCCGTTCCGATCCCAATGTCGGCGAACATTCCGGGGCGAAGAAGATCTTTGGGGTCCTCAACAACAAACAAAACACATAACATACCAAGTTCTTGAGACAAAACGGGGATAATTTCGCATATCTTGCCCGTAAAATATATGCCCGGAAGATTTTGAAACGAAGCCCGACATTCCTGACCAATAGAAACTTTATTAAAAAAACTTCCCGGAATATTAGCCCGAATAATGTCATGATCCGGAGAAATATTTTCCAAAAGATTCGGTTTCAGACAGCTTTGTTCAAGTTGTCGGGTAAGGGTACTCTCCTGTTTTTGGGCCATTCGAAGATCTGTTTCCGCGCTGTAAATATTTTTGCGTTCTTCTATTTGAACCTGTAATAATTCTGCTTCCGAAGAGGCAAGATCCTGTTCTGTATCAGTACCGATTTTTACCAGCTTTTTTTTACGATCAACCTGTTTTGCAAGAGCGTCAATTTTTGTTTCCGCAAGTTCTTTGGCCGATGCAAGCTGTTTTTCATAAAAAGCGGAATCGTTTTTCGATTTCTGCCAGTCGGTAAACAGTGTTAGCAGATCTGATGAAGAAAATTGCCACTGATATTCATTGCCGCTTATTCGATAACTGCAAAGAACGTTTCCTGAAACCTCAAAAAGCGGATCTCTTGTTTTGGCTTTAACAACGTTTTCGACGGCAAGCCGTTTTCTAAAGGATGCTGTCTCCTTAAGTTCAATATCGCCGTTTGAAAGAAGTTGAACTTCTGATTCTTCCGCCCGGGATTCTTTCTGAGCCGAAATGGACACAGAATCCGCCGGGGTTTTGATTAAATAAAACAATACACCGGTTACAAGACAAAGAGCAAACATAAAATGTAAGGTATCCAAAAAACGATGAGAGGAGGTCAATTTCCCATTCTCTGTTTTTTGACCCTCTTTTTGATCATTCAAAAAGGGGACACTTCCGGTTTGATCTGTTAAATTTTCAGCAGAATTTGTATTGTTTTGAAGTATTTTATTTTCTGAATTATTTCTGGTCATTGATTTTTCCCTCCTTCATCGATGTTTTTCCCGTCGTACTGTTATACACAAACAAGGCCCGCCAGTAATCGGCACGGCTTGTCAAATAGAGACGCTTTGTTTCCCGATAACTGTTCTCGGCATTTAAAACATCAATAAGGTGATAACCTCCCGCTTTGTAGGCTTCAATGACACTGTTACGTACTTGCGACGCCAGTTCGACCTGTCCTTCCGCAATATTTTTTGTCTTTTCAATCGCCGCGCGCATATTTTCATCTGCTTCCCGAACTTCCGCTTGCAGATCAATGATCCCCGACTGAAGTTCATATTGGGCACGAGTCATTACAGCCAGAGCTTTGGCTCTGTTGCCCTGATTACGGTCAAACAAAGGAACTGTCACACCAAGCCCAATACCCCATCCATCGTAATCAGAATCGCCAATACATTCCTGATATTGATGGGAATATCCGAAACTCGGCGTTATTTCCGGAAGAGCGTTTCGCTGTTCAACAAGAATATTTGCGCCCGCCTGATTAACCTGAAGATTCATTCGGCGAATGTCTGGCCGATTTTGACGCGCCGTTTCCAATGCTTCCTCATACGTCATTGGCTGAATTTGCGGAAGATCGTCAAGAGATCCGCTGACCTCATAGTCGGGCACGGTCTCATTTTTCCCAAAATGAGACCATAATTTGGCTTTGGCAACGTTTAATTGCGCCTGCGCGTCAAGAATGAACTGCTGACTTTTCAAACGGTCGAGCTGAACTCTTTTACAGTCAATTTCTGATATTCCTCCCGCTTCCCGCGCCTGTTTCATGACTTGTTCCAATTGAGTCAAAACATCGGCATCTTCCCTGGCCAGATGAAGTAATTCTTTCGCTTCGAGAACATCATAATAGGCTATTGCCGCGGTTGTCACTCTTAAACGGATCAAATCGGCGTATTCTGTTTCGGAGAGAGAAACACCAATTCGGGCACTTTCCATTCCTGCCGCACGTTTTGCAAAAAGAAACCAGTCCACCGGAAACGCAATTTCCAAATCAAGTTGGGGAGGACCGCCCGGTCGTTCAGGGGTTAATGTTTTGAAGGGAAGTGTACCGCCGGATATCGATAATTCAGGATTCGGCGCCAGTGAACTTGTCCACCAGTCGGCGTGAGCCTCTTGAATAAGCATCATGCCCGCTTTGAGCTGCGGATCGGATTCAAGTGTCGCTCTTATGGCCTGATCGAAAGTCCAGGTCTGTCTGTTGGATCCTGTCGCAATTTTATCGGCATTCAATATGGATTGTGCAGAAGAAGACGGAATCTTTTCTTCGTCTTTCGGAACGAATAGATCCTCGGAATGAGATACCAGTTTTATTACTTCTGACTTTTTCGTCTTCTCTTTCGATGCAAATGAATTTGCCGTGTCCGTCTCAAAAGCTTCTTTCCCGCTTTCGGATGGTTTGGTATTTGACATCGTCTGGTAATTTTCAGTCAATTGCAACGATCTCCCCGTCATGCAGCCGGAAAAGATCAAAATTGAAAAAATAAATATTACGGATATTGTTGCCGTATTTACATCGAATAATACGGTCCTTTTTCCTGTTGACATTTCTTCTCTCCGTGTTTCAATGCCTGACAAGACGCGATTTCTGTCTTCTTTATGATGATCAATTCATTTTATGATCTGAAAGATAAAATGAACAATTCACAATCTGAAACGATCTGGTTCTGACTGAATCGTATTTGAGATAAACAGAAATCTTCCCGCGGTATTGAAAATTTCAAATAGCTGTGCCGTGTTCCAGAAACATCATATACTATAAACATTTGATCTTTTCTGTCTTTAACGCCATTTACCGGCGTTTGATTCGAAAATCGGCTCTTCTTTTTGATCTTCGAACAGAAAAAACAAAGTCTAATCGGTATAATTGGAATGAGAATATTATTCCGTTCATGAAACACAATTGGAAGCGAATGTTTTTCTGTCAAACTCCGACAAATTTCTTATGATTTTGCCAGATCAAGACAGAGAATATCATACGCAGAAAGCGCAATTATTTGCGGAAGAATGCGGAGGACCGCGTTTATAAGAAAAGGTATAAAAGAGTTTTATCGGCGGCAGAGACGTTCGAATGTCAACCGCCCCAATCACAACAGCAAGAATTGTCAATACAATTGAAAAGCTGTTTACTATTGAAATGGAACAAATCTGACAAATTGGACAATTAGGGTTATATTGAAAAGGCTGGGGGAATAGGGGTTGTTTTTGAGAGGGGGTATCATTGAAATTTTCATGATAAATCATGCCTATTCCGAAAGGAAGCATCACATGCAGTCCTTCCGCAAAAATGCCAGGAATCCCAAACAGGATCAGCATTATCATAGACAGAATTTTACTTTTTATCTTCATGAAAACAACTCACAGCACCTTTAGTAAAAAAAGGTTTCCATTTTACATATAACTCTCTTGCATGTCATCGACAATCGGTAAAATTTACTTTAACATAAAAATCGGGGAATCGTTATATTTTATCCTGTTTAACAGGGGCCAGGTTTATTAAGCTTCCAATAATTATTTTAAAAATCCGCAGTAAGAATTGTCTTTTTTTCCGATTCGATCATGAATTTTCTGTAATAACGTCAAAAGAGCAGCCGATTCACGCAGTCAATCGGCGGAGATGACGGAAAATTTAAAATAAAAGCAATAATAATATTAAGGATCTCCAGCGATAACCTGCGAAAAGTTCAAAAAGATCAATCCTGACCGCTTTTCTTTCATAATTTGTGCAAAAGCAGGGAATCATCATCATTTTTCTTTTCGCAGTAAGTCCGCTGGTTTTTTATTCAATTTTCTGTAATCTGTTTTTTCGGCACATAAGGGTAGACCGATTCGTCACAAATAACGAGCGGATAATCGGTCAGGGGAAGTTTGGAGAGGTCCATTAATGGAGAGTTTTTCTTGCCGCTTTTCATGATCCGGTAGACTTTGCCGGTGAGCATATCTATCAAGACCGGTTTTTCCATTCGTTTATATTTGAGTCCGTTTTCCAGTGTAACGGAGACGTTACCCATTTCTTTGAATCCGTATTGCATATCCTCGGCGCAATGATATTCGAAAATGGGAAATCCATTTCGGACATAGGTATTACAACAAATCGCCGCGTCGACCAATCGGGAATGCCGTTCCCGTCGGGGAAGTGCTTTGTTCAAACTAATTGAGAAATATAAATTTTCGGATTTGGTACCGTTTGAGAAAAGCACGGATAAATGCTGCATCGTTTTATAG
>CAZZEF010000318.1:0-4746 GCA_964652875.1 uncultured Planctomycetaceae bacterium
GGATGTTTTATATTTTCCGTCATTTCCGCCGATTGACTGCGTGACTCGGCTGTTCTTTTGACATTGCAACGGAAAAGTCATGATGAAATCGGGATGTTTTATATTTTCCGTCATTTCCGCCGATTGACTGCGTGACTCGGCTGTTCATTGGACGTTGCAACGGAAAAGTCATGATGAAATCGGTATATTTTAAATTTTCCGTCATTTCCGCCGATTGACTGCGTAAATCGGCGGTTCATTGGACGTTGCAACGGAAAAGTCATGATGAAATCGATATATTTTAAATTTTCCGTCATCGCCGCCGATTGACTGCGTAAATCGGCGGTTCATTGGACGTTGTAACGGAAAAGTCATGATGAAATCGGTATAACAATAAATATTGTTTTCAGGATTTGTTCCAAAACAGAAGGAAGTCCTCTTGCAATCACCATGAGAATAGCGATAACAGAAGAAGATCGAACAAGAGATACCGGTTCGATATTGAACTTTCCGGAACGAAGCCGAAAATACTCCCAATTTACGAAGGCAATCGGGAGAGAGGGTGGAAAATTTCAAATGTCGGCAGTATAATAATCTATTGGGAAAAGATTTTTTACGAGATCTGATCAGGGATCACTGAAAAGCTCCTTGTATTCCTTCTTGGAACGCGGCGTTGAGTCAACCAACAAACCGCGAGGAGTCAATCACCTTATTTTATCCAACAAACCGGGTCCGTTTGAGGCCCTAAACCGGAGCGGATACCTAACAAGATCTGTTTCGGCAACAATGACACACGGTCCCTTTTTCCGGATCTTTGGTTCCTTTAAAAAAGGAGATAAAATGAATCGGAAATTTGAAGTATCAACAGTACAACAGGAAAAAGCATGAAAACAGATTTACACCTTTCAGGAATCACCGTTTTTTTCGCAGCGATTATTTCGTTCCTTCTTTCGGCGTCGATTTCGACCGGAGCCCAGCAGTCGAAAGGAATTCTTTTTGAGAACGGCACCATTTGTCTGGCCCCGTCGGGAACGACGATTTTTTCCAGTAAATTCGATTCGGCCGATACTTGGGAGACGAAGAATTATGAGAACTGGCTGGCATTGAAATTTAATCAGAAGACCAAGGGGAGCGACGCGTCTCTTGTCATTTCACGACTCGATGTTCCCGGATCGGAAACCGCCAACGCGTGGACCGTAACAAGTCAATCGATTCCGTTAAAAACAGATCAGACGCAATTCGTTCTCCGGTTTGTTTGCGGCGCGTCGTATCCGATTCAAGTTGGATGGGTCTCCGACTCGAACTGGTTCGGGCGAATTCTCTGGTTCAACGCCGAAGGAAAATCGACCGGATATACCGCGATTCCTTTTGATCTGGCCGTCGGGAATTTCCGTGAGCAGATCATTCTCGCGGCCAAACCGGCCGGAAGCACTTCGTGCCGAATCCGATTCGGCTTTGACGCGATGATCAACCTGGGAGAATCGGTTACGCTCTGTTCTGTCGCCCTTGAAGCGATTGACATGAAAAAACCATTCGTCACCTTCGGCTCGTTTGTTTCGAATATTTTCAAGGGAGGCGCGATCTCCTGGAACGCTCAAATACCCAAAAGATCGGCGGTGAAATTCCAAATATCCACCGCGCCGTCGATTGAAGAGACGCCGGGTGAATTTTCTCCTTTTTCCGGACCTGACGGAAGCGGCTCATATTATGAAAAACCGTTTGAAACCAACGCACCTTTTGTCCGTTACAAGGCGTTTCTTGTTTCAGAAGGAACCGACGCCCCAACACTCAAAAGCGTAACGATCGGCGAGACATGCGACCGCGGCTGGACTGTACACGGAGACAAAGTACCGCCGAAAATCAAAATCGTCTCCGAGACACCAACCGAAAATGTTCGTTCCAATGTTTCGATTGAAATAAGTGATCAATCCTTCATCAACTGGAAAAAAACGACCATTGCGCTTGATGGCGTCGACGCGACCGATCGATTCGTTCGCGAAAAAAACCGCTTGACGCTTACTCCCCAAACCGATTGGAAACCGGGTCTGCACCGACTCGAAATCAATACGTCAGCCGTGAACGGTCTGTCTCGAAAATCAACGAAATATTTCTATATCGGTCAAAAGCCGACAACACCCGTTGTGACCTTGCGCGATGACGGAACAACACTCATTGACGGAAAACCGTTCTTTCCAATTGGAATTTACGGCGTCACAAAATGTGAGTTCAACGGGAATAATATTGAAGAAGCGTTTCGCGGCTTAAAAAAAGCGGGCTTTAATTTCGCTCACTCGTACACAATGCCCCGGAGCGATGAATTTCTCGCGGCAGCCGAAAAATACGGGTTCAAACTCTGGTCCGTTGCCCGGAAGCCGGACGAACGTTTCCTTACTGTTGAACGTCATCATCCGGCAATTATCGCATGGTATCTCGGCGACGATACTGCCTCGAACACCTCGCCAGAAGAACTTGATGACCGTAACGACGCGGTCCGCAATACGGACGGAACCCGGATTACCACCCAAGCCGATCCGGTCAGCTCGGATCAAATTGTCTCGAATTATTTTGACTATGTGCGAAAAACCGACAGCTTTCTGCCGGAAATTTACCCCATTCAGAAAGAGGGGCCCGACTCGGGCAATTTCTGTGTCGCCATGACGATTCGCGACATGGAAAAGTGCCGTTCGGATATCGTCCAGCAGCAGGCAGCTCCCAAAGCGCTTTGGCCGATCATTCAGTATTTTTATGGCAGATCCTGGAAACGATTCCCGACTTTTGATGAACTTTACGCAATGAGTTTCGCCTCAATTATTCACGGCGCAAACGGCATCACCTGGTTTTTTTACAACGACTCAATCGCGCCATCGAATCCGGCATACTATTACAGTGTCACGGCCACTCCGAAACACTGGCAAAATATTTCGACCCTCGCAACACGCATTAATTCCCTGATCCCCGTTCTGCTTGAACGAACGCCGACGGAACAGCCCAAAGTCATTCTTCTCGACGGGCCGGTCACGGACCCGCTCAACCAGCGATCGGTTTCCTGTTTAATGAAACGGCACAAGGACGCGATTTACCTGCTAACGGTCAACGCGGCCCCGGCCGCCGTTACCGCGCGATTTGATTTTTCCGCCATTGGCAAAAATATTCCCCGGAAAGGCGATGTTCTGTTTGAAAACCGCAAGGTTACTCTTGAAAAAGATCAATTAACCGAATCCTTTGCTCCGTTGGGGGTCCATATCTACAAATTGCAATAAATGAATGTCGTGATCCCTTTTTAGCGGAGGGATCTCAAACCGCTTTTATTGCGTATGGACAAATGTTTTCGTCCGGCATTTATTGATACCTCTTTATACTGCTTTTATTTAAAATTTTCCGTTATAACGTCAAAAGACCAGCCGATTGTCTTCCTAAATCGGGAGTATTTTCGGCTTCCTTTCGGGGAAATCCAAGTGGAACCGGTATATTTTATCGATTCTGTCTTATTATTTTTGCCAGGAATAAGGAGTCGGACTGTATGGACCTTTTATCAGCATTGATTTTTCCGCGATAAAAACAGGCGCGTCGTAAACGGGAAGATCCTTGAAAGTAATTGAATCGGTCCGGCGGATAATCCGATCTTGGGGAATGGCGTAGATCGCCCCGGTAACGGAATCGGTCCAAACCGGATCTTTAAACGGGATCCCCTTAACGGTCAGCTGCCCGGGAACTGTTGTGTTGTCGTTGTCAGGATGCGAGGAAGAATCCCAAAAAACAATAAGACAATTCTTTGTTTTTTTCTGCTGAAAAACATAATGAACCGTTTTCTTTTTACAAGTGAGACTTACCTCAGGATCTTTAATCCTTACAAGAGAAGAATCAAAAACAGAGGCTATGTTCTGAACCGTATAATAGGCCGGTTTGACTTTGAGAACTTTGAAATCCTCATTGCATTTTATCAGTCCCATTCTTTTCATAAACCGGTCGGATCTTGTTCGGATCCAGAGAGGATCGACCTTTTTGGTGTATCGCTCGGGATCATGATAGGCAGGATCGTAAAAAGTAAAAATGAGCGATTCAATATCATGTCCCAAATCGCCGATCATGCGACGTGCGTTCCATTTGCATTGGGTTAATTCTGTATTCCACTTTGCGGAGGAAATAGGCGCTGAATAATGAGGATCAGAGGTCGCGCCGGATTCCCCTTGCCAAATTTTCAGTGTTGGAGAATACGTTCGAACCATCGCCCTAAAAGCATCAAGAGTCTTGTAAGCCTGTTCCGGATTGAGAGAATAATCATGAAAGATAACCCATTCGAACAGATCAATTTTACCTTTCTCCTGAAAAATTTTCAACGCGGGCTCAGCAAATTTAATATTTTTCCAGCAGAGAACAAGGGCGGCAATTCTCGCGTCGGGAATATGTTTTTTAATTATCTCCGCCGTTCGAATATTATTATCGGCGACTATGGCCGGTGTATTCTTTTTGCATCCGTCCGGTTCATTCCAGCAGGCCCAATCGCGGACACGACCTTTGTAATGAGCGGCCAGTTTATCGACATAATTGTCCCAGGCGGCCAGCGCTTCCTGACCTTGCGGCATTCCATCGGAAAGAGAGGCCCCTCCCCCGCCTGGATAGATCGGATTTCCGTAAGAGGTTTCCAAAAGAGGATCCATTCCCTGCTCAAGCAGATAATCGACCTGTTTATCGAGCCAGGAGAAATCGAATTTTCCTTTTTCCGGTTCAATTTTTGCCCAACCGGCATGAAGTCGGATCCTTTGGATC
>CAZZEF010000319.1:0-1939 GCA_964652875.1 uncultured Planctomycetaceae bacterium
GATCTGATGATTCACGACCTTGAACTTGTTCTCTCCCTGATCAATTCACCGGTTGTTTCGATCGAAGCGGACGGATTTTGTCAATTGGGGGGACACGAAGATTCCGCTTACGCCGATTTGCGGTTCGCCAACGGATCCGCAGTTCATTTAACAGCTTCCCGTGTCGAACAGATTCCCGGGCGTAAAATGCTGATCAAAGGAGAAAAAGAGACGATTAATATCGACTTTCAAACATTTACGGCAACTCGAATCGCTCCTGATCAGGAAATACAAAACGGAAAATTTTCGCCCGGTAAAATAACCGCCGCCGAAGCCGCGCCGCTTGCACCGGTTTTTATGAAAGAACATTATCAAACGGAAACGCGAACCTGTCAGGGTGTTGACGCTCTTTCTCTGGAAATGGAAAACTTTTGCTCCGCCATTCTTAACGGAACACCGTCCCGAGTCCCTGCGGAAAGAGCGGTTCAAGCGGTTGAAATCGCCGATCAAATCATCAAAAAAATTATCTGAACGTAACGGGAAGAGCATTGAGGCATTGAATGGTCCGTCGAAATTATATCTATTGATCACACACTTTTTTCGACAGTAATGACAAGCGAAGAACAGCCGGATCAACGGTTAAACAGAGCGTTCAAAACGATCCAGCTCCAAGTTTCAAACCGTTCTTCCGGCAAAGCAAGCAGTTCCGTAACAGAATGAAATCCGGCCGAAAGTAAATCCGGCTCGTTGGCGGCAACGTTTGGTTCTTTTAATTCGAAACGATGAACAATTCCCAAATGGACGCGGCCGACTTCCGTTTGATCGTCATTAATCATTCCGACACAGCTCTCCTGATAGTCGGAATTAACGGTAACTTCTTCCCTGAATTCGCGGAACATTCCTTCCCGATAAGGATCTTTTGATCCGGCAAGAAAATCACCGTCATTAATATGACCTCCGACGCCAATACTCATTCGGGAATGAAGCCGCGATTCTCCCTGTCCTTTTCCCCGAACATAAGCAAAAAGAAAGATCTCGCCTTGGGGATTGGTCCAGGAAAAAATCATATACGGTATCAGCTGTTTCAATTTCGGTTCATTTTCGGCCAGTCCTCTTTTTTGAAAATGGATATTTTCCGGCGAAAGCAATTCATGTCTGTATTTTTCCGTCTCCTGACTAAATCCTTGAAACCAGCCGAGCCGATGAAAAAGATCCGTATTGACAACCAGTATATTTTCGTTGGGGTTCATTCCCGTCTCCATCCCAAAATAAAAACGATGTTAAAATGATGAAAAAACGATCCGTCTGTTAAAACTTGAAAGAATAATTTCGAAAAACAACAAAGACCGCGATGATACGGTTTACCAATTAAAAAAGCCGACGAAAAACGCCGGCTTTTTGTATTTACCGTTATTCTGATCCTTTTCGAATAAGGTCAGTTATTCAACTCGTCTTCAAGGATCTCGTCCCAGCCTTCGGCGAAAATTTGCGTCAGAGCGTTCGATTTTGAATAACGATCAGAGCCAGAATAGGCATCCTTTTTAGCGGTAACCTGATCAAAAGCCAAGAGTGAATAAAGGTCATTCATTCCGGACTTCATAACGACCGAATTTCCGTCCGCTTCAATCAAATCGTTCAAAACGGTATCGTATAAAACGGCTTTTGTACTTGAAGCCCCTGCCTCGGAAGCATCGACGTTGACCTTGGAGAAATTCTTCATCGTTACCGCGTAACGACCGCTTGTCAAAACAGCGGAATTTTCTTTTCCGGTAAAGGTATTTTCCGAAACACTCTTGAGTGCCAGCAAGGAAGCGGAATCGACTCCGCCGTTTCCGTAAATCACCGTATTGGCAAAATTATTCAACTGGACGGAACTCGTGTTATTAAAGATAAACTGCAACGAGTTGGCCGATCCGTAAAGGGAATCGTTTCCGCTGGTTCCGATAATGGTTGCCTTTCC
>CAZZEF010000319.1:1949-4725 GCA_964652875.1 uncultured Planctomycetaceae bacterium
TTCCGGAAGAGTCGGCGTTAAAGGTCATCGAATCGAACCCGGTCAGAACAGTATTAAAGGATCCAGTGGCGGCAACGGCCATATTCGAAAGCAGGCAGAGTGATTTAACATCGCTGACATTGACCATGTCGCTGGAATCGCTGTTGATGTTCAACATGGCGGTTCCGTCAATTTCGAATGAGGTTTTTCCGATCGTTCCGGAAGCAATACTGCCTTTGATATTATAGGTATCCTTTTCCTTGGAACCGCTGAGATTCACTACGTTGCTCGTATTTGAAGTAACAACGAACACTTTATTGAACTGATCAACGTCAGCGGAAATTCCATTGAGACCGAGAAGTCCGAGAATACTCTCTCCAATACTGATCGTATCGTTAGTACTGGCAATAATGGTAACGGCATCGTTTCCGCCATTTCCTTTGACGTTCATATTGGCGGCGTTGGAGATATTGACCGTCAGATCACCGCTTTTGAAAACGGCTGTCTTTTTAGCGGAATCAAGCCGAAGCTGTTCATCGCTGCTGTTGCCTCGTATAACGATGGAAGAATCGCCGGAGGCAGGAGAAATTCTGTTGAAGGAGATTGAAGTAACAGTTTGAGCAACGTCAACGCTTTTTCCGTCAACAACAAGGGTCCAACCGGATCCGTTTTCCGCAGCGGTCAGCTGGAAGGAATACCCGGAAAGCTCAAGCGATTTGATTACTTCTGGAACTTCGTCTTCTTTACCGGCAGATCCTGAAGTAACGGTCGCGGCAACGACCTTAACCGGACTGCTCGCCATTGGCTGGAAGTATCCGGTCAAGGCTTCGGCGGAAGTCGTTCCATTCAAAGCGAATCGCAAAACGGCTGAAGTAGCACTGGATACTGTCGGAGTCGAAGGATTCGCGATTGACCCCATCTTGGAAGTCGGATAATACTTGTAATAAACATCATAAAATCCGGGCAGAAGATTATAATCTTCATCTTTAACAGTAATGGTTACACCGTAATCACCGGAATCCGGTTCATCAGTAACATTGGCCCAAAGAAGATTCGGGGTCGTCCATGTAATGACAAACGGGCAGGAAAAACCTTCTCTGTTGGCGGTTGCGGAAACAGAAGGTCGAACCTGATTGCCATTGGTCGTGTTATTGACCAGGAATTCACCGTTGACACTGTTGGCGACAACACTGTTATTTGGAGTACCGTCCCCATTGAAGACGCGGGCGAGAATACCATAATCCTGCAGATTTCTTCGATAATAGGTACTGTAATTTGTTCCTTCCTGATTATGCGCAGACCAAACGACGACAATATTATCTCCCTTCGGAGAAACAGAGACATCAGGGGTCAAATTGGAAGTCGAATTGGAAACGTTGATTTTAACATCGGAAGTCGATCCGAGCCAGGATTTGGAAACGGAACTTCCGTAACTTGTAACACTGAAGGATCGTCCGTAAATGTTGTAAAAACCGGTCGAGGAACTTTCCCAAACGATATAATAATTACCGGAGGAATCCATCGTAACCGATGGCGCATCCTGAACACTGGTGATGATCGTATTCACCTGGAAACGATTTGTCAGGGTTGTGTACGAAGAGTCGCCATTTTTGGCAAAGACTTTGGCGTAAATTTCACTGGAGCCGGAATTCGAGTTTCGGCAAGACCAAGTAACAACGAAATTACCATTGTAATCAGTGGCAATATCGAAATAATCAATCGAGATATTTCCTTCATCGCAAAGAACGAATGGCTGTCCGAGCAAATCGTTCTTCGTCAGATCTTTAGTGAAGTTGACCCATCGGGCCATGAGCTTTACACCCGGTCTGTCAGGATTGGAAGAAGCTTCCTGCCAGACAAAGAGGACATAACCATCCGAAACGACGCTTCGAACATCGTAACAGGCGCGATATCCGGAGTTGATCATATAGCATTCGCCCCAGGATCCATCGACACAGGCACGGGCATAGACTCCCTGAACGGCCTGTTGACCGATACCAGTCCAGGCGGTAACATAATTATCGGTGCCTTCATACTGTTGAGTATAGGAATTGTAAACGATTTCCGCGGAAACACAAGGATTCAGCTGTCCGATATCGGAAGTTGCGTCGACAATCAGCTCGCTGCTGTCGGCAAGAACATATCCATCGGCAGTTTCGACATACTTTCGGAAAGTAACGCTCGAAAGAAGGAGATAATCTTCCTTGGTCCCGTCGATGGAAGTACTGACTTTTTTAGCTTGCGGGAAAGCGGCCAGCGCGTCTTCGTCATAAGGAATAACCCGTTCCGCGGTGGCGACGACCAGAAAGACCTGAGTATTGTCACTGAGTGTATAGGTAAAGGTATCGGAATAATCGTGCGCATAAGTCGAATTGGAGAAGACGGGCCCATCTTCGGTGTCTTCAGAAATATTGCTGTTGGAAGAACTACCCTCAACAGAGAAACGCAACGAGAATGAACCGCCTGCCTTACCATCGTAATCGCCGTCGAGATTGTTTTTGAACAGATCGGTAACCGCGTCACTCAAGGTCAAAACATAATCGCCTTTTTCGAGAATACTCTTTCCGGCATCGTCTTTTTGGAAGAGAATGTTCAGTTCATAATTTCCGGTATCTTCATTATAAGAGTATTTCAAATGATCGACCAGAGAAGTAAAACAGGCTGTTCCATTTCGAAGCAGGGTCCAGTTGCCGACATTCAAAACACTTCTGCTTAAATCGTTATCGTAACCGCTTTCGGTATCATAAGTCGCGTTAAGAGCATTGACTATGGCCTGATGATAATCTTTTTCCGCTTG
>CAZZEF010000320.1:0-4715 GCA_964652875.1 uncultured Planctomycetaceae bacterium
CTGTAACACAGGACATGAAGTACAGGCAATCCCTAATGTGCTACGCCAAGAAATACGGCGTATCCAGAGCGTCGAGAAAGTATAACAAACCGCGCTCCACTATAGTTGGCCGTCATCCATTGCTGCTGACTCCTGTGGTAGCCCACATGCGCTTCTTGATGGCAAAGTCTTTCCGTGACACTAACGTATTCCGTCGGTCTAAAACCCAACTTGTACGTCAGTTCTCAGTAGAATATGTGCGGAATATGCTCGAATGGCTGACTGTTGGCTTGTATGTGCGCAATTGGAATCATGATGGCGTATGGGTTGCCCTTTTTATTCGGGAATCGTTACTGCTTCAAAAACGTATCAAAGAATTCTGTTTGCGCCGCAGAGCATTCAGCTTTTTGATAGTATCCGCCGTCATGCCCAGTGTCCGGATACAGGATTAGCTGCGCGCGGTTTTCTCCCACGATGGCGTTTACCTGCTCGCAGAACCGCTGCGATTGCAAATATGGTGTAACGGCGTCGTCAAGTCCGTGTTGCAGCAAAATGGGCGGCGCATGCGCGTCGAGGTAGAAGGCAGGCGTCGCCGAGTGTGTTTGTGTGCCATTCGTATCCACTTGTTCCCCAAGGAACAGCGCTTCCATGGAGGTATCCAAAGCTACGTCGGCAAAGCGCGTATCCCGCCTCATGCCCAGCGCGCGCAGCTGTTCGTCAACGGTGGAGAAATCCAATATGGCGCATTTGAGCGCGACTGCCTTTATATCACCGTCCCACAACGCTGCAAGCATAGCGAGCGTTGAACCGGCAGAGCCGCCCTGCAAGCCGATTCGACTTGGGTCGATTTGATACTCGTTCGCATGCCTGCGCAGAAACGCGATTGCTGACAGCACGTCAAACACGGGATCGGGGAATACCGCTTCGTTAGCAAGCCGGTATCCGACCGAGACGAGTGCATAGCCGTGCTGTAAAAGATGGACATAATTCTGAAGGCCGAAGTCGCGTTTGTCGCCCTTGAACCATCCGCCGCCATGCACGTGCACGATCGTGGGAAACAGCCCGCTTCCCGCCGGAAGATAAATATCCAGCTTTTGCCGCTGGCTATCGTGACCATATGGAATATCAAGCCATTCCCGCGTACCGATTTTGGCGTACTCGCAAGCGTTCTGGGGCTCTTTTGCGTTTAAGTACGCAATATATTCTCCGCGCGTCATGCCGTTAGAGAGTACGTGCGTATTCATAGTTTCCATGTTCATACGCTGTGGCTGAGGCGGTCGCATGCACGTCTTCCTCAAGGCAGCAGCCGCTCGCAGCTTACCCGGAACGCGTCGTTTGCCCGGATGAAGCCTTCGGCATATCGTACGCCGCTCTGCCGCCCACGGTAGCGTCCCGTAATTTCGATTCCCTCAAAGAAGGATTCTCCGGTTGGATCGTTTGCATACACGTCCTTGTAATTGGCAGCCATCCATTGCTGCTGGCTTCTATGGCAGGCAAGCATTTCCTTTTTGACGGGGAAATACTCCGTTATATCTACATATTCTGTTGGCACAAAATTGAGTCCGTGCGCTGTCTCCCAGTAAAAGATTTTCGGAATGTGGTCATATGGCGGGTTGCTCGTTTCTAGGTGTGCAATGGGAATCATCACGGCTATATCGTTTACGATTTTGCTTGTCAGTTCGTGATCCGGGTTGTAGTCCTCCGGGTAGTGCGTTAGAATCACATCCGCTTTTGCATAGCGAACCAGATCGATAAAGCGAAGACGAACCGCTTCATTTTCAAAGAACATTTCGTCGTTATAGTCGAGGCAGACATACTCCGCACCGATGCGCGATGCGCTCTTTGCGGCCTCCGCCTTTCGGATTTTCGCGATTTCCTCCATGGAATGCGTGGCCGAGCCGATATTGCCGCTTGTCGCCGTCGCCATTACAATGTGATGTCCCTGCGCCGCGTACTTTGCAAGCGTACCTGCGCAGTTGGATTCGATGTCATCCGGATGCGCGCCGATTGCCAGAATGTTCATATCCACTCCTCCTTCTATTACAGGATTGCGCCGTTTGTTTTCAGCAGGTTTTGCAGCGCAGCGATGTCGAGCGCGCGTGGCAGAATGCGCTGCTTGCTGCACATAGCCGCCGCAGTGCCGGCGGCTTCTCCAATGCAGGTCACGCAGCCCATAATACGCGTGCTGCCGTGCGCTTCGTGCGTTGCGGAAATGTTCTTTCCGGCAACAAGCAACCCTTCGACGTCCTGCGGAAGCAGCGCGCGGTACGGGATGCCGTATGAGCCGCCGTCGCGGATAAACGTGAACATGGTGCGGCCGCCGTTCGGATCATGGATATCCATGGGATACGCGCCGCGCGCCACACTGTCGGGTGGAACGACGCTGCCGGCGACATCCTCTTTTGTAATGGTATAGTCGCCAACAATATTGCGCGTTTCCCGGAAGCCGATCGGCGACGTATACAGCAATACGGCATTTCGAAACGCCGGAATGCGGCTTTTCATCAGCCCGAACACATGCATGACGTTTTGGCGTTCCTCAATTTCCGCGCGCGAGATCTCCCATGCGTCTGTGCCGGAGAGACCCGCAACGCGGGTGGCGTTTAGGAACACTTCGCCGTCGCGGAGCGATACTGCGGTGAAGGTAATCTCCTTTTTGCGTTCGTCATCCATGATATGCCCCGCCAAATGCACAAGCGACGGCGCGCCGCTGTTGGCCTTTTTGGCTTCGACCACCCGCGTATGCCACTCGCCGAAGCCCTTGACGGTTTCGCCGGATTCCAGATCGCGGAGAAACTGCGGAAGGTCTACGTTTCCAATTCGAAAGAGGATGGAGCAATTCTGCTTTTTTTCACACGGCTGGAACGCCGCGCCGGCTCCAAACGCAATATCCGCGTCGCCCGTGCAATCGACGAAAACCCGCGCCGTATATTGTTGCCGGCCGGATTTATTGACGACGGTAATTCCGTTCACACGGCTGCCGTCTATCAGGACGCCGTCGATATAGCTATGAAACAGTATGTCCGCGCCCGCTTCCAGTACCATCTCCTGCGCGACATATTTATATGTCTCCGGATCAAACGGTACAAGCGAGAACCGGTATCGATCGGGCGTGTCCGGCGTATTCCAGTATGCGCCTGTCGCAAAGCCGAAGCAGCTAGTTTGCTCTGTCATGCGGCGGACAAGTTCTCTCCAGATTCCGTTGTTTACGATCCGGCCGTTGCAATCCATCGCACCAAGAAACGGAATTCCGCATACGGCTGTACCGCCAAGATGTCCTTCCCGTTCAATAACAAGCGTACGCGCGCCGCCGCGCGCCGCCGCGACGGCAGCCGCGACGCCGGCCGTTCCACCGCCGGCAATGATTACGTCATACTCTGTGCATGCGAATACGTTTTGCATATCTGGTTTTCTCCATATCGTTGTTGTATTTTTCGATTTAATTGTAGCATAGGGAAGTATTGCTTTTGCCCATTTCTGCGCGAGGAGCGTATTTTGTTGGCTGCGGGTGTCTTTTTTGTGCGGGTTCGTATATGCTGGAGGCAGGCTTCCGAAGACCCGATGACTGCAAAACAGTATAGAGTATAATAAGGAAGTATTTTAGTAACCATGATTTGTTGTGGGAATTTTGTCATGCGATTCTGTCCATAATATGCGTTTTGCAATTTGTTCAATTGCTTTACCATGTAGCTATCAGGCATGAAGGGACAGGATTCATATCAGTATTCCCAACGCATGTCATCACAACAAATCAATTTAGGAGGAATGGACATGACACGTAAACTATTTGCAATGTTGCTTGTCGCATGTATGGTTGTTGGACTGCTCGGCGGCTGTGCGCCGTCGGCCGCACCGGCGGCGGAAGCGCCTGCGGCAGAGGCTGCGCCCGCAGCGGCGCCTGCAGCGGAACCCGCAGCGGAGCCTGCGGCGGCGGAAGCGCCCGCAGAACCTATCACGCTGAACGTACTCTGGGCGACGGAGAACAACTGGAACGGTTCCGTCGATATCATTGTGCTTCCTCCGATATGAGAAGATTGGCAAGCGGGATATGTTGCTGACAGCCGTAAATATCCGTATCGGCAGTATCGCCGCTTGCGCATTTTCGCGGCAGCGTTACCTTGACGGACTGTACGATATCGTAAGGAATGATCTGCACGTCCTCCGCGCGCACATCATACAGCTTGGCTACGGCCTTTTTTGTCAGGCTTCCGCTTTGCAGCACGCTTTGGTATGTTGCCGGGTCGGAAAACATAACGTCAAGCGTCAGCCACAGAGGACCGGCGTTTTTACTGCGCAGTACAGCGGCAAGATCGATAAGTCGCTTCATCGTTCGCCTCCTACGGACAGATATTCCGCCTTTGCGGTCTCGGACAGGCTTGTCACCTGCACAAGGTGATAGATGCAGAAGGTGTATACGTCGCCCATATGGATATCGGACGCCGAATACGGAAAGGCCAGATTGCCGGCTGTGCATTTTCGCCCAACGTAGTCAAAATGCAGCATACGCGCGCGGGCAAGCGCCAATACCGTATCGGCGATCTCCTGGGTTTTGCCGACAACGTCGATCACGATTCCCAAATCGTGCGTCGGCGTGTCGGGCGCAAGCGCGGGCAGAAGCGGTTGACCGAATTTGCGCAGCCGAATGTTGTATGCTGATGCATCAACCTTACCCGCGAGATTCTCCTTTACAAACGCGCATACGCCCGCAAAAATTTTGTCGACACGCCGGATCGTTT
>CAZZEF010000321.1:0-4706 GCA_964652875.1 uncultured Planctomycetaceae bacterium
ACCTGATTCATGACTTCCGGGAAATCGGATGGCTGGGGAACGGTCTTTTTGCGATTGATCATAATTGCAAAGCCTTTCTGAATAGAGACAAAAAAACCTCCGCGATTGGACGGAGGTTGGTGAAAACAACGTAAATTGTGAAAGGTCAATTATTTGAGGTCGTCGTTCTGCTGTTCAGGTTCGTTGCAAGTTTCTGGAGACGGTGTTTTCGATTGTTCTTCCTGTTGTGTTTTTTCGTTCTGTTCCTTTTCTTTATCGAAGTCCAGGGCAATGTTATATTGACCGGTCAGGACATGCAAGTAATGTTTTTTGGCAACCTTTTGATTGTGACCCATCCAGTATTCCGCAACGTGGTCCGGGAATGTGGAGAAGATTTCATTTGACCGACTGCCTCTTAAATTATGAAACAATCGGGGGCTTGCGTTTCGTTCGGTTTACGGCGGCTCCGACCGTCTTTGCTCGAACTACTCTTCCGCCCCTACCGGCGGACTACTCCTCCGAACTTAGGAGGAAGCGGAAGCCAAGGAGGCCGCTCCGGATAACCGGCGAGTGGAAGCTCCGGGACGCCGACCGACAGAACCCGGCGCCGTCATTCCAGCACCCACCACGAAGGACTCGGGACGAACCTCTCGTAGGCCCCGTAGGATCGGTTGCCAATACCGGGGAATATTCACCAAACAAGTTCGGCTCGAAATATTTACCATGCCAGTCCGAACACCATTCCCAAACATTACCGTGCATATCGTAAAGGCCCCACGCGTTCGGCTGTTTTGTCTTCACCTCTGCAATTATCTTCGAATTATTCCTCATGTCATCAATATTTCCTGTCCCTCCGTATTTTCCCGTTGTACCCGCTCGGCACGCATACTCCCACTGCGCTTCCGTCGGAAGACTAAACTTCTGCCCCGTTTCTGCGTTCAGCTTTGTAATAAACTCCTGACAGTCGTTCCAACTCACTTCAGTTACCGGAACTTTGCGGCCTTTGTAATAACTCGGATTATTGCCCATTACGCTTACCCACATCTCCTGTGTTACTTCCGTCTCCAAAAGCCAAAAGCCACGGCTTAGCGTTACTTCGTGCTGCATTTCGTTATCCGCACGGCCTTCTTCCGATTCCGGGCTGCCCATCATGAAGGTTCCCGCCGGGCACCAGCAGAAGGTATAATCGAATCCCTTCACCGTGATCACCTTTCGATCACCCGCCTTTTGACCTGATTCCACTGCTACTGAGGACAAGTTACCCATGATTCCAATCAGGCAGATTAAAACCGTCAATAATACGATTTTGGATTTGAGTAAAAACATTTGGACTCTCTCTGTAAAAAGTTAGTAACCGTTCAAGGCGATTTGACCCTTTTACTCGAAAGGTTTCGCCTTTTAACATCTATCTGGAGTTTAGCAGAATCAATCAGCAATGTCAACGATTTTATTCTGGAATGAGTCTGAAGATGGACAATAATCCAAAAGACTGTCAATAAGCAGGTCAATTCCAGCCGATTCTCACAATCAATAGGTTAGATCCACGAGACATTAAGAACCTGTATTCAGAGAATAAGACCGCCGAACTTGCCGTTATTTATCCTAAAAGGTAAATAACGGCATCGCAATGAAGTACAGCACAAACTTAACCGACAAACAGTGGAAACTCATTGAACCCGTTTTTCGATCGAATAAATGGAAAATTTCGTTAAACAGACTCAACGCGATTTTGTCAACGCGGTGTTGTCTTTGGTCAAAACCGGTTGTCAATGGAGGCTTTTTTAGGTACAGACTTGTTCATTTTGGTCGAGGTATAACCCAGCACCAAAACAGACTCTTTCGATTCTTCTTTTTCTGAACGCTTCTTTCCCAACAACCGAACGACAAACCCGCTTTAAGTGACCGCCGACTATCGCAACAGACGGCCCGTGTCGCCAAAAGAACTTTTCTTTCGGTAACCAATCGCCCAAAAACCGTTTGCCCCATGTTTGAAAACTTTCGTGAAAACAGACGTGAAGCGTTAATCAGTCACGCAAGGTCTGACTTGAATCGGTTTATTATTGAGGGGAATCATCCCCCTGACTATTTCAGGACTACTCCCCGATTTCCCAAGCCCGATAAAATTCAGTCTATTAAAAAGACACTAATCCAATTCTGCGAAGATATTTTAACCGAATGATCAAGAAACAAAAAAAGCCGGGGCAACCCGGCTTGGTCGTTTCATTACTTCTGATTGTTTTCTTAAATTTACAAAAAAATACGAGAAAGGATGTCTCACTGTGGAAAGTGTGATAGAATAAGACGCAATTGACTTTGGGGCCAAGTCAATAGACAAAATCCATTGAGTTTATGATGGTAGTGCGGAACAAGTCACCGGAACCCTTACCCGTTCTCCTGAGAAACCAATTGGCCTCGATTTTCTGTAATTTGACACCTATTCCGACCTTGACCGCAACGCCGTCCGGCAGTCGTGTTTTTAGGCTTTCGTTTGAAAAGAAGTTCGTCTTGGTTGAGCTTCGCGAAAAAGAAGAGCGTTTAAAATAGTCGCTTATTTTATGAAGAACGGAAAAATATATGAAATTCTCTTAACCACCCCTCTTGAAACTATTGCTCAGAGAATTTTATGTTATAATGGTTCCTATAGCAATGTTTTATTTGAGTCTGTTTTGCGGAATAATTCAAAATCAGAAAACAGTTTGAAAAGGAGACATACCCCTTGTTTGGACAATTATAGGAGACATTGCAGGGGGCTCGATTGGAATGGAACAATAATAGATCGAAGGATTTTGAATTGCTTCATCATAGTTGTTTTGTTACCGATGACAGTATCATGTCTCTTGCCATTGCGGAAGCCATTTTGAAAAACGATGGTAAAACGTCGAAATGCAAAAAGCTGTCGATTATCAACTCTCCAGGAATAATTTGACAGACGGTTCAACGCGATGTATTTGTTCGATAACCCAACTTCCCCGAAAGGAACAGATCATGAATCCATTTTACGAGTTTGTATTACGTCGCGCTGCGGCACTCCAAGGAATCGGTTTGGCGATGATTCGTATCGCCATTTTGATTATTTTTGTTTGGATCGGCGGCTTAAAATTTTGGAACTACGAAGCGGAAGGAATCGTACCGTTCGTGGCAAACAGTCCGTTCATGTCCTTTTTTTATGCGAATAAAACGCCCGAATATAAAGATTATAAATTAAAGGAAGGTGAAGTCGACCCGGCAAAACAGCAATGGCATGAATCCAATCACACCTATCTCTTTTCACATGGTTTGGGTATTCTGATTGCAAGTATCGGAATTTTGACGTTCCTTGGCTTTTTTTGGACGCGTGTTGGAATGGTTGGCGAACTCCTTGTAATCGTGATGACAATCGGCACGCTGTCGTTTCTGATTACGACTCCCGAATGTTGGGTGCCCAATTTGGGCGGTCCGGAACACGGTTTTCCGCTCTTGTCGGGAGCGGGGCGTTTGGTAATAAAAGATTGCGCCATTATTTCGGGAGCCTTGGTTCTCTTTTCGCGTTCGGCACAAAAACTTCTCGACGCGAAATCTCTATCCGATGGTCAATAATGCCGAACCGGCTTTTACGACTATTTCAATAACCCAAAATTCATGAGAGATCTGATTTCATGATTTCGGAAAACTCTGTATAAACTTTTTCCGATGGGAAGAGATCCGCCTGTCTGAATCTCTATAACGAAACCATTCCCTGGAACGCAAATTATGAGGAATGGCGTTTCAATCTGGACACCCTGAAAGAAGAGATTCTTTGGGATAACGACTGGAGCCTTGATTCCCACTGTAATAAAAAGCAGATGGGAATCATGCCCGACTATTTCAGGACTGCTCCCGGATTCCCCAATCCCGATAAAATCCAGTCTATTCAAGAGAAACTAATCCAATTCTGTGAAGATATTTTAACCGAATGATCAAGAAACAAAAAAACCGGGACAACCCTGTTGCTATTAAACTGGACTTCTATTCCAAGTCCCATATCCCGTTCCATTCCCCAGAGTGGTTTGCGATTTACTAATTTTTCTGCCGCTTCCACTGAGTTGCCCCAGTTCAGGCCCGTATTACGTTCTGTTTAAGAATGTGATCATAACCACACATTGCCGACACTACTCAACACGATCAACCTGTTCCATTCGGGGCGTTTTATACTGCCGACATTTGAAATTTTCCGTCTTTCCTCTCGATTGCCTTTGTAAATCGGGAGTATTTTCGGCTTCATTTCGGGAAAATTCAAATGGAACCGGTATATTATGCGAAAGTGATAGTTCTTCCTGTTTTCTGTAGAATATACAGTATTTTATTTTATTAAAATGCCCGGCAAAATTATACCGGTTGTATTCATTTATTTTGTATGTTTTCGAATTTTATTAATAGTCGATCTGCAATATGAGCAATTGTCGCATATAAAACAAAAATGGCGGCATAATCGACAAAAAAAGCGATATACGAGCCGTTCCAAAAAGAATAGGCCTGTCTCATCAAGAGTTTTTCGAAGAGATCATGCCTAAATGAAGCTAAAATCCCATAAAAGCAACTCACAAAAATCAAGAAGGTAAGTGCTAACCTTTTCGCTCTTTGTGTTATTCCTTTCGTTTCGCTTTTTTTCCATGAAAAAAAACTTTTTCCATAAATACCAAAGTGGATCGCCGCAAGAATCAAGCCCAGGTGAGCGGTCATTTGATGGAATTGCCGAGCGAACAGTCCAC
>CAZZEF010000322.1:0-4657 GCA_964652875.1 uncultured Planctomycetaceae bacterium
GTTTGCGATAAAATCTTCCGCGGCGTAATCAATATCGAATGAAGTGCCTCTGAAAAGGTAAAGCACGGCCTTTTTTTTATTCCAAAAATGGAGTTTATCCGCAAACTTTTCAAGCGTATAATATCCCGAATTAAGTTCGCCAAGATTGACGCCGTTATCAAAAACAATAACGCGAACGCCGGGGGGTATTTCAACTGTTTTTTGAAAAAAACCGGGAACGTCTTGCAGATCAAGACGGCGCATTAGAAGATCTTTTCCCAGTTCAAGAGGTCCGTCAGTTGTTTTATTTGAAAATATATCTGAAACATGACGCTTTAAAAGATCTTTTCCCAGATCAAGAAAATTGTTTTCCGACATAATATAATTCCTATCTTATCCCAGTTGTAATTATTTTACAATATATATCAAGATCCTTCATACCGGCGGCGTTATAAACTTGCCGCAATTACCGATGACTTTTATACAGATCTCCTTTTAAAAATAAAAGCGGTATAATACGAAAAATCTGCATCGTAACCGGCATTCAAGGCAGATCAGCCTTTAATCAGGCGATTAACATACCCGGTTAATTTTGCCAATGCGGTCGTAATTTCGTTTTGATTTTGCAAAGCACATTTTGCTCCATTCATGAGAATAAACTCAATGTGTTCGCCCGCTTCAATGGCTTTATTGGCTTCCGCGTAAAATTCCATCAGGACAGAGACATCGACAAAGAGACGGCTTTCAGCAATACTTTGTTTTGACATACCTTCCATTAAACCTTTCAGATGAGAAAGATCCTCTTCCAGTTCTCTTAGAAAAACCATCTGACGGACATTTTCAGCTTTGTTTTTTAAAAGGGCGACCATACTTTCCGCCGCCTGCACTTTTTTATAAAGAAAAATACGCAAACGGGATTCGAACGCCAAAGGGTCCTTCAGCATATCAAAGGCGGGACGATTCGGTTTTTCCGGAATTGGACATGACGGATCTTTGGGAGAAACTTTGGGTCCTTCGCATTCTGCGGAGACACGTTCAACACGGTCAAGCAAACCGTTCCAGTAAGAAAGATCGGGACGCTCAATACCGGCTTTTTTTGAATATTTATTGGAAGCTTCGACTATTGCCCGGGTACATTCAGAAGAATTCATTCCGGAATGGATCAAAAATTCAGCCAGATCACCAAGTCGGTCATTTTCATCGGGAGAAGAATTTTCTGCGGCTTCGAGAAATCGGAAAAAGCATTCCCGGGCTTTATCGTTCTTTTGTACCGTGATTTCTTTTTTGGATGAGTATTCCTTTTTATCGGTGTTGTTTTCTGATTGCTCTTTCAGCGACTCCACCGCGGCAGGAATTTTATTTTCAAACGATGAAGAAACAAGGCGAAACGGAAGAAGTGTATCGCAGCGAAAACCTTGAACACCGAGTGCGACACTGAATTTCGCTCGAAGTTTTTCAAGATTTTCGGAACTGAATTTTGGAAGATCCTCGGGCACGATATTTTGTTCCCGGATCATTTCAACAAAAGAATTCAAAACGATTTGGGACAAATCATCCCGATCGAATTTTTCTTTGTTTTCCAATTGTTTTCCAAGATCCATTTCCGGTTCAAAAAGAATACCGACAACGGATTCGACGACATGTCCGTCTCTTGCGGGAAGAAGAATTGACAGATCCACTCGATTGGTCGGAACCGCCCAGCATACACCATTGGAAGCAGCCTCGCGTTTGGACATTTCCCGAAGAACAGGTCCGTCGAAAACGCAGCCGATTTCGTTGTCTCCAAGTTTATCCCCTTTTTTTATCAAACGTGCCAGCGACTGGTTTTCGAACGATGCCTCCCCGGATTTTGGATCTGATTTGTCTGTTTTAAACAGGTTCGACACAAATGAAAAAATTTCAATGCCCATCAAATTCTCCTGAATTAAAATTGTCCTGGCTGTTCTTCTATGTTATTCTCTTTTGAAAAATCATTTTTCATGATCATTTCATCAATATTTTTATCAATTTTTTCACCAACTGCATCGTTATGAAGATCGTTCAATTCGAAATCAAGTTCTTTTCTAAAATCCGCAAGATCGGAATTACCGTCTTCGTCCGTTTCCATTCCCTCGGAAACAGCTTCAGAAAGAGCTTGAATTTTGTCATTTTGAAGACGTCCGTTATTTGTTGTTTTATTGACAAGCATTGTGATTTCTCCAACACTCATCTGGTTCAACTGGGAGAGAACGCCCGTATTGGTGAAGAGATCTTCCCGATCTTTAAGAAAAAGAAGATTATAAACAGCTTGAAGCGATTTATCGATCACCCCCATGGCGGCCTGTCTGTTTTTACCCTGAATTTTTCTTCTCATAATTTTTCGGGCAAGAATGTTTTTTTGCGATTCAAGAGTGGCAAACGTGTATTCTGTTTTGAGTTTTCGCTCAATTTCAAGATCTTTTTCTTCTTCCGTTTCATATTCCTTGAGCTTTTGTTCCAGCATTATGCGCTCGCGGTCCAATTCTTCACGCGATAAATCATTCAGCGTTTTTTTCTTCTCGCCGAAAAGAAATTCGTAAAGTTTAAGTGCCATTGCTTTTCCCTTCTTTGAAATATTTCAATTTATAAAGTAACTGCTTAAAAAAATAACAATTTTATTGTAACAAGATGATTTAATTATAAAAAAATACAAAGTATTATAAAAATTTTATCATTATATACCGATTCAATAATGAATTTTCCGTTATAACATCAATTGAACAGCCGATTCACACGGTCAATCGGCGGAAATGACGGAAAATTTAAAAATAAAAGCAGTATAAATATTTAAAAATTTACATTTACATAAATATTTTTATTGATCTAATATTTCATAACTTTCATATTTGTTTATCTTAATATATTATTTTCATAATTCAAGAATAATTATTGTATTTTTTAAATAATAATATATAAATAATTAATTATTTATAAAAACTCAATAATGTTAAATTTTGTTGAACAGATATCTTTTATTGGATAAAAAAATGAAGATCTGTACTTTCCCCTTTTTTTGCACAAGGAGAATTTTTTGAAAACAGAGATAAAAAAACACTTTAAATTCTTAATTATAAGATTTTTGCACTAATTTTATGTTTTATTACTCATTTCTTTCTTAATTTTGAACCATAATTCATATTATTTTTCAAAAAGAAAAAGGAAAATCTGTTTTTCCACTTGTCTAAACGGTAATCTCACGATATATTATATAAGTTCATACGGTGGACTTATCGGCATATTCCGTAATTGCCGTTTTTTCAAATATGTATAAAAACCGACCAAGTTCAATTTGTGTTCGTTGTAAAATTCGAAAAGCTGTTTTTGCATTCTTTCTGGAACACAGACTTTTCCTTTATAACCGATCTTTTACAATTACCCACCAGTTGAGGCTGCCGCGGATCTCTGTTATCTGACAGTTCCCAAATCCTGTTTTTTCAAACGCAGCGTTGACTAATTTTTTATGTTCATGGCGTTTAACCACCGTTCAGATGCAGATCTAATAATCGAATTGTTGAGGTAATGTTATGATCATCAGAAACTTTGCGGATTGGTTAATCAAAAAAACAATTGTTTGTTATCCATTATTGATAAAAACATCTTTTGTTTTCAACTTCTTCACAATCGGAATTCTGTTATCTTTTTTCGCCTTCTGTTTTAGTAACGAAGCATTGCCCGCCAATCAGGTCTCCTCCAAAGAACAACAGCAACAGCCATCAGAACAAAATCATGACGTCAAAACGATGCGGATCGTTCGAATCGGATATTATCCATTCGACGGTTTTCATATGTATGACAAAAATGGAAAACGTTTCGGATACGGTTACGATTATCTTCAAAAACTTCGAGATTACACTAATTGGAAATTCGAGTTTTCCGATCCGAGGCATGAATGGCCCGAAATGCTTGATATGCTGCGAACAAACAAAGTCGATTTGGTCGCTGGGGTAAGTAAAAACAAGGAACGGGAAAACGAATTTGCCTTTTCAAAAGAACCGATTTATCAAGTATCAACCATTCTGACGGTTAAGGCAGGGAATACCCGTTACCGGAATGAAGATTACGCAAAATGGAACGGCTTTCGAGTCGGCATGCTGAAAAACAGTACTCAAAACGAAAAGTTCGTTAATTTTTCGAAAGAAAAAGGTTTTTCCTTTCGTCCGGTTTATTTTGACAAATTATCAGATCTGGTTAACGCACTGCAAGAAGAGAAAAAAATTGACGCCATCGTCACCAGCAGTATGCGCGCGGTTAAGGGAAACGAATGGATCCTGACCCAATTTTATGCATCCTTTATGTATATCGCAGTGCGAAAAAATGACGAATCTCTTCTTAAGGAATTGAATTGGGGCATGGAACAGCTGGATTCCTTCTCGCCCGGTTTTCAAAAACAGCTGCGGCGGATCTATTACGCACATGAACACGGAAGAGTCATTCCATTTTCCCAGCAGGAATCAGTTTTTCTCAATGAAGTAAAAAAGTCGGGCCACGTCTTTTCCGTCATAATCAATCCGGATCGAAAACCGTTCTCTTGGTACGAAGACGGAAAATATCATGGACTTTTAGTGGATTACGCGGCTGAAATATCCAAACGCAGCGGACTGAAATTACAATTTATTCCCGCCCGGACAAGAGCGGAATATTATCAGAAACGCTTTTCTCC
>CAZZEF010000323.1:0-4624 GCA_964652875.1 uncultured Planctomycetaceae bacterium
AACCGGCCGCGGTCGGTCCGAACGATTTTGGATGTATCGACTCCAAGGCCGCGAAGCGTTGAAATACAGGCGTCCGCAATATCATTTTTTGGAAGAGAAGTTACAAAGGCGGAAGATCCTCCCAGCAGCGCCAGTGAGACTGCGACATTGGCTTCCGCCCCCGCAAAGGTCAAGTCCGCGCTTCCCGGAAGCGATTGCGCGAAACGGAGAAATCCCCGCGGCGCTATTCGAAGCATAATCTCACCAAAAGTAATTACTTTTTTCATTTTTTTGTTCCTGTATAATTAATGTATGTTTTAACGGATCTGTTTGACCCGTTTTTCTATTCCAATTATTTTTTACTGCTTTTATTTTAATTGTTCTGTCATTGCAGCCGATTGACTGCGTGTATCGGCTGTTCTTTTGACGTTAAAACGGTAATTTCATTATGAAATTGGTAAAAACATCAATAGAGGTCCCAAAAACTTTTTGGCTTATTGGGACATTGGTCCTGATCGTTTCAGGGATCAAAACCGGTTGTGTTCGTCATGCCGAACCGTTATCCGGCGGCCGGAAACGACATAAATTACTTTATCCAATTAAATAAAAAACTGAATTCATTCTATCAGGAAAATTCCGGCTGTCAAGAAAGATCCGTTTCGTCCGACAAGCACAATTTTATTCCGATTCATCAGCGGTCAACCCTCATCAAATAACTGGATCTGTTCAACTATAATAAAAACAACAACCGGAGTCAATATTAATAAAACATTAACTCCGGTTGTTATTTTACAGTGCCGGTTTTTTATACGAATCTTATTTAAATTACCTTGATTATGAGTTGATTAACTCGTAATCAATACTTTTTTCAAGACATGAACAAAAACTGTAATATTGATGATTCCGGCGATCAGGCGGCGTGATCCTTCTGATCGGCAGAGATCTGCGGCTGATCGTCGTTTTTCGAAAGATTTTCAATTTCCTTCAACTCATTAAGTTTACTTTCCGCCTCTTTCATCCGGCGTCGCAATCGGGGAGTAAAGAACTCGCGGATATTTTCGACTATCGTATAAAGACCAGGGATCAGAGACCGTCCGAAAATAATATCGAAGATCATTCCAATACAGGTCGGGACTCCGATGGCGATACGGCTGTTGGCGCCTGCGCCGGAGGCAAAGACCAGCGGCAGAACCCCCAGAACGAACGACCAGGCGGTCATAAGAACCGCGCGGAATCGTTCATCCGCACCAATCACCGCCGAATCGGCAATCGAATATCCTTCTTCCCGTTTGACTTTGGCGAACTCGACGATAAGAATCGCGTTTTTACAAGCCAGTCCGATCATCATAATCAGGCCGAGCTGACCGTAAATCGACATGGACAACCCCCAAAGCTTCATTCCGATCATTGCCCCCAGCGACGCGGTTACAACGGAAAGCAAAACGGAAATAGGTATTGTCCAGGATTCGTATTGCGCGACCAAAAACAGGTAAGCAAACATCATGGACATTATGATCAGCGAAAGGATCTGTCCTTGATTCTTCTTTTCCTGATAACTCATATCGACCCATTCCAAATGGTAATTCTGGCCAAGTTTCATTTCTTCCATTTTATTCATGTATTCGCCGGAGCTGGCTCCCTGTCCGAGCTGGGTACTGATCTGCGCGGCCATATACTGATTGAAACGGGTGATTTGCTGCGGACCGACACTGTAAACAATATCGGCGACAGAGGAAAATGGAACCATTCCGCCCATTGCGTTGGGGACATACAGGTTTCTGATGTCCTCAACGACGCTGCGGTATTCACTTTCCGACTGGATCTGAACGCGGAACGTGTATCCGTAAAGGTTGAAGTCGTTCACGTAAAGCGAAGCCAGTTTCGACTGGAGCGTTGAAAAGATATCGCTGATACTGACCTGCATCATTTCCGATTTTTCGCGATCGACCTTTAAGGTAAGCTGGGGGGTTGCCGCGTTGAACATGGACATGGCGTACGTAACTTTTGGAAACTTTTCCTTGTTCATCATCATGACGGCGAACTTTTGACCCATTTCATCAAGATCCTGCGGTTCAACATCACCGGATCCGCAAAGCATACAGGAAATACCTCCTGTTACGCCTAGCCCGTGAATTGCCGGAGGAGTAAAACACATAATTTTCGCGCTGCCGACCTGGCCGCAGACGTCCTGAATCTTCTTGAGCATCGGATCAAGCTGTATGTCCGGCGTCTTTCGAAGATCCCAATCCAAAAGCTGAATGATCAGCATACATTGGTTTTCGCCCTGTCCACCGGTCAAAGACTGTCCGATAACGGCCAAAATACTGTAAACGCCGTTCATCGGCATGATCTCTTTATTCAGTCGGTCGATTACTGCCTGCGATCTCGAAAAGGACGCGCCCGGCGGGAGTTCGATCGAACACATAATGACGCCTTTATCCTCACTGGGCAAAAACGAGGAAGGAATGTGTTTGAAGAAATAGCTGTTGGCATAAACGACAATGACAAAGAAAATGAGCGCCAGAAATACCCGTCGAACCAGCATATTGCAGATTTTAATATAGCTCTTTCGACTGCGGGCCATCATGTAATTGAATGGAATGAAAATCGGCGCGCAAATGCCGTTTACAATCCGGTCGAATTTCGGACGTTCATTTTTTCCTTTAAGGATCAACACACACAAAGCGGGCGAAAGGGTCAGCGCGTTGACGGCTGACAGACACAGCGCGACGCTCATGACGACACCGAACTGTTTGTAAATTTCCCCGACCATTCCGCCATAAAAAGCGATTGGAACGTAAATAGCGCAGGAAACAAGCGTTGTTGCGATAATCGCCCCGGTGATCTGCTCCATTCCGCGATAGGTCGCCTCTCTGGCGGAGAGCCCGTTTTCGATTCCGGTCATTACATTCTCGACAACGACAATCGCGTCGTCCACCAGCGAACCGATTACGAGAATCAGCGCGAACATGGTCAGCGTGTTGACACTGTACCCCATCGCGTAAATAATCGGAAAGGTCCCTAATAGTGAAACAGGAATCGCCAGCGCCGGAATAATCGTTGCCCGCCAATCCTGCAAAAACAGATACGTTACCAGAATAACCAGAATCAGCGCCTCGACCAGCGTATGAATAATTTCATTAATGGAAATTTTAATGAACTTGGTCGTGTCAAAACCGCAAACAACATCGATTCCGTCCGGAAAATTCTTTTTGAGCCGGTTAAGTTCCGCCTCAACATCCCGAACAGTGTTCAACGCATTCGCTTCACTATTTCGGGAAATACCGATCGGAACGCAGGGACGTCCGTTGTAAAATCCGGCCATTCCGTATGATTGTGACCCCAATTCGATTCGGGCAATATCGGACATTTTAACCAATCGGCCCTTGCCGTCCGAGCGAACGACAATATTTTCGAATTCACCAACCTGATCCAGCCGTCCTTTGACGTTAATCTTGAGTTGGATCAGGTCGTTACTCTTTTCAATACCGACTGATCCGGCCGCCGCTTGCTTGTTCTGTGTTGAAATCGCATTGGTCACTTCCGCCGTTGTGATCCCCATGGCGGACATTTTCAACGGATCAAGCCAAATACGCATACTGTCGTATTCTTGAGAAAACATATTCGCGTTGGCAACACCATCGACACGGGCAATCGATTCCAAAACGTTTGTTTTGACATAAGTTGATAATTCGCGGATCGAAAAGCGATCCGGATCGGCGGTGAACGCATACATGCCGATAAAGTCGCTGGTCATTTTGCGGACCGTAATTCCCTGGAGTTTGACTTCCGCGGGAAGAATCGGTTCCGCAAGACTGATCGCGTTTTGAACGTTGACCTGCGCAATATCGGAATTGCAGCCGTATTCAAACGTCAAGGTCAGAGAATACTGGCCGTTGTTCGACGATGTTGATGTATAATAAAGCAAATGTTCCAAACTGTTCATCTGCAGTTCGATCGGCGCGGCGACCGTATTGACAATGTCCTGAGCGGACGCACCCGGATAGTTTGCGGTTACCCGAACCTGAGGAGGCGCAATTTCCGGATACTCCGCCACTGGAATATGCGGTATCGTCAAAAAGCCCGCCAATACAAACAGAAGGCTGATGACCATCGCGAATTTCGGACGTTCAATAAATATTTTTGAAATCATGGCGATCTCCCTTCTTTACTTGTCCGTTTTATTCGTAATCGGCGGTGTATTGTTTTCCGGTTTTGAAACGGTGTTGATCTCCGTCGTTTTCGCGTTTTGTTTTTGACTGTTTAACAAGGTCGATTCCTCCGACGAAGCGTCTTTAACAAAAGACATGGGCCGAACCGAATCAGTTCGGAAAGATCCGGAATCGGCAATCGGATCCGATTCTTTTGAATATCGGGCAAGCTGCCGTTGTGTGCGCATTAAAGGATTGGATTCGAATTCAACCGAATTATTTTCATCCGAAGAATTTATTGCCGCATCCTTGGGGGCCGCAGTTGGAACAAGAGGCTTTAAAACCGGAGCGGGATCCGGTTTCGGAGCCGATTCCGGACTACTCTTTTCAATGGGCGTCAAGCCGGATTTCGGAAGCCCCCCCCTTAAATCAGGCGCCTGATCCTGTTTCGGACTCAAATTGTTCAAAGGTTTCGGATCCGGTTCGTTTCCCTG
>CAZZEF010000324.1:0-4621 GCA_964652875.1 uncultured Planctomycetaceae bacterium
GCTTTTATTTTAAATTTTCCGTCATCTCCGCCGATTGACTGCGTAAATCGGCTGTTCTTTTGATGTTATAACGGAAAATTCATGATGATATCGGTATATACGGAGATCAAAAAGCTTTTTTAATGTTTTTGATAATCGTTGCTTTTCTGAAACGGAGCAAAGAAATCCAAACGAACTCGATAAAATTTTTGTCATGACTTATATAATTTACTTATGAGTCGTAAACATATTAATTATCAAAACAAAAAACAAGGGGATACAATGCGACTGTTCACCATTTTTGCTGAATTGCTCTTTTGCGGACTCATTTGCCTGTTGAACAGCACTGTTTTCGCGGCGGATGAAAGAGTTTTTTGCGATTTCGAATCGGACAGTTACGGAAACTGGACTGTTGAGGGAACGGCGTTCGGTCCCGGTCCTGCCCGGGGATCTCTTCCGGGCCAGATGACCGTTTCCGGCTTTCAGGGCAAACGCCTTGTCAATTCTTACTTCAAGGGAGACGGATCTGTCGGCAAGCTGACTTCTCCTGAATTTGCCATCGAATATGATTTCATTAATTTTCTCATCGGCGGAGGAGGTCATCCCGGAACGCACTTCGATCTGATCGTTGACGGAAAAGCGGTCCGAACGGCGCGCGGTCCCAATGTCGTCAACGGCGGAACTGAAGCGCTCGTTTGGGACAGTTGGAATGTTAAAGAATTCAAGGGGAAAAAAGGATCACTTCAAATTGTCGATCAGCAGCGGGGCGGCTGGGGGCATATAAATATTGACCAAATTGTTTTCAGCAATGTTTCGCAAGCCCGGGGTCCGAAAGAAAGAGAAATTCTGATTGAAAAAAAATATCTTTGGCTTCCGGTCAAAACGGGCGCGTTCAAGACTTGGATGCAGGTTACTGAAAACGGACGCTGGTATCATGAGTTCGAAATTGAATTGGCGGAATCGGCAGACGATATTTCGTTTTACGCCAGTTACGACGTCCATAAATTCATCGGTCAAAAGATGAAATTCAAGGCGGAAAAAATACGGAAACAAAGTCACGGTCTTGATCTGATCAAGCAATCGGATATCCTTTCGGACAGTGTTGATGTTTACAAGGAAAAATATCGGCCGCAGTTTCATTTTTCCCCCCGTCGCGGATGGACCAATGATCCGAACGGACTGGTCTTTTTTAAAGGTCAGTATCATCTTTTCTTTCAGCATAATCCTTACGGCGTTCATTGGGGTAATATGACCTGGGGACACGCCGTTAGCAGAGATCTGTTTCATTGGCAGGAACAGTCTGACGCCATTCTGGCCGATCAGCTCGGAACGATTTTTTCGGGCAGCGCGGTCGTTGACTGGAACAATACCTCTGGGCTTCAGAAGGGATCAGATCCGCCGATTGTCTGTCTTTATACACAAAACGGACCGAACATGCGATTCGGGCATCCGGCCTCTCAAAGCCTCGCTTATTCCGTTGACGGCGGAAAAACGTTCCAAAAATACGAGAAGAACCCGATCATTCCGCATATTATCGGCGGCAATCGGGATCCAAAAGTTTTTTGGTATGAACCGATCAAACGCTGGATTATGGCTCTTTACATGGACAGGGAGGATTACGCGCTTTTTGAATCGCAAAACCTGCTCCATTGGGAAAAGATCTGCGACATTAAAAATCTCGGCTGCTCCGAATGTCCCGATATGTTCGAACTTCCGGTCGACGGAAACGAGAAGAATAAAAAATGGGTTTTCTGGGGCGGAAACGGAAAATACCTGATCGGCTCCTTCGACGGAAAAACTTTTCACCGGGAATCGAAACCGCTCAATATGAAATGGGGGGGAAACGATTACGCCGCCCAGTCATACAGCGATACGCCGGGACGTCGGATCCAATTTTCCTGGATGAACGGCGGATCTTATCCGAACATGCCGTTCAATCAACAGTTTTCCCTTCCGCGTGAACTGACGCTTCGATCAACCCCCGAAGGAATTCGTCTTTGTACCAATCCGGTCAAAGAACTGGAACAACTGCGCCGACCCAATCGGACCTGTCATTGGAAAAACGTTCTTCTTGACCAGCCATCCAAAATTTTCAAGCTTGAAAAACTAAACGGGCCGTCGGCATGTTTGGATATCGTTCTGTCGATTCGTCCGGAAGATTCGGATAAGATCTCAATTTCGGCCGCTGGTCAATCGGTCGAACTTGATCTTAAGGCCCAAAAAATGACTGTTGCCGGAGTAACCGCTCCCCTGCCTTGTCTGAAAGAACAAGGATCGGAAAATAATACCGAAAAACGATCTTCCGCTCTTGATCTCCGTATCGTTTTGGACAGAATGTCGATTGAAGTTTTTGCGCGCGGTGGACTGACACAAATCGCCAAATGCTTTGTTCCCCGGGACGATGTTCAACAAGGATCTCTTGAAATTAAAACCAATGGACAAAAAACTGTTGTCGAATCGCTTGACGTCTGGTCGCTCGTCGGTGTTTGGCCCTTTTGGTACGGGTCCGGACCAATGATGGAATCGGCGAATTAAGAAGAAGATCTCCTTAATTCGCCGAATGAAAACAAGGCTTCGAACAACCAAAAATGAAAGGGCTCTTCGTTTATTATTGGCAAGCCGTTTTTTACCGACCGAACAAAGGCCAATGCCAACCCCTCAAAATGACTTGCCGCAAAAGATACCGACGCTTCATCGCCCCAACGGATTGAACGATTTTGACAGAACGGACGAAACCAATTGAACAAACAAAAAACAAGATCAATAACACCAACGATTTAAATGACGTTAAAAGAAGATAAACAACCGAATTCAGACGGATCAACGCAAAACGACCGGTCGATCGATTCCGGTTCTGCCGGATTTTGCGATTCGGATCATGACCGTAAATTTGAAGGGACGCCGGACCGTTCCTTCGGGACCGAATCGAAAACAGAGTTTTCTTCAGACTCAAAGGAAAACCGGCAGAACGCGTCTTCCGATGCGAAACAGATCCTTAAGGACAGCGCCGATTACGGTTTTACTTACGGACTGGAAGACGGGTTGGAACGGGGCCTTCGCAAGGGAATTCACGCGGGTTTGAAAAGCGGGATCGAAAGTGCTGTCATTAACGGGGCGGAAGAGGCGGTCGAAGACGTTCTTTCAGACGAGTTCGGCAAAGCGTCCGAAGACGCCGGAAAGAATCGCCGACGCAAACGGATCGTCTTTTGGTGCAAGACGGCGGTTGCGCTTTTAGTACTCGGCTGGATCGCGATGAAATTGAATAACGACTGGCAGGAGATCTCGCAGTATCATTGGAAACTTCGGTTCGGCTGGATTTTTCTATCAAGTGTTCTGTATTTGGCGGCCTTTTTTCCGGCATCGGTCCTTTGGTATCTTTCCTTGAACTGGATGGGGCAGAAGCCGGGTTTTTTCCGGGCGGTCAACGCTTTTTATACCAGTCAACTCGGAAAATATCTGCCCGGAAAGGCAATGGTCGTCATTATTCGATCCGCAATGGTCAGCGGCGAAAAAGTCAAGACAAGTGTTGCCGCCGTCTGCGTTTTTTACGAAACCCTGACAATGATGGCAACGGGCGCGTTCATCGCTTCGCTGATCATTATGATCTGGTTTCGGGAGCATTCATTTTATTCGCTTTTGGCGCTTGGGACAATGCTCGTGTCCGGACTGCCGGTTCTGCCGCCGTTTTTTGTTCGGATCATTCATTTTTTGCGAATTGGGAAAAACGACCCAAACTTGGCGTCATCACTTAAATCGATCACTTGGCGAAGTGTTTTGACCGGCTTTTGTCTGATGTCGATTTTATGGGTTGTCTTCGGGATCTCGCTTTGGGCGGCCATTCACGGTCTCGGCATTACATCGGGAAATTTTCTCGAAAACATGCCCCGATACATTTCGGTAACGGCTTTGGCCATTGTTTTGGGGTTCGCGGTTCCGATTTCTCCCGGCGGTTTGGGAATTCGGGAAGCGGTCCTTTCGATCCTTTTGATCCCCTATTTTGAAACGGTGCTTCAGATGCCGGAAAACGACGCGTTCAATGTTAAAGCGGAAACGCTTTCGCTGATCGTCTCGCTGGAGCAGCGGATTATTTCGATTGCCGCGGAACTGACGCTTTGCGGGATTTTTTTCCTGTCGACCGCAATTCACACCGCGCTGAACAGAAAACGGAGTTAGATTTTGGATTCTTTATTTATCATTCACGGCAACGATCAAGGCAAACGGTTCATGCTTTCGGATCGTGAACTTACAATCGGCCGATCCGCAGGAAACGCAATTCTTCTTCATGACAAGGAGTCGTCCCGAATTCATGCGGCAATTCGTTTCGCCGGAGAAAACCGTAAAATCGTCGATCTGAACAGTTCCAATGGTGTTTTCGTTAACGGAGAACGCGTTCGCGATGCCGCGCTGAAAAATGGCGACCAAATACAGATCGGACGAACGCTTTTTTTATATTCAAGATCGTTTTCCTCCAAAGAGTCCGATTTGCGAATGCCCGCAGTCAATTTTTTGGGAGAAGACAATACCGCCGACCAGTCGAAAATCGTTCACGCCATTCGTCATGATGAGGCCGAAAATCTTTTTCAAAAGGAAAGGGAATCGGAATGGCTCGACCGCGCGAAATCCTATTTGAATCTGATGTATC
>CAZZEF010000325.1:0-4621 GCA_964652875.1 uncultured Planctomycetaceae bacterium
GGGATTGGTTTTTATTGATGAATCAATAAAAAATTTCGTCTTCGTTGGGGAAGAAGAGGGCGGATTCACGTTCATACGATTCAGGGGAATCAGAGGCATGCACGAGATTCTGCCGATAGCTCATTGTAAAATCTCCCCGAATGGTCCCGGGAACGGCGAGCGCTCCATCGGTAACACCGACAAGACGTCTTGTGATTTGAATGGCTTGGCGTCCTTCGAGGATCATGGCAATGATAGGACCGCTGGTTATATACGCTTCGATTTCGGGAAAGAAGTCTTCTTCAACCAGAAAATGATAATGCATCATTGCGAGTTCTTTATTCAGTCGGAGCATTTTCATGGCGATGATCTGAAGTCCCTTGTGTTCGAACCGGCTGATGATCTCGCCGGCGAGATTTCGTCGAAGAGCATCCGGCTTCAGTAAAATAAGAGTTCGTTCTTTTTCAGCATCCATAACAACACCTTTCGTTTTTCTGCTGGCGCTTTCATTGGCGATCATCCGTCAGCGAGAAGAATATTTGTTTTTTCGCCGATCTTCGGTTGATTTTTGATCCTTTGTCGGGAGAACATTCCGGTATCTGACAACGGTCAGCAAGCATTGGGGAAAATTTCCCGGGCAGATCAGCGCCTCAAGCGAGTCTGTCGATAACAATTGACAAGAAGGATCCGGCGCCGGACTCGAATTGGATCTGATTATGAAAATCAGAACAAAACAGCTGTATACAAACGGTATAAAACTTTGGCGCGGAATCACTGATCATTCTTTATTATAAGTCAAGAGTTCGATTTTCGCAAGATCCTTTCTTTCTTATACGGTCGGAGATCGGGGAAAAAGATGAAAAATATAACGGATCATCCTTGAGAATTGTATTGGCGGACAGAAAGGCAGCCGGAAGGGGGGGGATCTTTTCGGAGCGAATTTCAGAAAAATGAAGACGGTCTGTAAATTTTCGAATTTTGCGAATAGTAAAAAGAATTATTTTATTTAATTGTCGGATAGTCTGTATTCCGTTTTCGTTATCCTGGGGTATAATAAAGATAATTGTACCGGAACGCGGGATTTTTTACCTTGTTTCCTGATGTCATTTTCGATCTCCGAAAGCGTCCGAATACACAGGGAAAGAGTATTCCTGGCAGCGGTAGAATAAAGACCTGAACTGTCTTATTTACGATTGTCCTTAATATGAAAAGAAAGTAATTAACCAATGCTGGATCTCCAATCACCGTGTCCTGGCGGACGTAAAAAAAAGATCAAGGACTGTTGTTCCTCTCTCGTGAAAGAACTTGATCAGATCTATACAATGTTGGAAGGGAAACAATTTTCCGCCTGTCAGAATTTGATCGAAACGCTTGAAAAGTCCAATCCCGACTGTACCTGTCTTCTTTTGGCCAAAGCGATTTCCTGTCGAATTCAGCAAAAGAACGATGAGGCTCTTGCCATTCTTCTCCCGTTAGCGAAAAAAGAACCGGATAATTCCCGGATATTAACGGAATTGGCTCTTTTATATACTATTCAGGGACAATTCAAGGAAGCGATATCCTGTGTCATAGACGCGGCGGAAACCTTTACGCCGGGCTCGCTGAACGAGGATGTTCTTGAAATGATGCTGCTTCTGGTTGACGCGCTTGTCCGAACGGCGCAGTATCTTCCCGCGGTTGCGCTTTTGCAGCCGATCCGCCGGTTCAGCAGCGATCAGGATCCCTCGATTGCCCGTTTGATTATGGGTATTTTCGGCGATCAGCGAATTCCTCCGATCTTCAAGTCGCTCCCGCTTTCCCCCGATATTCCGGAAAGTTATGAAAAGAGAGTTGAATATGATGAATATTGCGTTTTGGCTATTCACGGACATTGGAAAAAAGCGCTGGCCGGTTTTGAAGCGCTCAGTGCCGATCCGAACGCCCCTTCCGGAATATTATGGAATAAAGCGCTCCTTCGTCTTTGGCTTTTTGACATTGATCAGGGAATTGAGGATCTTAAAAAATTCATGGCCGCGCCGGACACCAAGGAAGATGAAGCGGTTGACGCTCAAATTCTGACCGGTTTTCTCCGCAAGTCCATTTTGGATGATGATATTCGGATCCGTCGACTTTCCTTTACCGTTGTGAATCCCGATTCCGCCTTGGAAAAACTCCTTTCGGAACCGACGTTTGTTGTTCTTGACACCGATTTTTCCCAGTATCGGGATGAAACAGGCGCTCCGCCTCCGGAAAAAGGTTTTCTTCTTTTGGATAAACCTCGCCGGTCGCTTCTTTCGGGGGAAAATGAAACGAACGAACTTCCTCCTTTGATCAAAGGGCAGGCATTTCTTTTCGGAAAACAGACGGATCGGGAAGCGCGTCTGGTTCTAATGGAAGTTCCGGAATCGGAAATGATGCCGTTTGAGAACAAGCTTCGCAACATTCTCGGCGACGATTTGGGGGGCTTGGAAGAAAATGACGATTTCGGCGAGATGTCGGAAACGGATCTGATGCTTTTCCCGCGTTTCTATTTTAACGATCCATCGGACCGGGAAGGTAAAACGGAAAAATATCATGATCAGTATAACGCGGATGTTTTTATTCCTTGGTGGCTGAATCATCCGCTGGGGATCCTTGACGGAAAGACACCGCTTGAGGCATCAAAGATGCCTGAATATCATGTTCAGCTTTTGGCGGCCATTCTTTCGTTCGAATATAAAATTCAGGAACCGGAAATCGTCGATACCTTAACCGCGAAACTGCGCGGTATGCTTTCGATCCCGGCTCCGGAAGAGATCAACGTTGAATTTCCGGAAGGGGAAGAAGACGCGGAACTTGAAATGTTCGTTCCTGTCTGGCGCTGGAAAAGAATTGATTTTTCGAAACTGCCGTCCCGAATTCTTTTGGGCGCTTTTTCAACGGCCAAAGTATTCGCACTTGTTCCGTTGGGAGCCAAAATCGCCGCCCTTTTGATCGAACGGACCGATCTGAAACTGGATCCGTCGGTTTACAACGCCTGTTTGGAACTTTTGGTCTCCAACGCGTATGCCGCAGGTGATCCGGAGCAGATCCGAATTTGGCTTGAGCGGGCCTATCAATATTCCCTTGATTCGGGTCAGTCGGACGGTCGCTGGCATTTAATGGAACTGATGCAGTGTTTACGTTTGAACAACGCCGCGCGATTCGATCAGCTGTTGCGTCATTTGACATCGGAACACCGAAGCGAGCAGGATATAATGGAAGCGCTTTCCCAACTGATGATGCAGCTGGGATTTGTGCCCGGCGCGCGGCAAGGCGGAGCCGGTCCGATGGGGGCGATGCCGACAGGATCTCCTGCCGCTCCTGTTCAGGAAAAGCAGGGGCTTTGGACGCCCGGATCTGAAAATGCCGGTAATGAAGGAGGCGGATCCAAACTTTGGATTCCCGGAAATGATTGATATACTGCTTTTAATTTAAATTTTCCATTATTTCCGCCGATTGACTGCGTGAATCGGCTGTTCTTTTGACGTTATAATGGAAAATTCATTTTGGAATCGATATCGTTGATCGGTAACGATCCGATCTTGCGGGATCCTCCGGATAATGCGGAGGTCCCGTCCCTTGTGTGTTTTAATGATCTGCAGGTCCGGTCAAAAAACGAATTCTGTTAACTGACAATAAAGCTGGTCAAGCTTCTTTAAGGTGATTGGGTTTAAGCAATGCGCAGAGCGATTTTTGGAGGTTCATTTGATCCGATCCATTTGGGGCATCTTCTTTTGGCGGAGACGGCGCGGGAGGTTTGCGCTCTTGATCAGGTGATCTTTATGCCAGCCGGAATACCGCCGCATAAAAAGACACAAAAGCGGGCGTCCGGCAAGGATCGGCATGAAATGATTCGCCGGGCGATTGACGGTAGTCCGAACTTCATTGTTTCCAGTTTTGAGATAGATTCTTCTGAAATTAGCTACACAATAGAAACTCTCTATCATTTTAAGCGGCTTTATCCGGAGGATGAACTTTTTTTGATTGTTGGATCAGAAATGTTTTCCGATCTTCCGCGATGGGTACGTCCCCAAGAGATCTGTCAGACCGCCTCTTTGATAACCGCGCATCGAGCAGGTTTTCCCGAACCGGATTTTTCTCTTTATCAGGATCTTGTTTCTGAACAAAAATTGGCGGACTGGAAAAAACAGGTTATTCCGATGCCCCCTGTTGGATTTTCGTCCACTCAAATTCGGAATCGAATAAAAAGCGGGAAAAGTGTCCGTTTTATGATACCTGATTCTGTTATTGAGTATATTCAAGTCCATCGTTTGTATTTGGATTAATCATGTCATAAACATGGTAAACGATGTTATGGCAATCATGCTGACCTCTCAAAACAATTTTTGGAGAACAGTGAAAGAACATCAATGTTGTCTCTTTATGTTTTTGTAAAGATATTAAAAAAAGAGTAATATTGGCAAAATATTTGAAATTTAATTAAATTTTGAGAAACCTTTTTTGGCAAATTTCGTATAATAATATATAGTGTGCTTTTATTTTATAAAAGCAAAAAGAAATTCGTTAATGTTTGACAAAAAAACGGATTTAAGGACGGCTTGCCGGGGATCAGATGATTTTTCGGTCCGATTTTATAAAAATCGTATTGTTGCCGGAATATAAATGAAAATTCTCTAAGCGG
>CAZZEF010000326.1:0-4594 GCA_964652875.1 uncultured Planctomycetaceae bacterium
CGGAATTTGCCCAACAATGGATCGCTTCTATTTTGAACCGGGGAAAAGGGGATCCGGCCCGATTCAAAGTACAAATTCCGTTCCAATTTACCGCCGGAAACCGATCCAGTCGCGAATGGATCAAAACGGACAACGCGAAAATTGAATCCGGCAGTTGGCACGGATCGGTCAGAAAACATAAACTCCTTTGGAAAGATCCGGGGTCTTCTCTGGTCTGCGAGATGGAATTGACCGAATTCAAAGATTTTCCCGCCTTTGAATGGCTTGTCCGGCTTCGCAATGAAGGCTCAGGCGATTCTCCGGTCATTCATGATTTCAAGGCATTGGATATTTCCTGGAATAATCCCCGGGGAGAGGTTCCGACTCTTTACCGTTCGACCGGCGGCCCGGCCGCGGAAATCGATTTTGCTTTTCATTCGGAATTAATGAGACAGTCGATGTGGACCGACCGAAGAAAAGTTCGTATGGACGCCAAAAACAACGCGACTCTTTTCAACGCTCAAAATAACGTTCTGATTCCGAACGACAGCCGTCCATCTGCCGTTTGGCTCCCCTTCTTTAATTATCAGACCGGAAACGACGGGATCCTTGTCGGACTTGGTTGGAACGGACGATGGTTCGCCGAATTCGATCATCAGGGAAAAGGAAAAACAAACATCACCGCCGGAATGGAATTTCTCAATACGAAACTGCTTCCCGGTGAATCGATCCGATCTCCGTTAATTATGATCGCTTACTGGTCCGGGGAACCGATGCATGCGCAAAACATGTTTCGCCAGCTGATCCTCACTCATCATGCCCCCCGGCAGCAAAACGGCGAACTGGTCGTTCCTCCTGTTTTCTGTCAAACCTGGGGCGGCGTTCCGACGAAAACTCATTTGGCGACCATCGCGAAAATCGTTGAAAAGAAAATTCCTTTCGACGCCTACTGGATCGACGCCGGATGGTACGGAACCGGGACTGTTCCTTCTCCTTCCGTTTTTCAAGGCGATTGGGGACCAATGGCCGGCGATTGGCGCGTCAATCGAAATTGGCACCCGGACACACTTCGCCCCGTTAGTGAAGCCGCCGCTAAAGCCGGAATGAAATTCCTTCTTTGGGTCGAACCGGAACGCGCCATTCAAGGACGCCCGGTTACGATTGAACATCCCGAATATTTCTATCGATCCGGAAATAAAAAACCGTCTGCCGGACAGACTCTGCTCCTTGAACTTGGAAAGAAAGAAGCGATGAATTGGGCCATTGAGACCGTTTCCGGACTGATCACGCAAAACAAGGTCGATTGGTATCGCGAAGATTTCAATCTGGATCCTTGCGGATATTGGGATCGAACGGATCTGCCTGATCGAAAAGGAATCGCGGAGATCCGGTTTGTCGAAAATCTTTACCAATTTTGGGACACGCTGAAAAAACGGCATCCCGACCTTCAGATCGATAACTGCGCCAGCGGCGGACGACGGATCGAACTGGAAACCTTGACCCGCGCGCTCTCTTTCTGCCGATCCGATTACAACTGTTTTCCCAACGCGTCACTGGAAGCCATTCAGGATCATTCGTTCGGGATCTCTTATTGGATCCCATTGGAAGGTACGTTCAATATCAATCGCTCCGATATCGCCGATAGTTATGAAATGCGAAGCGGGTTAAGCTCCGGTATGAGTATTCGCGCCGTTAATCCGAACCTTTCCGAAGAGAAATGGGATCTGCTCCGGCGTCATGTTACTGAAGCCAAAAGAGCGAGAGACTATTTTTACGGGGATTATTATCCGCTGACGAATTCTTACCGGTCAAATGATTCCTGGTCGGCTTACCATTTTTATTTACCAAAGGAAAAACGGGGAATGCTCGTTGCGCTCCGCCGTCCGAAAAGCGATATCCCGTCGATGAAATTCGATCTTCTGACGATCCCCAATGATAATTCCAATTGGGAATTCGAAAACGCCGATACGGGATCCATTCAAAAGTTCACCGGGAAAGAACTCCGGGAAAAAGGGATTGAAGTTATCATTTCGAACCCGCGCGGATCTTCCATTTATTACTATAAAAAAATCAACTTGCCGAATTGATCCTAGGCCGATTCCAACATGAATTTTCCGTTTTAAGTCAAAAGAACCGTCGATTCACGCAGTCAATCGGCGGAGATAACGGAAAATAAAAGCAGAATAAAAGATCCTTTTCTGTTATGAAATTTCCAGTCGAAAGATCAAAGACCAGTCGATACATGAAGTGAATCGACGGTCAATGCGGAAAATTTAAAATAAGAACAGTATAAAAGAAACAGGAGTTACTGTTATGTATCGATCCCGATTATTTCAAAAGCAAAATGTATTCCCCGTAAGGACTTGTTTAATCCCATCTTATCAAATGAGTTCTCTTGCCGCAAAAGTCCAATTAAGCAGAATATTATTCGGATTGACGCTGATGTCCGCAATTCTGATCGGAGGATGCGGCGGCGGAATCACCCGATGCGAATTGAAGGATCAATTACCGTCGATGGACAGCCGGTCAAAGAAGGAAGTATTACGTTTCAACCTCTGCCCGGTACTTCCGGTCCGGTTTCGGGCGCTTCCATTATCGACGGTCATTACAAGATCGACAAAGCCAAAGGACCGGTTGTCGGCGAATATCAAATCGATCTGACAGGACGCGTTCCGACCGGTCGAAAAATAACGACCGAAGCCGCCGGTGACAAAATCACAACCGATGAGATGAAGGATATTATTCCGTTAAAACACCGATCACAAAATGATCCAATGTCAAAAAATCCGGAAATCGGCAGAGAACCGCTTAAAGCGACCGTTGTTCCCGGTAAAAATATGATCGACTTTAAATTGACAAACCATTGAATTTCGAATAAAATTATTTACCCAAGGCGATTGACGCGAAACGCCTGATCATTCTATTTTAGGACAAACGGAAGCAGGATAACAAGAATTGAATTGACGCGAAACGCCTGATCATTCTATTGAATGTATTACCGAGAGATCCGCAATCGATTATGAAACCGACAAAAAAGAAACGCATTTTGATCATGATTCACGGAACGTTTTATTCGTCCCGGCAGAAATTGCGCGGAATATTGCGGTATAATCAGGATCACAGTCAGTGGCATATCCAGCTCTTTCATAATCGGCCGGATGATGTTGTTTTTTCCGGAAAAATCGCGCGGGACATAAATGGGGTTATTACCGATATGTTCTCCTGCCGTCAGTTCGGCGAGCGGATCGCGGCCATGAATATCCCCTATCTCTGTTTGGATTTCACCGGAGAGCCTCAATATTTTGCCCAATCAAAATTCTGTCAGGTGAATTGCGACAATGCGGCCGCCGGTCGGACAGGAGCCAATCATTTTCTTGAACGGCAGTATAATCATTTTGGATTTGTAAACGATCTGAAAAATAGTATCTGGTCTCTTGAACGGGAAGAAGCGTTCGTTCAAACATTGGCACAAAACGGAAAATTCTGTCAGGTCTATCGATCAAAAGCTCATCAAGAAAAAACGTTTCTTGACGAGCGCGGCGATTTTCATTCACTTCGTGCCTGGCTGGCTCAGCTTCCCAAGCCGGTCGCCGTTATGGCCGCTATGGACGCGCGGGCCCTTCAAGTCATTAATGCCTGTTATGAGGAAGGACTGTCCGTTCCGGATGATGTCGCTGTTCTCGGACTGGATAATGACCCCTTGTTATGCCAGGCATGTTCCCCCCAGTTGTCAAGTATACCCATGTGTTCGGAAGAAGCCGGATATTACGGAGCGCAAATGCTTGATCTGCTCATGAAAGACGAACTGGGATCAAAAAGTATTTATGTTTACGGTCCAAAACCTGTTGTTATGCGGGAAAGCACCAATGCCGTCCGTTATGATGATCCGCTGGTCTCGGAAACGCTCCGGTTTCTTTGGAACACCTCCAGTCTGTTCGTCAATGTCGGCGAAGTGGCCAAGGAATTGGGCGTTTCGCGCCGTTTGCTTGAAGTCCGTTTTAAAGAAGCTGTCGGGCATCCGGTTATTGAGGAAATAATCCGTCTGCGGCTTGACCGTGTTTGCGGACTCCTTGCGTACTCCAGTTATTCCTTGTCGGAAATTACCGAAATGTGCGGCTTTTCCTGTTTAAGCTATCTTGCCCGCCTCTTTAAACAAAGACTTGGTAAAACACTGTCTGAATACCGGCATGACTTTGCGGTGTCACTCAAACAATCTGTATCGAAACAGACATTCAAAAGCGACGAATAAAAAACTTTATATTAGAAAAGGAAAGCGGTTTATGAGAATCCCAATAAAATTCGGATTGATTTTTTCTTTTTGTCTGATTTTTAATTTACTGAACTGCATTTCCAATTTGGAAGCCGTTGAACCAAATTCCGATGAAATAAAAATGATCCGGAAATGGTCCGCCCCGTTTTGGAATTCTGACGGCGACTCTTCTGCCGCTGAAGCGCTCGGAGGGATCAAATTTGACGCGCATCAAAAAGGGGTCTCCGTAAAATATCGAATCAATACCGGACGAACGACCGAGCGGGTCAACCTTGGCGGAAAATCGTTTGAAAAAGGATTTTTCATTCACGCCAACGCGAAACTGGAGATCATTCCGCCTCAAGG
>CAZZEF010000327.1:0-4553 GCA_964652875.1 uncultured Planctomycetaceae bacterium
CTTCATGGGCCTGGGACTTCGATAATGACGGCACGGTAGACTCTACCGAGCAGAATCCCATCCATGAGTACAGTGCAGCCGGCACCTATACGGTTAAACTCACAGCGACCAATTCTGCCGGCAGTGACGACGAAGTCAAGACCGACTACATCACAGTAACTGAAGCACCAACCATGGATGTGCTTTATGAAGGAACAGTAAGCTTGACACCTGAAGAAACCTTTAGTGTGACTGCTTACAATTCCAGTGTATCTTATACTGTATCCGAGACCACTCCTTTGGGAGCATTGCAGGCAACCGGATTAACCTATGGAGTAACAGATAAGAACTACGCAACATCGGGAGCTCTTCTTTTAGACAATGTAGGCACTTACTTGCGTGATAAAACTAATGGCATTTACTGGTACGCCTACGTCAACGATGTCTATAAAGATGGCTACAACAATGCTGCAGGTGCCTTAAATCTTATTGAACTGGTGGATGGAGATAAGGTTGAGTACTACTATGCTGCCGGCATTTCCGACCCCACTGATCTTGATGTAGTGAAGGCAGCGGCTACAGCAACAGTTAAGACGATAGCATCTATTGAAGTTCCTCCGACCACGGATGTCCTATATGAAGGAACAGTAAGCTTAACGCCTGAAGAAACCTTTAGTGTGACTGCTTACAATTCCAGTGCATCTTATACTGTCTCTGAGACTACTCCTTTGGGAGCACTGCAGGCAGCAGCAACCTCTGCTGGTTTTACTTATGATGTAACTGATAAGAATTATGCATCTTCAGGAGCGCTGCTTCTGGATAATGTGGAAGGTTATCCTTATATAAAGGGAGGCAGCAAATGGTTAGCCTATGTAAACGATGTTTACAAAGACGGTTACAACAATGCAGCAGGTGCCTTAAACCTTATTGAATTAGTAGATGGTGATAAGGTTGAGTACTACTATGCAGCTGGAATTTCTGATGCCACTGACCTTGATGCAGTAAAAGCAGCGGCTACAGCAGCAGTTAAGACTGTTGCTGCTACCGGCGTAGCGCCTACTGACTGGACACTGCAGCTCTCCGGAGCCAAGGATGAGACAGTCACCAAGGAATACTTCGAACAAGGTCTGACTTGTGGACATCAGGTAACCTGGACCGATGATAAAGGCACTCCAGATACCAGCGATGATGATGTCTGGGGAGGAGTACCTTTATGGCTGCTGGTGGGCATGGTCGACGACGACCCCGATGTGGGCCCACTGCACTTCAACTTCAACGATGACCTGGCTGCAGAGGATTACGAAGTTAAGGTAATAGCCGGTGATGGCTGGTCGACTACCCTGAGTAGTGCAGCGATTGCTCGCAGTGACGCATATATCGTTGCCAATACCCTGAACGGAGAACCGTTACCTCTTAAGACCGAATCAGATAAAGACTGCTGGCCGCTGCAGTTGAAGGGCTTAGCCATAGCGGGCGGACAGCAGGTTGGCAATATAGTCCGCATTGAATTGTCCGGTCTGCCTGAACCACCTGCCGGATGGACCCTGGAAATGATTGGAGAAGTAGAGGACACTATCACTCAGGAAGAGTTTGAAAACGGACTTGCCTGTACGGGATCAGGGCATTACCAGGAGTGGACCGATATAGATGGCAAAGTTTGGTCCGGGGTTCCGCTGTGGGTACTCTTAGGTGCGGTAGATGATATTGAGAACGGTACTCATTGGACCTTCAATGATACCCTGGCTGCTAGCTACAGTGTTGAAGTGATTAATGGGGATGGTACTTACTCCAAGACCTTTACCGGTTCCGATATAGCCAACAGCAACGATTATATCGTGGCGAATAAATATGATGGTGCACCACTGACTGATAGCTCAGCGCCGCTGCGATTGGTCGGGGCAGGTGTTACGAAAGCCGATGGTTCCCTTGGAGGCCTGTCTGTTAGTAACATTGCCAAGATAGAAATACCAGAACTACAAACTCCTGCTGCTGAACCTGGCAGTTGGAACCTAGCCTTGAAAGGAAAAATCAGTGATGTGATATCCCAGGCTGAATTCGAAGCTGGACTTGCCTGTCCCCATTCGGGTCACCTGGTAGAATGGACTGACAGCGATGAAAATGTCTGGTCAGGTATTCCCCTCTGGTTTTTGGCCGGTTGGGTAGATGACCGGCAGCCTCACGGCTATGATTTTAACCAAGCTGTAGCCGGTTACAAAGTTCTGGTAAAAGCTTCAGACGGCTATAGTGTTGACTTTGACAGTGCCGATATCAATAAAAACAGCAATTATATAATTGCAAATAAAATGAATGGTGTTGCACTTACTGATTCAGCACCGCTGCGTCTGGTCGGCTCTGGTGTTGCCGATACTGAAGGAGCCCTTACTGGGAAAAGCGTAGGAAAGATAGCAGAAATCGAGCTGACCTCCTTTGAAACAGGCGGCAGCGGAGACATACCTGAACTTCGCATTGTCAAATATGGAGATGATGGCACTACCATAATTGATGAAGAGACCCTTAACTATATCGAAATGATAAGTCTGTTCGATGAGATTGGTGATGGGACTACGGTATATAAATACCAGGGAGTCACCTTTGACCCGAACGATATATGGGACGAGAATGAAACCGGCATTGGTGGATTCAAGATAGCCAATGCGGTTAAAGGTACACTTGTTAAGGATCTGGTAGAACTGGTAGGCGGTATGGGCACAGGAACTGACATCGTGTTCAAAGCCAGCGACGGTTGGGAAACCACGCTGCCCTATTCCTCAATCTATACTGATCCTTCCGTACAGGCACGCCAGGGAGATGCAATATTGGCCTGGTGGGCTGACGGCAAATATGTCCCCAAGTATCAAGATGGTATGCGCCTGTTCTTCACTCCGGATGACAACATCTACAGCCAATGGGATATGCATGAGACTTTGCCGGAAGCCTACTGGCATTACTATGAAAATGAAGGAATTATGTATCCATCTTGTGCCGGACTCTCTCCCAAGTATATTACCGAGATCAGCGTTTACTCTAAGCCGGCGGAAGGGTGGATATTGAATCTGGATGGACAGGAACTTGGCGGACTGGTAAAGGATATCAGCAAAACCTATTTCGAATCAGCGCTGACCTGTACCATGGGTGCCAACCACAAAGCAACCTACACCGATTCAGAAAACCGGACCTGGGAAGGCATGCCCCTGTGGTTCCTGGCGGGCTTCGTGGATGATGCCGACCAGCATTCGGACAATGCCTTTAACAATGACTTGGCGAACGCTGGATATCAGGTGGTACTCACAGCTGAAGATGGATATTCTGTAACGATCGATAGCCAGGATATTATTCGTAATAATGACTACATTGTTGCAAACACCTTAGACGGATTTAATATTCTCGAAGCAGATGATAACTGGCCGCTGAAACTTGTGGGGCCATCGGTAAGCGGGAAGATGTCAATTGGCAATATAGTAAGTATCGAGTTAATACCTGTTGTAGCAGGTGACCCGAGCTACACTGTAACACCACGGTCAGATTCAGCTTATACCATAGGCGAAACACCGGCAGGCATCAAGACCATGACTGTTAGTGCGGGGACTTCCGGATTCAAGTATTTCACGGTCAATATTGGGCCGGTTGTCTCTCATAGCGGAAATGAAACTGTAGTCTTTACCCATTTGAGAAATGGCAGTCAGCTACAGATCAATTCGGCCGTAGCTGACTTTGACCAGGTGGGAACTGCTCAGGCTGGTTTCAATGTACAAGCCGGGGATGTGATCAAGGTCTATATCGTTGATGTGTTGACCAATGCCCTTGATCAAAATCCGGTGATTTTTCAATAGTGCTTCCAAGCGTAAATATTGCTAAGGAGTGAAGATGACGGGCAAAACCTCAAATAGCCTCTGGCTTAAAAGGTTTTGCCCACACTCCTGGCAGAGGTTTATGAATTAAAGGAGCAACTCGTATGTTATTTAAATTCGGCTTAAAAAAAATAAAGATTTCCGAAGCTTGCAGGATAAGCTTTTTGTTAGTTGTTGTCATGATTCTGACTTGCTTCTGCTTTGCTCCAGCAACTGTCTGGGCTGAGGAAATGTCTGGTCCTGATCAGGTCATTCTGACCTGGTCTCAGGACCCCACTACGACCCAGACGATAACCTGGCTATCACCAGACAGCAATACCAATAAAGTTCAGTATATCGAAGCTGCAAATTATAATGGCGATTTTGCCGTTGCCGGGCAAATCAATGCTATCCTGACGCCTTTTGCCGGAACGGATCATTATCGCTGTACAGCTACCCTTACTGAGCTGACACCTGATACCCAATATATTTATAGAGTGGGCAACGAAGCAGCCTGGAGTGAAGAATTGTCTTTTACAACTTCTGCTGATCCCGAAGCGTTCTCATTCTTATATTTGGGCGATGTTCAGGAAGGACATGCGGGGTGGGGGAGCATGCTGAGTGAGTTATACGATGCCAACCCCCAGCTCGAGTTTTCCTTGCTGGGAGGAGATTTGACCAATGAGGACAAAGATTTTACCGAATGGGAAGAATTCCTTGGAGCTGCTTCAAGTGTTTTTTCCCGGA
>CAZZEF010000328.1:0-4528 GCA_964652875.1 uncultured Planctomycetaceae bacterium
CGCCGATTGACTGCGTAAATCGGCTGTTCTTTTGACGTTATAACGGAAAATTCATGATGGAATCGGTATTACAGATGAAATTTCCGATCCAGCGCCGAAAAACAGCCGGTTCAATCAATGTTTTTCTTACAAACATCCGCAAGAAAGCAGTGTTCGCAATCGGGCTTGCGCGCGGAACAGATCTCCCGACCGAGAAAAATAAGTCGGTGACTCGTATTGATCCATTCTTCTTTTGGAAAAAGTTTGACAAGATCCCGTTCGACTTTTACCGGATCGTTTTCGTTAGTCAGTCCCATTCGACGACTCAAACGGCCGACATGGGTATCGACAACGAAACCGCTGACTTTACCGAACGCGTTGCCCAAAACAACATTGGCCGTCTTGCGCCCGACCCCCGGAAGTTCGACCAGCTGATCCATTTCCGAGGGGACCTGCGAATCGTATTTTTCAATAAGACGCTCACACAAAAGCCGAATATTTTTGGCCTTGTTATGATAAAAACCGGTACTTTTTATATCCTGTTCCAGCTCTTCCAAAGAAACCGCCAAATAATCGATCGGACGTTTGTATTTTTTAAAAAGACTCTCGGTAACAATATTGACCCGTTTGTCAGTGCATTGTGCAGAAAGAACCGTCGCGATCAGCATCTCCAATGGACTCTGATGCGTTAATGTACAATCCGCTTCCGGATAACGGTCGATCAGACGCTGAAGAATTATTTTCGCTTTTGCTTTTTTAGAAGTCATCGGATCTCAATCCAAATAGGGCTGAATCAATTTTAAAAGATCTTCCGCAGAAAGATCCTTAATCAGAAAGATCTTGGCAGGCGACGTTTCTCCGGATACAAGTTCAATTTGAGATCGGCGAAGCCCAAGTGTTTTAGCGATAAATTCCGCGATTACTTTATTCGCTTTTCCTTTTTCCGGGATTTGGGTTACGGATACTTTCAGAGATCCGTTCCGTTCGCCTTTGATTTCATTTTTTCGAGAGCCGGGCTGCGCATGAACGGGTAAAAGCACTCCTGACGGATGCCGTTTGATCTCAATAGTCATTATTCCTGCTTTCGAACGAAAAATTCACTTTCTTCCGATGGATTTAAACCGGTATCGGGAAGAGCGACCACCGGCGAAACAACCGGATGATCCATTTCATTCGATAGATCGGCGCTTTTGAACCGATTCATCATTTCCGTAAAACGGGCGGTATCGGAATAATCATTACCGGAAAAGAACCCTATTAAAGCGGGCTCCGGATCTTCGACCGCTTCAATCGCCTCAAAATCGGCGGAAACGACATCGGGCGAAAGCAGCCGCTGATTTCGCGAAAGAACGTTTTGCAAATGACATCGGTATCGATAATCAGTAAAGACAAAGATCCCCAGCGCTCCAACCGCGATTAAGGAAGCAAACGCAAGTGCCGAATGACGAAATCTCGAATTGCTGATAATGTAATTCGGTTCATAATCGTCCGGCTCCTGATCGTAAACCGGATCAAGTGTCTTACGTTCGGCTTGTGATTCGGCAGGATCCGTCGTCTTGGGCTGGTCTGCGTTATCCTGCGGCCGTTTCGTCTTGGAGGAAGAATCCAAAAAACCTTCCGGAAAATACAACGGGACATTTTTAATCGAAGACGCTTCCCGACCCAACGGTTTGGGCGGTCTGTTCGCGTAACCGCCAACGATTCCGCCGTCTGTCCATTGATCCTGAAAAAAAGCGCCTTGCGGAAGCTGCTGATCGTTTCCAACCGCGTTGCCAATTCGGCCTGTATTGGAATTCGAATATGCGGATCCAACGTTGTTGCTGTTGTCGGATCCCAACGACGATCTGTTTACCGCCGCCGATGTTTGACCGGAAGTTCGCGACGGCAGTGTACTCGAATTTCCCGACGGCGAAAAACTCGGACTTCCCGACCGCGCCCCGGAATTAACCGATCCCAAACCGCCTCTTCCCGATGCGCTTAACGAATTGACAGCGGTTTTGCCCGTTTCCATCCGATTCTGATTTGCCCCATTAAATTGGGGCCGTTCTTTGGAAACGGCATCGCTTAAGGAAAGATTCGAACCGGCCGAACTCTGTCCGAAAAGATCCGTTCCTGAATATAAAAAGAAACAAAACAGAACGAAACAGATCCCCGCAAACCCCGTCAAATGCCTTTTATCATTAAAACCGTATTTCAACGAAGCTCTTTTCATCGAAAAAAAAGACCAAGCCGACCGATTGGAGGAAACGGCCAAAACTTTCTTCACTTTTTTAACAGTCGAAAAGACCGGATTTCCCAACCGGACATTACTTCTCCCCGTTAATTCGGATAAAACCGCGCTGTTTCGGTGTATCTGCTGCCGCCAACTTTGCATGACCGTTCCGTTTCGATATTTGAAAAAAGAACATTATATTACTGGAACAAATTACAAATTCAACTTATTCAGGAAATATTACATATCCCCCCGACTTTATATTATATCCCTTTCTTAAATCTGCACAACATCATAATTTCCAATTCAGGAATATTTTTCAAAAACTCAATAAAATATAACGGTTATACCGGTTGGATTCAAAACAGTTCCGTCAGCAAACCTTTGGCCAAAGCCGGATCGTCCCGTTTTGAATTCCTTCCAAAAAAGGAATATTACTCAACAGAAGATCAGGATCATTCAAGATCCCGTCAAGCGGCATCCATAGGCAATCGGCAACTTCCCGGGGTTCAGTTCGGGGAACGGCGTTCGAGTCGATCAGTTCCGCGGAAAACCAAGTCAACGCGACATTCCAAGGCGTTATGTTCCGCCAAATTTCCGGACCGATCTGAATATCCAAACCGACTTCTTCCCGAAATTCCCGCACAGCCGCTTCGGCAGGAGACTCGCCCGGCTCGATCCCTCCGCCGGGAAAACAGAGCGTACCGGGAGCAATGACTTGACCGGAACGGTGAATGACCAAAAATTCAAGATCACCGATCGAAAGATCTTTCCAGTCAAGTCCCGGCTTTTTCGATCTTGGAACAACAACGACCGCTCCCAATCGTTCTATTTTCGAAGTCTCTGTTCCGCAAGATTCTCCGGAAGATCCGTTTGCGTTTTTTTCGGATCCGTTTTGGCCGGAAAAATTCTGTCCAATCCGTTTTTGATCCGTTCGTGAATAAGCACGACCCGTTTTATCGCTTGATTTCATTGTCCTCTTTCCAAAAAATCATCGGCGCTGTAAAGATCAAAAAAAAACCGAGACTTTCGAGGGGAAAGAATCGGTTTTTATTATGATCAGTCTTTTGTTGTCTACGATCCGATCAAAGATCAAGCGTAAGACAACAAAGGGAAACTATCAAAATCATCACTTAAGAGAGACGGTAGCGCCAGCGGCTTCGAGATCAGCTTTAAGTTTGTCAGCGTCTTCTTTGGCGATAGCGGTTTTAACCGGTTTCGGGCAACCGTCAACGAGGGCTTTGGCATCGCCAAGGCTCAAGCCAGTAGCGGCTTTGACGACTTTGATAACATTCAGCTTGCTTTCGCCGAAGCTTTCGAGAATGACATCGAATTCAGTTTTTTCTTCAGCGGCGGGAGCATCAGCACCAGCGGCCGGACCGGCAACCATAACGGCTCCGCCGGTGGCGGGTTCGATACCATGAACGTCTTTGAGGTAATCGCTGAGTTCTTTAGCTTCCTTAAGAGTCATCGCAACGATTTTGTCGCCGAGTTCTTTGATAGCGTCGGAATAAACTTTGGTTTCTTGATCTGACATTGTCTGATTTCCTTTCTTAGTTTTGCCGGCAGGCTCCCATCTCGATCGAAACAAACACTTGTTCCTGTGGTCAACAGCCCAACAACGGCAATTAATTAAATTAGCACCAATTTTTATATTCAAGGCTTGAGTACACGAACCAATTTCGAGGAACTCGAGCCAGATTTACGAATTTTCAGTTTCTTTTAAAGGAAACTGATCAAGGACACTCGGAACAAATTATTCCTTGTTTTCGTCTTCGGCTTCGTCGTCGCCGGCGATCTTTTTGATCTGACTGGCAAGGATCGCTCCTCCGGCAAGAAGTTGCGCGGAAAGTTTGGATCCGACACCGACGATTTGACCGAGCAGCAGAGAGATCTGTTCTTCCCGGGAAGGCCATTTGCTGATATCAACGACTTTATCGGCGTTGAAAGCTTCACCGTCGAGAACGCCGCCGCGGACTTCGAATTTTTCGTAAGCCTTGTCTTTGGTAACCTGAATGATTTCCTTGGCAAGAGAAACGATATCCTGAGATCCCCAGCAAACCGCGCTGTTTCCGTTAAGTCCGTCAAACAGGCTGGCCAGAGAAGTTCCGGCAGTAGCCCGTCCGGCAAGACTGTTCTTGACGACCATGACATTGATGCCTTTTTCGTCAAGTTCTTTGCGCAGACGATTGCTCGTATTCACGTCCATTCCGACAACATTAACGAGCAGCGCGTTTTCAACACCGGCAAACCTTCGTTTCAGTTCGTCGGCCATGATATTTTTTACGTATTTACTCATTGTATTTCAATCGTATTCTAATAAGGGTTATTGGAAAC
>CAZZEF010000329.1:0-1008 GCA_964652875.1 uncultured Planctomycetaceae bacterium
AAATCAAAAAGACGTTCTGTATAATTAATAATGTTGCCCTCGCAAAAAAGGAAGCGTATGCCGCGCAAGCGAATTCTTCGCGCAGAAATAAAGACACGGTGAGTTAAACATATTCAAAAACAGACCTGTTATACCGGTTCCTTTATGAATTTTCCGTTATCACGTCAAAAGAACAGTCGACACACGAAGTCAATCGGCGAAAATAACGGAAAATTTAAAATAAGAGCAGTATAAATTCGAAAGAATAAAAAAGAAGATCAAAAGGAGTCATAAAAATGCCGGAAAATGAAACGCCCTCAACGGAAAACGACTTGACCAGAAAAAGTTTTTTACAAAAAATGATCACGCTTTTTCTCTTGATCGGGCCGGGGCTGTTCTGCGTTGGATACACCATTGGGACCGGAAGCGTTACGACAATGATTTCCGCCGGTTCGGAATACGGAACAAGTCTTCTTTGGGTCGTTTTTTTGAGTTGTTTGTTCAGTGCGGTTCTTATGGAAGCTTACGGGCGATACGCGGTCGTTACCGGTCGAACGGCACTTCATTCATTTCGAACGGAACTTCCCTGCGGTAGACTGTTCGCCGGTCTGACCATGCTCATGCTCATTGCCGGTCAATGGTGCTGTCTGTCCGGTCTGGTCGGCTGCTCGTCCGACGCGCTGTATCAGTGCGGACGCTTGTGTTTTCCCGGGTTTTGGGAAAAGCTCGGACTCAATGCGCAATACGGCGCGCTGATCATTGCCGTTTTACTCCTTCTGGCGCTCTATCTGATCTTCTGGTTCGGCAGTTACTCTCGCATTGAAACGTTTTTAGCGGCCATAGTCTCCATTTTGGGTGTTTCTTTTTTGATCTCGCTGTTTCTTGTCGCGCCCACTTTGCGCCAGATCTTCAGCGGAATGGTTCCGTCAATACCGAAAACAGGAGCGGGGACCAATCCGGCAATTCTTCTTGCGGCAATGGTCGGAACTACACTTGCGGCCCCTACTTTTGTCGTTCGACCGCTATTGG
>CAZZEF010000329.1:1032-4510 GCA_964652875.1 uncultured Planctomycetaceae bacterium
ACCCAGGATCTGAAAAGACAACAAAAGGACAGTCTTATTTCCGCTTTGATCATGTTCATCATCAGCGGTTCGATCCTTTGCGTTGCGGCGGGAGCGATCTATTTTCGCGGGGGCGCGCCAATTCGGGCGGTTCTGGATATGGTCGAACCGTTGCGTCCCATCGCCGGACAATGGGCAACCCTGATCTTCATTTTAGGGTTCGTCAGCGCCGGGATCTCCTCCATTCTGCCAATCGCGATGATCGCCGGTTTCCTGCTCGGCGATTTTCGAAATGGTCAGATCAAGATCAATACGCCGATCTTTCGTTTATTGACCGGAATCGCCTGCCTGATCGGATTAACGGTTCCCATTCTTGGAGCCGCGCCGGTCGCCGCTCAAATAACCACTCAAATCTCGCAGGTTTTTGTACTCCCGTTAGTGATCGGAGGTATTATCATTCTCGTTAACAGAAAACGGCTGATGGGACAGTATCGCGCCGGCCTCTTGCTGAATTTCGGATTGATCGCCGCCTTCCTTTTTTCTCTCTTCGTTATTTATGGTGCCCTTGGAAACATCTTCAAATAAACAAAGAGTACACTGAGGCGGCAGGATCAAGGCGGAATTGTCCGCCGGAAATTATACTCGTCTCATTTTAAATTTACCGCTGTTTCTACCGTTTGACTTCGTGAATCGAATACACATTAGACGTTGGATGGGGTAATTTATAAATAGAAAAACGTGAATCAAAAAATTCATAACAGTATCAATTTAAACGCAAGATTTTTTACAAAGAGTCTTAAAATCAGGGATAATATTGCAGAAACCTTCATTTGACCCCTTGTTTTACGCTATTTTTACAATATAATAAATTCCGGAATGAGGATCGTTCTCGTTCACGATTAAATATTATTTTTACAGGAACAATACGAATGGCTAAAGAAACAGTAAAAAAACCGTATTCCAAAAAAGAACTTGTTGAAAAAATCATGGCGTCCTCCGGACTTGCCCGTAAAGACGTTCAGGCTGTTTTGGACGGATTGAACGACGCGATCAGCACCAGTCTTTCGAAAAAGGGAAGCGGCGTCTTTGTTCTTCCCGGCGTTCTCAAGATCGAAAAGAAAAAAGTTCCGGCCAAAAAAGCCCGCAAGAATGTCATTAATCCGTTTACCGGACAGCCTTGCGATATCGCCGCCAAACCGGCGCACAACGTCGTTAAGGTTAAAGCGCTCAAAGCACTTCGCGAAATGGCCTGATCCCCTTTTTATTGGATTGATCTCCCATTATTTATTGCTTCGAAGACATTGTCACCGTTTTATTTCAATAAAACCGTCGTTTAATCCGGTTGGCGAATAAACGAATGAAATGTCTTTCCAAGCTTTTGAAAAACACGAAAGTCCACTTTGATTTTCGTGTTTTCTTTTACTCTGTTCTATCATTTCCGTCATTATATTATTTATACCGATTCCGTTTTTTTCGTTAAATTGTTATACCGGTTTTATGATGAATTTTTCGTCGTAACGTCAAAAGAACAGCCGATTCACAAAGTCAGTTGGCGGAAATTTCAAAACGAGAGCAGTAAAACAGCTTCTTATTTTCGAAAATATTCGAGAAACATACAAAGATCTTTCCGTTTACGTTTTATACCGCTGATTTTTTTATACCGGTTTCATGAAGAATTTTCCGTTATAACGTCAAAAGAACAGCCGATTCCTAATGCCAATCGGCAAAAACAGCGGATTTTTCAAAGGAGATCTGTATAAAATTTACATTTCGCCATCAATTAACATTGTGATCGATTGTTCTTTTGACTTTGTGATCGAAAAATTTTTAATGATACAGAGATAACGTCCTTAAAGATGTTTTGACGAAATCTTTTGAAGCGAAAGATCTTGTCATCGTGTCCATTATTGTAAACAAGCAATAAGAGTCTCCAAAAATGAGTGAAGAGAATTCCCAAAATCAGGACAGCTTTGACGAATATCTTCGACAGAGCGAACCGCATAAACAGGACAAAGTTCTCGCTTGGAAGACGGCGATCGGCCTGCAGGCGGTTGACGGTTTAAGCGCTTCGGAATACTTGATCAAGACGGCCAAACGTCATATTGACGGAGATATTTCCATTGACGAAGCTCACGCGCTAATCAAATCCTATTATGAGTCGAAAACCCAAACGCCTCCAAAATTTCGGGCGGAAGAAGCGGATAAAGTCTCCGTCAATATCGCAAAACTTTTGAGTGAGCATACATTTTCCTTTTCGCCCGCGGGCTATCTCAATATTCACAAACGCATTTTCAGCGGAGTATTCAAGTTCGCCGGACAAATCAGGGATTATAACATAAGCAAAAAAGAATGGGTCCTGCGCGGCGATACGATCTATTATGCCGGTTCTGATGACATACGACCGGCCTTGGAACATGATCTGTTCCGGGAAAAAGAGTATGATTACGCCGGACTTTCCCCCGCGGAAATAATGAAGCATCTTGTCCGGTTTACCGCGGATCTTTGGCAAATTCACGCGTTCGGCGAAGGCAATACCCGGACAACCGCCGTCTTTCTCATTAAATATCTGCGAACCTTGGGGTTTTCGGTCGACAACTCCCCTTTTGAAGAACACTCCTGGTATTTTCGAAACGCGCTTGTTCGGGCAAATTACAAAAATTATCAGCGCAAAATCAACCCTGAAACGAAATATCTGGAAGCTTTTTTCCGCAATCTTTTGTTTGGTGAACAAAACGAATTGAAAAACCGCTATTTGATCATCGAACCCTCCAAAGAAGTGAATGAAATGGCGGACCGGACAAGCACCGGACAAGTACCGGACATGCTCGTTCCTGAAAATCCCAATATTTTCTCCTTGATAAAAGTCTTGGGAAGCCGACAGCAAAACGTTAAAGAATTGATGTTGGCGATGAAATTGAAACATCGCGAAACATTCCTGAACAACTATTTAAATCCCGCCATTCATGCCGGTTTTGTGCGTTTGCTCTATCCGGACCATCCGAAACATCCCCGTCAAAAATATCTTCTGACGGTAAAAGGGTTGGCCGCAAGTCAGGAAATGAACTAGCCCGTGTCTGCTTTATCTTTGTCTGCCAATCACCGAAAGAACTGGACTGGAACGCGGACGGATCGACCGCATACCTGTCAAACAGGTGTCCCGTCTGTTTGGATACCTGAAGCGCATATCATTAAAAGTGTTGAAAGACACTAAAAGACTTTTTGCTGAACTGCCAACTTCATATTATTTCAGCTCTTTTAAAATTGAGGCCGTATTTGATCTTGTATCGTTTTCATCACAATTTTTCATTCCAATGTTAAAAGATCAATCGATTCACGAAATCAATCGACAGGCCGTTGGAAAATTAAAACGGCAGCGATATAAAACCGGCATAACGTATTTATACCTATTTTATTTTAAATTTTCCGTCATTTTCACCGATTGACCGCGTGAGTCGACTGTTCTTTTGACGTTATAACGGAAAATTCATGACGGAACCGG
>CAZZEF010000330.1:0-4425 GCA_964652875.1 uncultured Planctomycetaceae bacterium
GGCCGTTGACAAAGCGGCTGCTGATAAAGCGACTGCTGATAAAGCGACTGCTGACAAAGCGGCTGCTCCTGTCTCTGACAAGGCTGTTGAAAAGGCCCCTGTCGCGGAAGAGCATCATGAAAAATCACAGCCTCCCGCAATTTGGATGATTATTCCGTTCTGCCTGCTGCTGCTTTGCATTGCAATTCTTCCGTTGATTCCGGCGACGGAGCATTGGTGGGAGAGCAATCTCAACCGATTTTTGGTAGCGGCGGTACTCGGTTTGATTACACTGGCTTATTACGCGTTTTTCTTTCCCGGCGCGCTGGATCTTCATTGGCCGACTCATCATGTTGTCAGTGCCAGTGCCGGTCCGATTGCCAAGGGGGGAACGATTTTCGTCAACGCGATTGTTGCCGACTTTATTCCGTTTATTATTCTGTTGTTCGCGCTGTTCACGATTTCCGGCGGAATTCGGATTTCCGGCGACTTGAAAGCGTCCCCAATGGTTAATGCGGTTATTATTTTCATTGGCGCTGTTTTAGCCAGCTTTATCGGAACAACCGGAGCGGCAATGCTTTTGATTCGTCTTCTTCTTGAAACGAACAAGGAACGAAAATACAAAGCTCATACGGTGATCTTCTTTATTTTCTGTGTCTGCAACTGCGGCGGATGTCTTCTTCCGATCGGCGATCCCCCGCTTTTCCTTGGATATTTGAAGGGCGTTGCGTTCGCCTGGACCATGAATCTCTGGCGGGAATGGCTTTTTGTCAACGGACTGGTCGTTGTTGTTTATCTGCTGGTCGATTATTTTTGGTACTATCGCAAAGAAACCGATCTGAACAAAGCGCTTGATAATGTTGAGCGCAAACCTTTGAAATTCGAAGGACTTTTCCCCAATGTTTTCTGTCTGGCCGGAGTTATTTGCGCGGTCGCGTTTCTTGCCCCGGGTCAAAAGATCGGCGATTTCAATCCCTGGATGTTCCTTCGTGAAATTGTTCAGCTGCTTATGGTTGTGATCTCGCTGAGCTTTGGTTCGCGAGCGGTTCGGGTTGAGAACAAATTCAATTATTCCGCGATTATGGAAGTGGCCGCCCTGTTTTTCGGGATCTTCATCTGCATGCAGGCGCCTCTCCAGATCCTTAACGTCAATGGCGGAACCATTGCCGATACCGTTGATAAATACGGTCAGAAGATCTGTCTGAATCAGGAAAAACAGTTTTACTGGATGACGGGCTGTCTTTCTTCCGTTTTGGACAACGCTCCGACCTATGTCGTTTTCTTTGAAACGGCGAAAGCGTCCGCAGAAGCACAAATTGCCGAAGCGAAAGAAAAAGGCGATAAAGAAAAAGCCGACAAGATGGAAAAAGAACTTAACGATGCGGAAAAGGCTTGCGGAGTTCGAATTCCGATCGGTTTGCTGACGGCGGTATCAATTGGAGCGGTATTCATGGGGTCAATGACCTATATTGGAAACGGTCCGAACTTCATGGTCAAAGCGATCGCCGAAGAATCGGGCGTTAAGATGCCGAGCTTTTTCGGTTACATGGTTTACAGCATTTTGATCTTGCTGCCGGTCTTTATTATTATGACAATTCTCTTTATGTGATTGTCTTGAAAAGAAAAACGGAATGTCTTATCAATTTATTAAAACCGAAGCGGAACTTGACCGCTGGTTGGCGGAAAACGAAGCGTCCTGCTGGTTTGGACTTGATACAGAGTTCATCTCCGAAGGACGCTTTCATTCCGAACTTTGTCTGATTCAGATCTCAACAGAAGACGGGCTGGTCTTGATCGACGCACTGGCGCTTAAAGACGGACTTGTCCCGTTTTGGGAACGGATCTGCCGAAAAGACGCAAAAGTCATCGTTCACGCGTGTCGGAGCGAAATGGAATTTTGTCATAACGCGGTCGGAAAATTTCCCGAACATGTTTTCGACATCCAAATCGCCGCCGGTTTTGTTGGATGCGATTATCCAAGCAGTTTTAAAGCGCTCGGCGAAAAGATCCTCAAGATCTATCTTCCGAAAGAGGAGTCACGAAGCGACTGGCAGCGTCGGCCGCTTTCTTTTCTTCAGGTTGAGTATGCTCTTAATGATGTTCTTTATCTGAAGAAAATGGCCGATGCACTCGAAAGCAAATTGGAAGAATACGATCGGACGGACTGGTTTCGTCAGGAAATGAAGAATTACCTCTCTTCTCTTCAGAATTCGTTTTTAACAGAAAACTGGACGAAACTTCCCAAGATATCAAATTTAACGCCGCGTGAACTTGCCATTGCGCGGGAGATCTGTTTTTGGCGCGACAGCGAGGCGGAACGAAAAAACAAGCCGGTCTGCCGAATTCTCCGCGATGATCTTATTGTCGAACTGGCTCGTAAAAAAAGCGGAAAACCGGATCGTCTTCAATCGGTGCGCGGTCTTCATCTTAACGAAAAAGAACTCAGCGAAGTCGGTCAGGCGGCGGAGAAGGCTTTGGCGTTGAACGAACGGGATCTTCCCCAGTTGGAAAAAATAAATGGATCGTCCCAATATCCCGCTATTTGTCAATTTATAATGACTGTTCTTACCGATTTCGCGAAACAGCATCAGATCGCCGTCTCTCTTTTGACGTCGACCAAAGATGTTCGGGACTTTATCGCCGATTATTACGGAAAGCTTTCAGAGGAAAAACAGCCGCGTTTGAAATTTGGCTGGCGAAAGGAAATGATCGGCGATCTTTTAAGAGATCTTCTTAACGGTAAAATGGCGATCAAGCTTTCGGGCAAAGAATTGGCGATCAAGCTGATCCCGCTGGACGGCCGCAATGAATATTCCGAATGAAAAGCAGCTCGCAGTTCTGCGGCGCGAAATAATGCGTTGGTTCGAAAAGAATGGACGTCGTCTCCCTTGGCGTCTCGAACCGGATCAATACGGGGATCTTTCCGAATCGGATCGTTCCGCTCTTGCTTATCGGGTTTGGGTTAGTGAGATCATGCTTCAGCAGACGACCACTTCAACCGTTAAAGGCTATTTTGACCGATTTATGGCAAAATATCCGTCGGTTTCTGTTTTGGCTGAAGCCGATATTTCTGATGTTTTGAAATCATGGGAGGGACTCGGTTATTATCGTCGGGCCCATCAGCTGCATTCGGCCGCGCGAAAAATTGTCTCCGATTATAACGGGATCTTTCCGAACACACGGGATCAGGCGGCTTCTCTTCCCGGGATTGGAAAATATACTGTCGGCGCCATTCTGTCCATTGCGTTCGATCGGCGCGAACCGATTCTGGAAGCCAATACGATCCGTCTTCATTCCCGTTTGATCGGATTGGAATCGGATCCGATGAAATCGGAAGGAAACAAAACGCTTTGGAAATTCGCTGAACAGATCCTTCCGAAAAAAAATAGCGGTCTCTTTAATCAGGCCCTGATGGATCTCGGGAGCATGATTTGCGCGATTAAGGAACCGAAATGCGCGCAGTGTCCCTGTGTCCGCTTTTGCGAAGCGGCTCAAAATGGGGCTCAGCATCTTCTGCCGATGCTAGAAAAAAAGATCGAAAAGGAGTCTCGTCTTGAAGTGGCGGTCCTTGTTTACCGGCCCGGCGTCAAAAAAATTTCTCCAAAAAAAACCGCAGAAAATTCATCGTCCTCCAAAGGGATTGTGAGTCATGACACTCTTAATGATGTTACAAAAAAAATCAGTGTCAGGAGCCGATTCGAATCGTTTCTTTTGGTCCGGTATCCGGAAGGGGGACGTTGGACAGGCCTTTGGGACTTTCCTCGTTTTCATCAGATCTCTGACCGGCCGCCGCAGGACGATCCCGCGGTTCAAAGTGAATTTGAACTCGTTGTTAAAAGTGCGCTCCCGGAAGTGTCGGAAGGTGTTCCGATAATAAACAAGGTCATTCGAACGGTTAGGCATTCGGTCACGCGATATAAAATAACGCTTCTCTTTTGTGAATCCCGCTGGATAAAAAGTCAGGATCCGCCGCGGATCAACTCCGGAAAGATCGTTTTCGCTTCCGGAAAATTTGATTTGACCTCCGTTCAGACACGCTGGGTTACTCTTGATGAAGCGCGGATTATGCCTCTTTCTTCAACAGGAAGAAAACTTGTCCAATATCTCGAAAAAACAGCTGAATAGAAAAAGTTATATAAAGCAAATACAAACTTGTCTGGATTTTGTATACTGTTAAGAAATTGCATTTTCCCATTTTGCATTTCCTGTTTGCGGTCAGAAAAGACGCGATGTAAGGAATAGTGCAGTCTCGAAATACTGAAACTTTGAAATACTGAAATACTTAATCTCTTAATCACTTAATCACTGAATCACTGAATCACTGAATCACTGAATCACTGAATCACTCAATCACTCAATCACTCAATCACTCAATTACTCAATTACTCAATTACTGAAATACTGAAATACTGAAATACTGAAATACTGAAATACTGAAATACTGAA
>CAZZEF010000331.1:0-4409 GCA_964652875.1 uncultured Planctomycetaceae bacterium
GCGTTTGACTGGGGGTCAAAAGGTCGCTGGTTCGAATCCAGTTGCCCCGATTTTTCTTTTTTCTATCTTGTCCATTTTTTCTGATTTGTTGTTTTTAGATCTTTATATATAATTTTTTCTTTTTTTATTTGTTTAAACAGAAAAATTTTTCTGTTGTTTCTGTAAAGCACACAAATACTTGTAAAAAACATTAAAAAAGTCATAAACGTTAAAAACGATTCAACTGACAGACTCTTTTTACCGAAAATAGAATAAAATGGGGCTTCCGTTTGTTGCGGAAAAGTTGCAACCCGAATAAAAAAGTTCCTTGACAGATCTTTTTCAGAATCTGGACAGGATCAAAAATAAAAAAGTTATTGACGAAACAGGATATAAAATGATTTTTCTTTTTGAAAAAAAACGAGTTTTATTTTTGTTTCTTTGTCTGATTTTATTTGGAGAAGACCTTTATTCGCAAGAAAAAGTTAATATTGACGATATTTCCCATTTTTCCCAAAACTCGTCAACGGTCGGTCGATCTTTGGATGAATTGAAAAATAAGGCTCAAAAGCGGCAGATCAATCCCCGTAAACAGGAGCGTATTTATGATATTCAGCCTTTTAGCGCTCAAGATGAATTGTGTTTAAGTAAAAACGATCTTATTAAAGAGAGTCGGGAATCCTTAAAACAATATGTGTCCCTTTTTAAAGGATGTCCTCTGACCAAAGACTGGATGGCTCAAACGGAAATTATTCTTGAAAAAATTTTCGTAACGATCGATAAAGATCCGGTTACCTGCCGTCAATGGCTTAAAGCGTTAAAAGTGCAGTTGAGTCAGATGGAACAGATTCGGTCCAATTTGATCATTGCAGAACAGACCGGTTTTTATAAGAATACAGAAACAGACTATCCGATATTGCCTGTTGCGTTTGACAAGATCCAAGAGGTAGCGCCTAAAAAGATTTCAACACAGCCGGATTTCAAAGGGTATCATTCTCCGGATGAAATGAGCGGTTCGAAAAAACAGGAAATTTCTGTTTCCAATTCTGTTTTTATTTCGTCGGAACCGAAAGAATCGTTGACTCAATCAAAACTGGTCAAACATTATGAATTGAAAAACAGACTGGAAATAGTCGACTCTTTTCAATATGCGCTTGATCGTCGGATCTATTTTTGGTCTTTGGCCACGAATTATTATGAAGTCAAGAATCAAAAGAAACTGATTCCGCCCCGGGAATTCGCGCTGGGTGATCTTTGGAAATTTAAAAAGGTCACCAACGAAGTGCGTCTCTTTTTCGGTGTCGATGAAGTTGGTCAATCCTGGCGTCAGATGTTTGAGGTTGACGCTCTTTATAATGATCTGCAAAAGTTGTCGGACATGAAGTCCAGCAGCAGAATATTCGTTCCGATTTCTGGTAAAATAACCAAAGATGAGATGAAAACGGCGCAGGAGAAAGTTCTGAAAAATCAGATCTCTTTTCTTTACGACCGGATCAATTCGATCTGTTACAAGATCCAAACGACCCCAATGACAGCGGAACAGACGAAAGTATTTCAGGAGGCTCCGCTTCTTGAATGGCTCCGTCTGCTGGTGAAATATTCCTGTGATCCGGCGGATCCGGAAGATCTGCTTTGGGCTTTTGAGGCTTATGAGCTTAATTCGGGAGCGGACCGAGGAGAAGATCTTTACCGGACGGCGTATCGAATGAAAAGTTCACGGTCTGAAGTCTGTCGAAAATTTGGAGAAGCCATTAATATTATTTATGATAATTCCAATACCAAAGTTTATATTTCAGAAGCGCTGATCAATCGTCTTTTGCCTATTCAGGATCCGGAATTCGATGTTGTTCAGGAAACCGTATTGAACAATCCGGTAGCCGGACAGCGCCGAACAGATACCCAGGTCCTTATCAAACTGATTCCCAATCCGGACAAGCTGCTGTTTAATCTTTGGATACACGGTCAGATGATCGCGTCAACGACAAGCAATGTTTTTCCCGCCAAGATGTATAATGAGAGCCGGGCCACTTATCTTGGGCGAAAAGAGATGGAATGGAAAAAATATGGCGTCGAACACAAACCGACCGAAGTAATGGTCAACAATTCCAGTAAATTGAATGACGTTCGAACCGATATCGATTTTGTTCCGATTTTGAGTGATTTTGTTCGCGGCGTTGCTAAAGGACAGTATGAACTTATGCAGGCCGACATCGAACGGGAAACGAAAAACCGCATTCTTCAGGAAGTGCGAAAACGAGTTGATAAAGAAGCGTCCGAACGGTTCGATGAACTCAACGTTCGCATGAAAGAGCGTTTTTTCGGTCATCTTGAACAGTTGGGGCTTGACTTGAATATTCAGAATGCCCGAACGACCAATGAATGGTTGCTGGCGTCATTACGATTGGAATCGGAGCGTTCGCTTGGCAGTCAAACGGTGGAGCCGCCGACGCTTCCAGGCGCATTCGCGGATCTGAAAGTTCACGAATCTTCCGTTAACATCTTTTTATCCCGCCTTGATCTGAAAGGAAAGGAATTCAATGTTCCTGAATTACTGGATCATCTGGGAACAAAATTGAAAACACCGGCCATTCAAAAAATCAAAGAGAACGTTAATGAAGACGATTTGATCTTTGTTTTCGCCGATTCCGATCCGGTAACGCTTCGATTTTATGAGAATCGGATCTCGTTAAGGTTCATGTTCGACGCGATTGTTTTAAACGATCATGAATGGAACGATATTGGAGTAACGGTTTCCTATTGTCCGGGTATTGACGCGTCCGGCAAAACGACCCTGAAACGGGACGGTATTGTTGAACTGGACGGGCCTGTTAATATTCGAGCTCAAATTCCGCTTCGGGCGATTTTCTCCAAAGTATTTCCTGACGCGAAACCCTTTGTTTTGAATCCGGCTGTTTTTGAAAAGGATTCCCGTTTTGCGGGGCTGTCGACCGGATTATGCCGGGTTTCCCGCGGATGGTTCGCGCTGTCCATTATTCAGCAGCCGACTTCGGTTTATTATTACAAAGGACAAAACAGTCAGGCGCAGGCGAATCAATGACCGATCGATCTTCTGTTTACGCGGTTGTAATGGCCGGAGGAAAAGGGACACGACTTTGGCCGGAGAGCCGATCCGGTTTCCCTAAACAGTTTCTTTCGTTCGACGGTTCGGCGTCTTTGCTTGAAATGACGATTAAGCGTCTTTCGCCGCTGATTCCAGCGGAAAGAATTTTTGTTTCGGGAACAGAAACTTTTGCCGATTTGTTTTCGAAAACTCTTTCTTTTCTCCCTAAAGAAAATATTCTGTTGGAACCTTGTGCGCGGAATACGGCTCCGACGATCGGTTGGGCCGCGGTTGAACTTCTTAAACGGGATCCGGACCCGATTATGATTGTTTTACCCAGTGACCAGTTCATTGGGCCGAACGATCTGTTTCAAAAATATTTAACGGCCGCCATTCAACTGGTGAACGAATCTTCCGATCGGCTGGTAACGTTGGGGATCATACCGGGCTTTCCGCATACCGGGTTCGGGTACATAAAAAAAGGTAATGTACTGAGATCTCCAGAAAGCAGGATCATTAAAAAAATTTATGATATTCAGCCGTTCCTGGCGGACCGCTTTACGGAAAAGCCTCCTTTGGAAATTGCCCAACGTTATTTTAATTCGGGTCGATATCTTTGGAACAGCGGTATTTTTATTTGGAATGCGCGAACAATTCTGGATATTATTGGACAATGCGAACCGGAATTGCTGACCGCGCTGAACCGGATCAAAAGAACCGGAAGCGTCAACGCGTTTCGTAAATATTATTCCGCATTAAAAAGCATTTCAATCGATTACGCCGTAATGGAAAAGGCTAAGAATGTTGTCGTTCTTCCTGCGGAATTTCATTGGGATGATCTTGGGTCGTTCATTTCACTGGCGCGTCTGCATCCGGAAAAGCAAGACGCTTTCGGCAATGTTGCATTTCATACAGAAACGGCTGTTGTCGATTCCGAAAACAATATTATTCGCCGACTGACGTCTCCAATGGACATTATTCCGAGTGCGGCTCAAAACGGGACCGAATTCGAGATGAACGTCGAAACGGATTCGAAAAAGTTGGCAAACGGTCAATCCGATCATAAGAAAGATGAAACGGAAAAAATGAACGGCCGTCATTTAACCGCGTTAATTGGTGTTAATGATCTGATTGTCGTTGAGGCGAAAGATGTCCTTCTGATCGTTCGAAAAGATCTTGAAAACAAAATTCCGGAACTCTTGAAAAAGCTGGAAAACGAATCAGGACGAACTTATCTTTAGTTTTACGAAACACGGTTTATACTGTTTTTTTCCGCAAGTATACCGATTCCATCATGAATTATCCGTTATAACATCAAAAGAACAGCCGATTCACGCAGTCAATCGGCGGAGATGACGGAAAATTTAAA
>CAZZEF010000332.1:0-2384 GCA_964652875.1 uncultured Planctomycetaceae bacterium
CGAAACCATTCAGTCTGACGGCGATGGGATGTATCGGCATAAAAAGCAGTCCGGCGGTGCCGGTCAGTTCGGTGAAGTTCATATCAGAATGTATCCGTTCCCGGGCGGAACCAACGCGGAAGAATTCGCGACCGATAAGACACGTTTCCCGTCCATGAAATCCTGGAAACTCTTCCCGGAAAACAATTTCCTCTGGGTCGACTCAATCGTCGGCGGATCGATTCCGTCCAACTTTATGCCCGCGATTGAAAAAGGTTTTAAAGAAAGAATGGAACGAGGTGTTGTCGCCGGTTATCATGTTCAAGACCTTTGCATCGAAGTCTATTTCGGTAAATATCACCCGGTTGACAGTAACGAACAGGCTTTTAAAACCGCCGCTTCCAACGCGTTTAAACTGGTCTTCCAGAAATCCCGACCGGCTCTTCTTGAACCGATTGTTGACCTTGAAGTTACCGTTCCGATGGATAACGTTGGGGATGTCAATGCCGATTTGGCCGGACGGCGCGGACGACCGCTCGGAATGGAAAACGCCGGCGGCGGAATGCAAACCGTCAAAGCCGAAGTTCCGTTGGCCGAAGTCATGTCTTACAGCAGAACCCTTGCCAGTATGACCGGCGGACAGGGAAGCTACTCGATCCAGTTCAACCGGTACGATGTCGTTCCCGGAAACGTTCAACAGCAGATCATTGCCAACGCCGATCTTCAGGAAGAAGAAGAGTAATTTCAGCCTCTGTTTTTGCCGATTGCATTTTATTTTTCCTGTTCTGACATAAAGTGAACAGCCGGTTTCCAAACTCGACCGGCGGGAAAATATTATGCCGGTCGTATAATAAAGCCCGTGAATCTTTTCGCGGGCTCTTTTTTTTGGTATGTCTTTACAATTTATTTTTTATGAAAATTTTCTGTTGTCATTTTGTATTTGCCTTGTCTTTCAAATAACAGTTCGCGTAAAAAATGAATTTTCCGACGTTGCCTGGTCTTGTATCAATGGAATTATCTTTTTATGTTTATGCCGATTTCATAATGAACTTTTCGTTATAACGTCAAATGAGCATCCGATTCATCAAGTCGATCGGCGGAAATAGAATAAAAGCAGTATAAAAGTCTTCTTTTGAACAGATCGATGTCATTATAAATTTCATGTTGGAACGTCAAGAGAGATCCGCCGATTCATCAAGTTGATCGGGGAATCATGAAAATAAAAAAGAGATTGGCAGGAACAGTTCCTTTTGTGTTTGTGAGTAATATTGTTTATGTTTGTGCATAATATTGTTAATGGCGCAAATTTTAAAAGTGTTTTTATTGACAAAGGCGGTCCGGCGTATTAAAATGCCGTTATTGTCTTTCTTTCCGGCTTTGTTTGTTTCAAAATTTCCGTTGTCTGAAAATGAAAAATACCTGAATCATCTCTGATCGTTTGGATCAGTAAACTCAAACAGGTCATTCTTTGTTCAAAACGAAAACAAACAATTTTACCCTCAAAATTGAAATGTCATAAGAGGCTCGAAAACGGATAAGTCCGACAGGTACATTTCCTCCAAGGTATTATACTGCCCTCATTTTTAATTTTCCAACTCTCCCGCCGATTGACTTCGTGAATCGGCAGTTCTTTTGACTTTGAAATGGAAAATTCATATTGGAATTGGTATATCAGCTTGAAATAGAAATGTCAAAGGGACTCAAAAACGGACAGGGCAGGGAAAACATTCGCGAAGAGAATTGCTGTTCCGGTTTGAAGATTCTCACCGGCTGTTGTTGAAAAATTTGAAAAAGGAATATTTATGCTGAATAAATTATCAACCGCAACGCTCGTTCTTTGGCTTGTTTTTTGTTCGATAGTTACCGGCCAGGAATCATCTGCCGGAGTTAACGCCGGTCAGACAAAGAAAAACGCCGGTGTTCCTGTCGCTCCGTCCCGGACAGAACTTGTTCGGCCATTTGATTCCGCCGATCAGATGAACTTTAAAAATCCTCCGAAGATTTATCATCCGGAAACCTGGTTTCATTATATTGGCGGCAATGTTTCTTATAAGGGAATAACCGCCGATTTGGAAGCGGTCGCGGCGGCCGGTTTTTCCGGAATACAACTGTTTCATGGACAGTTCGGCGGTCCATGGCCCGGGGTCGGCCAGCAAATTCCCTGCTTAAGTCCTGATTGGGATTCCGCGGTCAAACATACGGCTTCCGAATGCAAACGGCTCGGGCTTCGTTTTACCATGCAAAACTGTCCCGGCTGGGCCATGTCCGGCGGTCCCTGGATCGATTCAGAACACGCGATGCGGATTTTGGTTTGCAGCCGCACGGATCTTGTTCCCGGATCCTCAACGGTAAAACTTCCCAAGCCGCAGCCTTCTCAAGAGGATTGGCGCGATTACCGCGATTTG
>CAZZEF010000332.1:2394-4402 GCA_964652875.1 uncultured Planctomycetaceae bacterium
AATACCGGATCGCCCTTAATTCCCGCTTCATTTACAAGTGATTTGCCCGATCTTCCCTGGACGAACTGTTTTAAGGGTAACGCCAAAGACCGTTTGGTTCTTCCTCCAACGGACAGTAAACATCCGCATTGGGTCGAAGTTTCTTTTCCCAAAGAAGTAACATTGAGAACGGTTGTCTTTTCAAGTATTAACGGATTTATTCATCAGTATTGTTATGAACCCGGTGTCGATGTTGCCATTGAGGCGGTTCTGTCAGACGGTACCCGGTCCGTGTTGAACAGATCGGGCATGCCGCAAAGTTCCTGGCAGGACAAACAGCCCATTTCTCTTGCCTGCGATGAAATAAAAGCCAAAACGATCCGTGTTTCAATAGTGAACGCGCACAATATGAAAATAAATTCATTGCAGTTCTTTTCCGACTCGCGCATTAATAATTGGGAATCGGAAGCCGGCTGGACGCTGCGCAGTATTCTCCGGTCCGGCGAGTTGCCGAAACAGTCGTCCGCCGCGTTTATTGACGGATCCAAAATACTCGATCTTTCGGGTAAAATGGACGGGCAGGGGCAATTATCCTGGAAGGTTCCATCCGGAAAATGGACTGTTTTGCGAATTGGTCATGTCAACGCGGGAAGACGAAACGCTCCGGCTCCTCCCGAAGGAACCGGATGGGAATGCGACAAACTTTCGGCAGCCGGTCCCAATGCTCATTTCGCCGGTTATATCGGCCGATTGGCCAAGGGGCCGCTCGCGGGCGGTCTTCTTAACGGAATGCTTTTGGATAGCTGGGAATGCAGTACTCAAACCTGGACGCGCGGTCTTGATAAAATATTTAAACAAAAGCGCGGCTATTCTCCGATAACCGGTCTGCCCGCCGTTTTCGGTTACGTTGTGAACGATCATGAAAATTCCATTCGCTTTCTGCTGGACTGGCGGCGCACGGTCGGTGATCTGTTCGCCAATGAATTTTATGGACGTATGGCGGAACTGGCTCACGCCAACGGATTGACCATACAATACGAAACCGCCGCGGGCGATATTTTTCCCGCTGATATTTTCGAGTATTATAAACACGCCGATGTCCCAATGTGTGAATTCTGGCAGCCGTTTTCCAAAGACGGATTCGTCGGATCTCTTAATTTCAAGCCGATTCGTCCGACCGCGTCTGCGGCGCGAATTTACGGTAAACCCCGAGTCTCCGCCGAAGCCTTTACCTCCTTCAATTTAACTTGGGATGAACATTGGGAAATGCTCAAAGAGGTCTTTAATTTTAATGCCGTTCAAGGAGTAACCCATCCTGTTTTTCATACCTGCACTCACAATCCGCAACTCGAAGGATACGCGCCGGGAAGTTCACTCGGCTCACAAATCGGGACCCCGTTCCTGCGTAAACAGACTTGGTGGAAACATCTTCCCTTCTTTACTGATTATCTTTCCCGATGCACTCTCCTTCTTGAACGCGGTCGTCCGGTCTCCGATGTCCTTTGGTATTTGGGCGATGAAATTGATCACAAGCCGGATCAAAACGCCCCTTTTCCCGAAGGCTACTGTTACGATTACTGTAATCCGGACGGACTTCTTCATCGTCTTTCCGTCCAAGATCACAATGTCATTACTCCGGAAGGAATTCAATATCGTCTTATTTGGGTGCCCGATTCGACCCGTATGCTTCCCGAAACGCTCGAAAAATTGGAACAGCTTGTCCAAAACGGTGCGCGAGTCCTTTGCGATCCGCCTAAAGGACTGGCGACCCTTTCCGATCCTGAAAATGCCCAAAAACGTTTCGATCGGACTTGTGTTCGTCTTTGGGGGGAACGGCCCGAACCGGGAACACGATCTGTTGGGAAAGGGTGCGTACTTTCCGGCGTTCCGCTTGAAAAAGCGCTTCATCAGCTCAATATTGAGCCCGACCTTCTTGTTGTCAATACAAACGAGAAGTCCTCAAATAATAAGAATGACGGATCCAAACGGATCGAATGGCTTCATCGCCAAACGGAAGGAGCCGACTGGT
>CAZZEF010000333.1:0-4393 GCA_964652875.1 uncultured Planctomycetaceae bacterium
GTCATCCACCTTGTTCCTGACACCTTTTTTGTACGGATTCTTGGGACCACTTTAGACCGATAATAAACCATTTGTCATTTAACGCTATCGATGTATTTTTATAGTTGCTATGTCCATCTCTAATCATTTCATCAATGGTAATGGGTAGTCTGTCCTTAAGAAGATGATCAATCGGCATTTTCTGAATGAGTTCCCATTTCCCATTTTTCCTGACAATGTAATAAATGGTCGCGCATGGTTTAAAATAACAACTTGTTAAAACAATGACTTCGTTATGTCCTGCAAAAACCTGAATATCGCGTCTGTTTATGGTGGTGTATCCATACTCCTTTTCCATATATTCGATCCTCTTGAAACATGACGTCAGTCCCAATGCGATCATTATTAAACTAAACAACAGGAGGGGGGCAAATATGCTTGAGACTTTCTGTTCGGCTGTTTTATCCGTTTTAATATCAAACATTATTTTTCTCCACTGTTGTTGTCGCCATTATCATTCGGTCAAGAATATCTGTGGTATCTTTATCACTATTACCCCATATCATATAATGTAACACATCGACAATACCGTGTCTGTATTTCCAAAATACCTCCCGGAAATGCATCACTTTTTTAACACTAAAAGTCTACTATTTGAATTATTTATTGTTGTCGATGAGTATTCCGACCATGCGTCTATAGCGACTATGTCTCCATTTTTCCAATGTATATTGATTTCACAGTCCCTATTACGATAGAAGTCTTCAATTTCTACATCACAAACGGGATATGGGCTATTGGGATAATATAACGTAGCCATATAATTATCAAATACCCAAAATCGCAAATACCCTGCATTATTTGGCATTTTTGTTGGTAAAAGAGGTATTTGAATTCCTTGGGATGCCGTTTGTATTATTTCATTAAAAATTGTTATAAAGTCTTTGTAATAATTTATTGACATAGAACAACCAAACATTTGTTCTATCGTACATAATTTATGAGTCTCCTTGCATATACGGACAAAAATACTCGTGGCACCGACAGTAAATGGCAATGATTCTCTCATTCCACCTATTGTATTACCTTTAATATTTAAGTCTATACTATCATCAAATAATGCGTAATAGTCATTATTAAAATGGAACAACATGCTATTTTTATGAGTATCATGCCATTCATCTTTTGTAATTAGATTTTTGATTTCTTCTTTCGAAATACAAATATTCTGAGAGATCAAAATTTCAAGCACTGCCCGCGTTTCGCATAATAGTATTTTTCTCATGATAAAATATATACCTAGTACTTTCTTGTATTGTAAAAGTTTTTAAGCCATTCTGTTCTCATTTTTGACATTTCCTGAAACCTAAAGTTATGTATTTCAGATTGTGGAATACCACGTTCTTGCGCGATAGAATCCAAGGACTCATAAAATTCAAAGACATCATGATTATATCTTGCATAATCTTCCTCTGTCATTCGTACATACCGTTTTACCCATCCCCTACCGTTTTTCAAGGGTTTTCCAGTTTCTATGAGACGATTCTTTGGGTTATTAGATATTTTTCCTGGAACAGAAGGTGTATTTATTGTATGTGGACTAGGTGGTGTTGGAGAATCAGGGAGCGAAGGTGATGGCATTGAAGCAATATCAGGTTCTTTAGCCATAATGCTTGTGTCGGAAATGCTTGATCTATGCGAAGACGCAGAAGAATTACTAGATCTAGCTATTGCTCGGGCTGTCAAATATTGCATGACTCCAGTAGATCCAATAATTTCACTTGCTTCGTTGTCAGATATTTCTCCATTCCACCATTGTATTCCTGTTAGAACTTCTGAATAGACGCCAACTGTAATTACGTTCGCAGCAAAATTTCCATAATACCCGCCAGTGGAAACGTTATGTTGATCTAATGCTTTTAATGAATTACTCCATGGCTCAAATACAATTGGATTATCAGAAACAAGCATTGATCCAGCAGTTATTACACCTCCAGCAACATCTATTAATTGACAGCCCAACTCTTTCCCAGTGTTAATTACACCGTTAACAATATTTACGGCTCCTTGTAAGAGTCCTGAACCAAACCCTTTTCCTACTTCCCATAGCCAACATTCATTGTGTACAAGAATGGAAAAAGTGATAGAATAACAAACAAAATACGTATGTTCCTCTTCCACTTCGAAGTTATAAACATTTTGTCGTTCTTGAAGTTCTTCGCGGGAGAAGAATATTATTTCGGTTTCGTTGGTGGAAATACATTGTTCACCTCTTTGCAAAGATCCGGCATTTACCCAGCCTTTGTTCTTTACGTAGAACCGGTGGCTTGGTGTGCAGGTAACTTCTATCTTTTCTCCGGTTTCCTGGTTTTCAAATATCAACTTGACAACGTTCTTTAACCCATTGTCAAAAAATCTTGTGACCTTTGTCGGTTTAGGGGTGTCGTGTTCCGGATCGTTATGATCGACGGCTAATACCATGTCGCCGGGACGGATCTGTTCTATCGGTTTGCTCGTGCCGTCGGCCATTAGGATCGGCGTTCCGGTGCGTCCGTCGAAGTTCTGAAATTTGTTCCGTTGTCAGTTGATATTCCATCTGTTATTCTGTTTGGATCTCTTGAATGACGATTAAATACTACCTATACCTTATATCGGCTCTACTATGGAAAATCTATATTGGGATCGGTATACTTTCTTCTACATTACTTCCAGCATATTTTACTCACAATCAAATTAATTCATTTTCTTTATCTCAATTTTTTAGTACGAGTGAACCTTTATCCACTACCCAATCTCTTAGAAGATGAGAATCTATTATCTCACCTGTTGAGGTTCGGAGGACATTGTTGTAAGATTTAACGTTTTTAAAACGTGCTTGTGAACGTTCCTGTACTACAATTCCTTCCTGATTATCGTAAAAGTTAGAATCAAATATATCAAAAATGGCTGTTTGAAGAAAAATGCCACGAACCTTATTGGAATGAAATTTACAATTTTTTATAACACCATAAGTACTAGCTCTAAATTCTGCACCAATTCCGTTGTCTGTCAGTTCGCACTTCTGCATATTGATCCTGCACATTTCAGTGGCCTGAATACCATACAGTCCATTGTTATGAATAATACAATTTCGTAAATCACAATTTGATATATCCGCAATCAATATACCTCCACAACCTCTCATTAAGTCCAATGAACATTTTATACTGACAGGTATGTCGGGCATAGTTTTTTCGTGATTCCATGTATATGGCATTTTGGCATTATCTTGAAATTTACAGTCGGATGCGACAATTTTACTCTTGGATGCATATATTCCAGTTGAATTTGATTCAAAAAGACATAAATCAAATGTGGCGTTGGAATGCTCAAGCCACAAAGCTACCAGTGAATTCGAAAATATAGCATTTTCTGCATGTAAACAGGAATTTGAAAGACACTGGACACCACAGATTCTGGCACTTAAACGACTGGAAACCAGATTAAGTTGTGAATCCATTGTTGTTATCATCCCTTCTATGTCACTGTTTTTTAATGTTAATACGGATCTATCATCTACAGTAATAGCTCCATATATGTTGTGATATCCGTTAACTTTACACATCTCCATTATACATTGGCAATAGTTGGTGATGCGCAATACATTTTTCATTTTCGAAAAGCGACAATTTTTGATATTCAAATTAACTAAGTATCTTGCATTTACACCTACTGTCATACCAATAAATGTTGTATCGCATAAAGAGCATTTTGCATGTTTCCTGAGGAAAACACCAGTATAAAATGTTGATTCAATAATACTTGATACAACATTGAGATATGAATGGCGTCCGTTGACACAAATCGCATCTCCCGAATCAGAACGTATAGAACAATTATTTATTTCAACATGGCCGTTCGTAACTACTAAAGAAGTATATAACCGTGACAAATCCCGTTCGGTATGATAGACCTTGGAATATTGTACACCTTGATTAAAGCGTGACGATACTTCTATCATTTCATCTATCTCATTATTAGATGATGGCGTTTTTTGTGAATTCACCCTATTCCCTTTTTTTATAATACTATTTAAAAAAGGAAATTCCTTATGAGCAGATGTCTCCAAAGTTAGTGACTTCATAGCTACTATCGTATTCATTTCTGTGTCGGAAACATTAACGTTAAAAACCCCCTTGCCACTACTCACAATCACAACCTGACTTCTGTCATCTGTTTCACCTGTAATGGTACATGGTTTATCCACCGCAATACATTCTTTTAGAGAGTAAGTTCCTTTTGTCAAAATAATGGTCCCGCCGGGGAGACATTTTTTATAAGCCTCCTGTAATGTTTTACAGTCATCAGGAACACGAATACTGTTTGCATTATTACCACTTGCATCAGGAATATCAATACATGGTGTCAATAACAA
>CAZZEF010000334.1:0-4379 GCA_964652875.1 uncultured Planctomycetaceae bacterium
CAACGCCACCTCAACTTCCGGGTCAGAATACTGCTGGGCCGATTCCGTTCGCTGGTGTTCCGCGACCGGTTTGAAAGAACGTTATCCAGGAATCAACTGCCCTTCCGACCCTGAATTTTCCGAATATGGACGGGGTACCAGCGATACCGATGAACGTATCGGAAGTACTTATGCCGCCTGTTACGGCGACCGATGCTGGATCTCTTCCGCTTGGGATAAAACCGGCCGCGGTTTCTTCCCCGGCGGTCATAACAATCACGCCAAAGGAACCATTCGAACCATTAAATGGAATACGTTCGCTTCCCTTTTGGATGGAACTTCCAATACAATCGCCGTCGGCGAGATCTGCCGCGGAAAATACGCAACCAATGACCGATCCATTAAATCCAATACCGTTTCCGTTGCATCCAAAGATCTTTCTTTGTGCATGACCTCAATCGCCAATACCACCAGTCCCGGATTTTATATTGACTCCTACGATGTCACGAAATACTCCCGGGGCGGTGCCCATACACACGGAGCGATTATCATGACCGGTTTCCAAACAGTTTTCCCCCCCAACGGACCGAACTGTGTCGGAAACTCACAGACCGCTTATTGGTTGGAATGCAATGGTACAGTCGTCGCTTCCGCCAGCAGTTTCCATTCCGGCGGCTGCAATGTCTGCTTCGGTGACGGTGCCGTTCGTTTCATTTCCGAAACGATCGATACAGGATCAAGTGCCTATTCCACTCACGCGGCCAAGGATAGCGATTTCACCGGAAAAAGTCCGTTCGGCGTTTGGGGCGCGCTCGGATCCATCAACGGCGGCGAAACAACTGCGCTTTAATCCTCACATGTTCAATAAATGCGTTTAATTACGGACTTGATTATACCTATGTAATAATCATACTCCTGTCTTGATCTGTTAATATAAGAATTAACGATCTATTTACTTTTTCCCAAACAATTGAACCATAAAAGGAGAAGCCCTCCTTTTATGGTTATTATAATACTTATTTGGCAAAGATTTTTTAATTATACCGATTCCATCATGAATTTTCCGTTATAATGTCAAAAGAACAGCCGATTCACGCAGTCAATCGGCGGAGAGAGCGGAAAATTAAAAATAAAAGCAGTATAAAAACTATATATTTTTATAAAAATTAGTTTTTTTTAAAATTCTATATTATTAGTTTTTGTTGTTTACTATAAAATCATTATTAATTGATTGTTTTCTATAACTTTGTTATTTACTTTGAATAACATTTGCCATCCGTGTCTTATTTATGGAGTCATTCGATGAAAAGAAAAGCGTTTACCTTGGTGGAATTATTGGTCGTCATCGCGATCATTGGTATTTTAATCGGACTGCTGCTGCCGGCGGTTCAGGCGGCCCGGGAAGCGGCCCGGCGAATGGAATGCACCAACAAACTCAAGCAGATCGGTATCGCGATTCATAATTATCATGACGTACACAACGCTCTGCCCAACCGCTGCGGATCCAATACAAACGAAAATACCTATACTTGGGGGATCTGCAGTTTTCATGTCGCGCTTTATCCTTACATGGAACAGCAGGCCCGCTGGGATGCCGCCAACGCCACTGCCAACACAACCAACAGATGCTGGGGGGATTCCGTCCGCTGGTCATCCAGTACGTTGGGACAACAGTATCCAGCAATCAACTGCCCTTCTGATCCGCAATTTTCCGAACGGGGACGAGGCGACCGTTCCGCAACCAGTTACGCCGCCTGTTACGGCGACCGATGCTGGATTTCCTCCGCTTGGAGTAAAACCATCCGCGGTTTCTTCCCCGGGGGAACCAATAATAAATATAACGGAGCTATCCCCAGCATAAAATGGAATACGTTCGCTTCCATTTTGGACGGTACTTCCAACACAATCGCCGTCGGCGAGATCTGCCGCGGACGCGTTGATGGAAGTGATAACAGAATTAAATCGGGTATTGTTTATACCGGACAGCAAAAACTGTCTTCGACCATCACCGCGACGGCCAACCCAAATAATCCGGGCTTTTACGACACAGACACCTATCAGGTAGCTGTCTTCTCGCGCGGTACCGCGCACGGTCATGGAGCTATTGCTAAAACCGGATTTCAAACAGTCTTCCCGCCAAATGGTCCGAACACAACTGCAAATCAGATCGATTCCGGATTGGAATGCAACGCAACTGTTGTCTGTTCCGCGGGCAGTTATCATTCCGGCGGCTGCAATGTCTGTTTCGGTGACGGGGCCGTTCGCTTCATCTCTGAAACGATCGACAACAAAGCCAGCGCTTATTCTGAAAACGATTCCAAAGCGGATGATTTCACCGGAAAAAGTCCGTTCGGCGTTTGGGGCGCGCTCGGATCCATCAACGGCGGCGAAACAACTGCGCTTTAATCACTAACAGGATCACTCGATTTTTCGCTGATCTGAATTTACACGTTGACCGGATTCATAATTCCTTGATCCGATTTTTCGATTGAATTTTATCCTGTCAATGTTTGTACCGATTTCATGTTAAACTTTCCGCTGCCTTGTCAAAAGAACAGCCGATTCACGCAGTCAATCGGCTAAATAACGGAAAATTTAAAATGAAAGCAGTATAAAAGTCTGTCCTAAAAATAATTTAAACACAAAGCCCTGTTTATTTTATTCCGCAAGGCCAATATTCGGACAGACTCTAAATTTTCCTGTTTCCGTCCATCATTTTGCAGGCAGATTGTTCTTTTGACCTCGGAACGAATATTTATTCTTTAAACCAATAAAAAAGGCTGGTAATCTTTCTTCAGGATTATCGGCCTTTTCATTTCGTCTTTATTTGAACTTTTTCGCCCATATCGCTGCGCGGCATTTCTGTCCTGCTCCTTTTTATTGAGTCGGCAGAATAACTCAAATCAGAACAGCGCGTCAGACCGGATCCTGTCTCGGTTTGAAAAACGGGAAACAATAATTTTTGCCGCGTTTCAAACCGAAAAACATATTCTGTCAGACAGGATCGTTACGGATCGATTATTTCCTCGGAATGGGAAGAAACTCATCCTTATACTGAACGGTACGTATTCGGATCGGAACATTGATTCCGCCATCGGCCCGGAATCGGACCCGATAGGTACCGTTCGGAAGATCCAAAAGATCCCCCTTCTGATCAAAATAATTACCTTTGGTCAACGGGGAGCCATATTGAGCAAGTTTTTCGCCAGGGCGATAAAATCCGTATTGCCCCTTCGTCAAAGTCATCGGCAGCAGGAGAGTTTTTTCCGCAATTTCAATCCGCGGATTGACCAGCTGATTCAAAGTCCCGGACTTGACTTTCGTTGAAGTGACGGTTTTCTTGACCGGCGATTGATCTTCCCGTACCTGAACATCGAAACCGACCGACGATTTTCCGTTTTTAACCGTCATATCAAAGACATATTCACCGGATTCGGACGGATCAACCGGGTGCCAAAGATCGAAAACAATTCGCTGAAAACCTTGCTGACCGTTTCTTTCGGTAAAGTGATAATCGCACCTTTTATCGAGAATCCTGTTCCGTTCCTCTTCCGTCTTTAATCCGAACAGGACAGGATCGATCTCCATTTTTTCCCGAATCTCTTTTGGAACCCGTCCGGTCAGACGCAGATCGTCATAAATTCGGATCATATCGAGAATTTCACCGATGAACGGGTGAGCATTGGCCGCCGCAACCGATGTTTGAAGCGAAATCGACGAATCATAAGCGATTGATTTTGTCAGAATGTACTCATACATATCCGGTGTTGCTTTTTTATCGTATGCGTAATACCATCCGATATCGAGCGGAAAATGATTCAAGGAGAAATACGACTTGAAGCCGCCTGACCGTTCTTCGAGATAAGCGCGCAAATCATCATGACCGTCCGCGGACGCCGTTCGGGCCATCTGATGCCAGGAGTAAGGAGAAGTACCGCTGGCCTGATAAAGAATGTTTTTATTTTTGATCCGATCATAAAACGTTTTATGCAGAATCGCGTTGTAATACCAGAAATCCTTTCCGTCCTCCGGCCGCTGAAGCCGTTCCGATCCGTCAAAATAGATCATATCGACATTGAGTTTATTGACCGTCTCCGCCAAATGGTCCGCGATTTCTCCGGCCAGCGTCGAATCAAGATCATACATATAATATCCGTAAGCGCGAATAAGATGACGAACGTCGGCTCCCTGATGATGAACAGATCTTTTCGTTCCGCGAAATCCCCGTTTGCAGTTGGTGAATCCGTAAGGTTTTTCCGTCGAAACAGTGTCGTAATAGATCAGTTCGTCATCGATCCAAAGCGTCCGGCCCGGCTCTGTGTATGTTTTGACTTCTGTTTTGGGAAAGTCGACCGGCGGCTCAACCGTTTCAATAAAGACGGACTTTTCGTCAAGATCTT
>CAZZEF010000335.1:0-4368 GCA_964652875.1 uncultured Planctomycetaceae bacterium
GGGAGCGGTCAATCCGATTTTTCATTCGGCTCCCCTTCCGGTCAATAGCAGCGGTTCAAGTGATTTGAGATCTTCCGCTCCGACTCTTACCGGCGCAACTCCGACAACAATCGCTCCTGATTTTTCAAAATCCGATTCCGGAAACGCGGCCCCGATCAAAAAGGGCAACGCCGAAAACGGCCAGGATCAGGCGTCCAACATTAAAGAGGTTTCTGCAAACGATCAGAAAGCGGTAATGGTTCAAAAACCCGCCGCGGATCAAGCGGTCACACCCGCCAATCATGAAGAGATAAAAGGGAGTTCCGCTCCAATCGCGACCGCCGAACTTGACAGCGCGTCAAACGACAAGAGCAAGATCGCTCCGGCTCAATTTGAACTTGATCAAAAAGGAACTCCCGCCGCGGCGGCGCCTCCGACAATCGCTCCAACTCATATTTTAAGCAACGATTGATGTTTCACTGTCAGCTGAAGCAGTTTTTTCTATTGCCAACAATTTTATACTGCTCTCATTTTAAAATTTTCACTATTTCCGCCGATTGACTTTGTGAATCGGCTGTTCTTTTGATTAAGGACAGGAAAAACAAAGCAAATCGGTATAAAACAAACGGCGTATCGGTTGTTATCGGTACGCCTTGTTTTTTTCAAAAGAAAATATTTCCATAAATAAAAAGAACCGGCTTTCCGATCATAAAACTAACGGAAAACAGGGATTTGAATAACAAAGAAAGAAAGGATTTCGTTTATGAAAATAATGGCGCCGGCAGGAGATCGGACACGAATGAACGCGGCCGTTCAGGCGGGAGCGGACGAAGTATATATGGGCCTTGCCGGATTCGGCGCGCGGCGTTTCGCCGGCAATTTTTCAGTTGACGAATATCTTGACGCAATAAAGGAAGCGCATCGATTCGGAGTTGCGGTCAATTTGACGCTCAACACTGTTTTATCCGATAAGGAATTTGACTCGCTATATGAGAGCATGGCCCGGCTTTACGGAGCGGGTCTTGACGCGGTTATTGTTCAGGATTTCGGAGTTGCTCGCTGGCTTCACAGGAATTTTCCCGAACTGCCCCTTCACGCGTCGACGCAAATGTCGCTGGCGTACCCGGAAGAACTCGCTCTTTTATCCAAACGGGGGTTTAACCGGGCCGTTCTCGCTCGGGAACTTTCCCTGGACGAAATTGCCCGCATTAAAAGCGAAACCGATCTTGAACTGGAGATCTTTGTATCGGGGGCGCTCTGTTTATGCTGCTCCGGAAAATGCTATCTTTCAAGTTTTATCGGAGGACGAAGCGGAAACCGCGGAATGTGTACCCAGCCTTGTCGGCAGCTTTATCAGCGGTCCGAACCGGATCAAAACGGTCTTGACGAAGGTTATTTCCTCTCCTTGAAAGATCAATGGCACCAACGGCCCGAACTGGAAAAACTGATCGAACTGGGCATTGATTCCGTCAAACTTGAAGGCCGAATGAAGTCTCCTTATTATGTTTATGAAACGGTCCGGTATTATCGGCAGCTGATCGATGAGATCATGAAAGACCGCGGCATTTCTCCTTTAACGAAAGTCGTCTGCAAAGGGCTTGATGATGATTTAACGGTTCCGTCAAACGGTCAGAAAGAGATCCGACCGGGCCAAATTCATCGGGCTTTTGAGCAGAAAAGAACGGATTCGTCCGTCACCGACAAACCGGCAGACGAACCCTCGAAATTTTCTGAACACGATCCCGAGATTGTCAATCCGTATTATTCGTCCAATTTCGGCGTTGAAATCGGACGAACAGCCGGTCGGTATGTTGAACTTTCCGCTCCGGTACGAAATGGCGACGGTATTGTCTATCTGGACAAAAATTTCAAAAAGATCACCGGCCATAACGTCAGCTGGATCGATCTGGTTGACAGTCGTTCATTTCGTCCGCGCAAGGTGGACTCGGCTAATAAAGGAGAAACGGTTCTTTTTGAAAACGATGCTCCTCCGGATGCTGTTTATGTATTCAAAACAAGTGATTATCTTTTGGAAAAAGAACTTGAGATCCGCCTGAAACAGACACGGCGCTATTCGGCAATTGACGCGGAACTGACCGCGAAAGTTGGACAGCCGCTTTGTCTGAAACTGTCGATCCCCCAAGGATCCGGATTGAGCGACGAACCGTTTTCAATCGAGTTAAAAACGGAAGCGGATCTTGCCGAGTCCCGGCGAATCGCGGCCGACCCCGCGGTTTTAAAAGAGTCGATCGACCGATTTGGAGAAACACCTTTCTTTTTGAATCATTGCCAAATCATGGCCGATTCCAACGTTTTTGTTCCCAAGTCGGAACTGAATCAGCTTCGTCAAAAAGCAACGGCCGAACTGGAGAAAAAAACTGTCGAAAAACGAACAAGACGTATTAATGAAAATCGATACCGGATCATTGCGCCCGGTGAAAAACATTTGGAAAATAAAAGAACAGTAAAGGATCTTTTAAGGTCCTTTTCCGCCGTTGTTCAGACGGAAACACAATTTCAGGCTTGCCTTCGTTACGGAGTTCCCAAAATTCATTACGCGACGGTTCCGGTCCTTTTCCCCAATGTTGAAAAAGGAAATATTCCATCGGAAACCGTTTCAGGTCGACTGAATGACCCGCTGGCCGGTTCAATTTATGAAGCGATTCTGTTCGAAAAAATGAAAACGCCTTATTCCGTCGACTGGACGTTCAATGTCGGCAACAGTGAGTCTGTTCTCTTTCTTTCGGAACTGCTGCCGAACATGGACACGGTCTGTCTTTCGCCGGAGATCTCGGAAAACGCCTGTCAGGATCTTGTTTACCGGTCACGAAGCCATTTGAAGAACCGGCCCCTTCGATTCGCTTTACCTGTTTACGGTTTTCTGGCCGGTATGTTCACGAGAAAAACACTTTTTAAGAACGAGAAAGTCGAATTGGTCAATCAGGATGGGCGATCCGTCACCGTTTTTAACAATCAGAATTTGTTTCCCGCTCAAAAAGGAATGACCGGAAGCACTGTCCGATACAGTTTTCCTCTCGATATTATTGACGCGATTACCTGGATTCTGGAATTCGGAATCGATGAAGTCCGTTTTGATTTTACCAAAGAATCGGGCGCCGATATTCTTGAAATTCTGGAACGCGCGACTCATCCGCAAAAAGGACGGTATTCGCTTCAGTCTTACGGATTCGGCAAAGGGATCTTCTGATCAATTGTTTTGAAAAAAACTTTTTGGGGAGAAAAGAAACGTTTTTCCCTTTTGACAATAAGGGGAGCGGAGGATGACTGGCCCGTCAATCCAAAATGATCTTTTCGGGAAACGGAACATTTTGGGAGACGGTCCACATTTTTTCGATATAAGCCAGCGTGTAAAACTGTTCGAAATAATGAAAGTAATACGCGCCGCGGTCGGTCAGCTGCCATTGTCTTCCTTTTTTTCGCAACAGCCCCAACCCTTGGGCCGCTAAAAGCGTCAGTCCGAAATGCCGGTAAATGGACCGTCCGAAAAATTTCCGGAATGATTCCGCATCCAAGACCGTTGTATACATTTTCCAGAAAAGATAATAAACCATTCGCTGCTTGAGCGTAAACTGAACCGTCAGAGAGGTCGGCAGTCTCTTTTTTTCGATCCGGTCAATATAATCAGGCACGGAAAAGGTGTTGATCTTGAACTGATCTTTTAACAGCGTCGCCGCGGAACAGCCGAACCCGAGAAAATTGTCCCGTGTCATTGACGAATATCGCCGGGCCCCCTTCTGAGCAAAGGTCCAAATGGAAGTCCGATCATAATTCCGCTCTCGGCAGTATTCTGTTATTTGATCCAAAAGTTTTCTTTTCTCCTTTTCCGACATTGGCGCACCGGTTCCGGACCTTGTCTTTCCCCGGATCGGAAAAGATCCTTTTTTCGGCTCGTTCCGGTCATTAAAAAAATCAAATTCGATAAACGGATAGATCGCGACCTGATTGGCCCCGTTTTGAAACGCGGTGTCGATATCGTCTTTCAGATAATCAAAGGTTTGTCCTGTCAACGCGAAAATCAGATCCATTGAAACGGATTCAAAAGGCACTTGAGCCAGCGCGTCAAAAAGCCGATGACGATCAAAAGGTTTCCGTCCCAACTGACGAAGCGATTCGTCATGAAACGACTGGACTCCGATACTGATCATTGTCACCCCAGCGTCTTTAAGTTTGCGCAGCATTTCAATATCAACATGATCCGGATGAATTTCAACACCGATACCCCCGGTGATCACAAAGTATTCAGACACTGTATCAACAATTTCCTTAAACGAATCGACCAAAAGTTCAGGAGATCCTCCGCCGAAATAAAGACTAACGACCCGCTTTTTGGTTTGCGCGGAATACCCGCTTTGACCGACCATCCGGATT
>CAZZEF010000336.1:0-4354 GCA_964652875.1 uncultured Planctomycetaceae bacterium
CAATCAAAATACCGATGATCGCAATTACAACCAGCAACTCAACCAAGGTAAACGCTTTCTTTTTCATAAGTGCCTCCAACTTTTTATAATTAAACTTTAATAAAACCAAAAAATAAAGACGGTATTTAAAATTATACTTATGTATTAAAACTGTACCTGAATGTGTTGGAATTTTATTCGGTAATTAAAAATGTACTCTGTTATGGTTTTCCGTTTTTATATTAAAAAGTCAGTCGATTCACACAGTCTATTGGCGGAAATGACGGAAAATTTAAAATAAAAGCAGTATAAAAATATTACAGATATTTTATTGTAATAAATATTAAACAGAATGTCAAATGATATAATCAGATATTAATAAAAATATTTATAATATTTTATTACTGTATTTTTTCTGTATTTAAACGACCGGATTTTATTCGAACAGGATGCTTTTCAGGTCTTTTAATATTGGGGCACAAAGGAATATGCCGTATTTTGCCTGGACGGTTTTATCTGTTTTAATGCAAGACAAAAGCTGAATAACGACAGATTAATGACGCAAAAACAAGATCGATTCCGCAATACCAATTCGGATCCTGTAACTGACCAGGGACTGATGCAGAGGACTGTCAATTACATTGATGATTTATTGGCTTGAATACATAAAATAGTGTCCAGTGAGACCAGCGTCTGTCAATGATGCGTGAGATCATTGCTTCGGCTGCCGATTTTCGGAATGCTGAATCGATCAAAGACGTTATGGTCCGTATTGTCTTTTTGCGGCCATATTAGTTTGGGGGATACAGGCTATTGCTTTTGGACGATCCGTTTGATATAATTTTATTCTGCCGACCTACTTCGTAACCGGTTGTTCTTTTGACACTGGGACGAAGAATTCATTATGAATTCGGCATTGGCCCTGAAAAATCAGGGGGATCCATTATCGATTGTACTGGCCTGTTGTTAAGTAATAAATCAAAGACCGAAAACGACACGTTCAAAAATTGAGCGAATCAGAAAAGAGCTGGAAGAATGCACCGTTTATTAATGATTGTATTTTTGTTAATGTCCACTTCCGCATTGTATGCGCAAACAGTAACGCTTTCGACGTTGCTTGACGAGATGGCAGACGTTGATTCAATAACGCGGTATGCCGATTTTCGTTGTCGGCAGGCAAGCAGTTATGATCGGCGCTCAAAGGATCCGAACTCGTCCGACTGGTTTGCCAATGCCGATGCGTCGCAGTTTATTCGAAAAGAAACCAATGGAGGCCGGGACGAATGGGTTCTTCTTGACGTTCAAGGACCGGGCGCAATTGTTCGCTGGTGGATTACCGCTCCCCATTATAAAAATAATTTTTATGTCTATATCGACGAAGCGGTCGAGCCCGTTTTTTCCGGCAGCACCGCCGCGATGATCGGGGGAACCAAACTGACCGGCGCTCCCCTTTCCGCGGAACGGTCACGCGGAAGAGATCTCTATCTGCCAATCCCTTTTGCGAAACACATTAAAATTACTTGTGACCAAATGCCGCTCCAGAAGAATCTTTATTATCAGATCGTCTATCGAACTTATCCGAAAAATGTCTCTGTTGAATCGGCCTCGCAAGAAGGTCTCGTCCGGTGCGCCGCGCAAATCGATCGGGTTCAGCGACTTCTTGCCGACGATTTTACTCCATTGTCCGCGGACGATCTTAAAAAGAGCGGCGCTCAAATTCGATCTGATTTCATTGATGGATCGAAAGAAAATATTATGAAAATCGACGGACCTGCTGTTATTTCCGAATTAACACTGAAAACAAACGCGGGCGATTTGGCGCAAACGCTTCGAAGCGCGCTTCTTTCGATCCGCTTTGACGGCGAAGAGACGGTCCTTTGTCCGCTGGGCGATTTTTTTGGATCCGGTGTCGGCGTTAATTCTTATAAAAGCCGTTACGCGAAAGTAGCAAAAGACGGGACAATGACGGCCCGTTGGCCCATGCCGTTTAAAAAATCAGCGGAAATCCAATTGATCCTCCCTAAAAATTCAAAAGGGATCAGTATCAATCGCTCTGTTGTTTGGAAGCCGCAAATTTGGCAGCCGCAAATGATGTATTTTCACGCAAGCTGGCATCAGGACCGGTTGATCGAAACACTGGCCGGTCAAGGAACGAAAGACTGGAATTATCTGACGGTATCGGGAAAAGGCCATTACGCGGGCGATGTTCTCAGTGTTTTGAATCGGTCCAACCAATGGTGGGGCGAAGGTGATGAAAAAATTTATGTCGATCACGAAAAGTTTCCTTCTCATTTCGGAACAGGAACGGAAGATTATTACGGATACGCCTGGTGCTGTCCAGAATTTTTCGAAGCGCCGTTTCATGCCCAGCCCCGGGCGGAGGGACCCGGAAATTTCGGACATACAACCGTTTTGCGATACCGGGCACTGGATACGATCCCATTTGAAAATAATTTCAAATTCGATATTGAGATCTGGCATTGGGCGAAAACGAAAATCGATTACGCCGTAACAGCGTTTTGGTACGCCTTTCCCGGCGCGAAAGATTTGAATTTCAATCGGAATCGCGTTTTGAATGAAGCGGGTCAGAAAGTTGTCCGCAATACACCGTTCGAAAGTAATATTGCCGGAATGAAAATTCTTGCGATGCCGAAGTCGGGTAGGGTAACAGAGCAGAATATGAAAAGTTTTCGCCGGACAGGTCATGTTTGGAATAGCGACCGGCAGATCTGGTGGACCGGAGGCGAAATCGGCGATTCGCTCGTTTTATCAATTCGTGTTCCGCAAAAAAAAGCGTTCGAACTTGAACTCGGATTGACTGCCGCGGTTGATTACGGTAAGTTTCAGATCCTGATCGACGGGAGATCTGCTGCGCAGGAAGTCGATCTGTTTATCCCCAAAAATGTCGAACGGAAAATCGTCCGGGTCCCTGTTCCGGATCTCGCGCCCGGCGAACATAAACTGACCTTTAAACTGATCGGCAAACATGAAAAATCAATTGGAACGATGTTTGGTATTGATTCCTTTCAGATAACAGAACGCTGAAACGAATTCCTGTTCCCGTCGCGGAAAAGAGAGGGAAATAAGAATAAAATAAAAATGGCTTTAATTCATTTTCATGGTTGACTAACCGTTGGTGAAAAGCAGCCATTTCAAAATTCTCCCTCTCCGCGCCAACTTAGCGAAAGAATATTTATTTATTACGTTCGCGGTGCGGCGTGAAAATATTTTCCCCCGGTCAGATCAGAACAAGCCGAAAAGGCGCATGAGCGCGTCGGTTACCGGAAAGCCAGAATAATGAAAACGATGGCTGTATTCGCCGAAAAAGCGCATGAGCGCGTCGGTTATCGGAAAGCCAGAATAATGAAAATGATGGCTGTATTCGCCGAAAAAGCGCATGAGCGCGTCGGTTACCGGAAGCCAAGATAATGAAAACGATGGCTGTATTCGCCGAAAAAGCGCATGAGCGCGTCGGTTACCGGAAAGTCAGAATAATGAAAATGATGGCGCTATTCGCCGAAAAAGCGCATGAGCGCGTCGGTTACATTTAATTTTTTGTCGAAACATCCGGCGTTGCCTCATGGCCATGTTCGGTGCAGCGATGATCATGCCGAACGAGCTGAATATCGGATCCGTAAATATCGCGGATTACCGTTCCGTTGAGCGCGCTTGTCGGATGAACAACGACTCGCTGACTGACGCAAATAACACTTTTGACGTATTGCGAGACAACTCCGAGATCATGAGAGACGATTAAAATGGAAGTTTTTTTATTCAAATCACAAAGAAGTTTGTAAAAGATCTCCATTCCGGACGGATCAATATTATTCGTCGGTTCGTCCAGGATCAGAAGATCAGGCTGCTGACAGAGCGCCCGGGCAATGAGTGCCCGTTGTTTTTGACCGCCGGAAAGTTCGCCGAACGAGATCTTTTCGAGTCCGTCCAAATTCATTATATGCAGTGCTTCCCGAGCCGCGCTGCGATCTTCTTTCGAGTAACGAAGCGGAAGCAAGGAAAATGGAAACGATCTTCTTCGTGCGGCCAGTCCGAGTCTTCCCAAAAGAACAACGTCAAGCACCGTAATGGGGAATTTCAAATCGACCGGGGCATATTGCGGCGTGTATCCGACACGAAGACGGGTCAGATCCGGATCGCCGCCGAAAAGGGAAACCGATCCTTTTTGCGGTTTGAGCAGACCAAGAATAAGACGGACAAGCGTCGTTTTGCCGCCGCCGTTCGGACCGACAATCGACGCGAATTCGCCCGCCTCAACCGTCAGATCAACGTCTTTTAAAACCGTCTCGCTTCCGTAAGCGAACGAGACATTGCTCAGTTTGATAATTGGAGTCATTTATACTGCTCTTATTTTAAACTT
>CAZZEF010000337.1:0-1786 GCA_964652875.1 uncultured Planctomycetaceae bacterium
CAAAGTCAAAAGAAGAGCCGATTCACGAAGTCTGTCGGCGGAATAACGGAAAAATTTTTAAATAAGGATAGGCCGATTTCGAAATGAAAATTTCGTTCCAAAGTCAAAAGAAGAGCCTATTCACGAAGTCTGTCGGCGGAATAACGGAAAAATTTTAAATAGGGATAATAAAATATTTTGATCTTGCATAATTTTTCCAAATAAAATATAAATTGTGAATGATGGTTGAATAAAATTTATTCTGAATAAAAAAGAGATCATATGAATTGAGGGATCAATGAAAATTTTACCCGAAACCGGAAAGGTAACGATGACAAAGAGGATTCTTGTTTGCGGAATTTTATTATTATTTTCGACTTCTGTTTTTGCCCAGCAGGGAAGCGCGAACAGTCAGGGGGACGCTGTCAAGGAGACTGTTATTGATATTGGTGAAAACAATCCGGTGAAACTTCCGGCGATGGAACTTTATCCTGAAATAGTCGCGGAAGTCAATGGCGAGCGGATCAGTCGCGAAGAACTCATTCGGGAAGCGCTTAAAACTCACGGGGAGACTGTTTTGGAGCGAATGCTTCATCGCGCGTTGATCCTTGCCGAATGCAAAAGACAGAATATAACAATAACAAAAGCGGATGTTGAACGCGAAATTGAGCGTATCGCCAAACAGATCAACGTTCCGAAGGATCAGCTTCTTACCGCTCTTAAAAATGACAATAACATGACGCCGGACCAATACGCCAACGAGGTGATTTGGCCCCGTTTGGCTCTTGAAGCGCTTGTTTACGATAAGATCCAGGTAACGCCGGAAGAGCTTGAGAAGAAATATCTTTCGACTTATGGTCCATCCGTCGGACTTCAGATGATTCTGGTCGATACGAAAGACAAAGCGGAGAAAATTTTTGCGGAAGTAACCGCCAATCCGAATTCCTTTGGCGATGTTGCCAAGAGGGACTCAATTGATGTCGCGACCGCTTCGAATAAAGGTCGAATGCAGCCGGTTTTTCAATACACGCTTCCCGATGCCGAATTGGAAAAAACTATTTTTGCGCTTCAGCCCGGCCAGATCTCCAAGGTGATCGGTCCTTATGGTCCCCAGAAGAATTATATTATTTTTAAATGTGAAAACCGATACGATTCAATTGTTCCGGAAGATAAAAAAGAGGCGCTTAAAGATCAGCTGCTCGGTAAAGCCAAAGCGTCCAAACTGACATCCTCCGCGCAAAAATTATTTGAACAACTCGGCAAAGACGCGAAAGTTGTTAATATTTTGAAAGATCAGAATCTTCGCGCTCAATATCCGAATCTTGCCGCGACGGTGAACGAACAGCCGATCTATTTGACCAGTGTTGTTGAAATGTGCTTGCGTTTGTACGCGGTTCAGGATCTGGAATCGATGATCTCAAGACGGCTTATTGATCAGGAATGTAAAAAAGTAAAACTTGAAATTACCGACAAAGATATTGATACAGATATTTGGGTTCGGGCTTCTGAAGTAACGCTGCCGCAAAAAGACGGGTCGCCCAATATCAAAGAGTATCTTGACACCGAACTGGCCAAGTATGAGGTTCCCTTGAATATATACCGGTCGAATATTGTCAAGCCCGGTGTTGCGGTGAAAAAACTTTCCGCCGGACTGGTTCAAGTCACCGACGAAGATATTCAAAAGGGATTTGAAGCGACGTTCGGCCCCAAGGTTCAATGTCTCGGCATTGTTGTTTCCGATGAACGCCGGGCCCGCGATGTTTGGCAGAAAGCCCGAACAATGCCTGCCAAGCTCAATAAACCGCTT
>CAZZEF010000337.1:1796-4341 GCA_964652875.1 uncultured Planctomycetaceae bacterium
CTGGCCGCGCAGTATTCAATTGAACCGAACAGCAAACAGATGAAGGGACGCATTCCTCCGATCATTAAAAACGGAGGAGAACCGAAACTTGAGGCGGAAGCTTTTTCTCTCAAGCCCGGTGATCTTTCAAGTGTCATTCAAATTGATCCGCAGCGGTATGTTATTCTTTATTGTCAGGAAATTGTGCCCGCCAAAGAAGTCAAACTGGAGCAGGTCAAAGATTCGATTTACGCTGATATAAAAAAGAAAAAGGAAGTGCTGGCCATTAATAAATATTATAGCGATATTATGGCCCGGGCCAATATCATGAACTATGTCACCAAAGAACGTTTTACTCCTAAAGAGAAAACGATTCCGATTAAACCGGAAGGCGCTCCTGAGGGGAGCAATCCTGCAGATAAAAGGCCTGCCGGTAATTCGCCCGCCGGAAAATAAACAATCAAAACGTCAAAAGGATTCGAACATTTTTTTGACAGACGTTTACTGAATTTATTTAATTATACCGGTTCCAGAATAAATTTTTGTTACAGCGTCAAAAGAACAGCCGATTCACGCAGTCAATCGGCGGCAATGACGGAAAAATTAAAATAAGAGCAGTATAAAATAAGAGCAGTATAAAAAGCTCGGAGAAATTTTGATCTCCGGGCTTTTTTAATTTCTTTATGTTTTTACGAGTTTGGGGTTAATACCGATGATTAAAACGAATAGCGAAAAACAATAATTCTGTTGAAAAACAGAATTATATTCGAACATTGTTTGGCAGACTTTTATATTAATATTTATTGTCAGAACTATTGCAATTCATCTTCCGATCAGATAAAATGAATGTAATGATTATACTGATTGGCTTCGGAGGGGAGAGAGTCAAAGTGACTTTGTTTGTTTTTCATGGTTCGGTTCCAAGATGAATGCTCTGTTTCGGCATTGAAAGTACTGTCAAGTCACCAAGCCGATCAGCGTCAAGAGCGGAAAATTTAAGATCAGGGAAGTATAAAACAGCTCCAGTGTTTTTTTATGAAGCGGATCGGACCGAATCTGTGATTGGAAACGGCCAATTTCCTTAATATAACCGGTATTGCAGCAATGTCTGTTTTATACTGTCGACATTTGAAATTTTCCGGATTCATTCCCGATTGCCTTCGTAAATCGGGAGTATTCCTGACTCCGTTGCGGAAAATTCATAATGGGATCGGTACAAATGAAATATGAGCGGTGTTCCATCGCTAAATGAGCGTATGAATAATTAAAGTAATAAACGAAAATAAACAAAATTGAGAAGGGGAGAGAGATCATGACAAATGATCATCGGACAGTCCAAAAAGGACGGATGAATAATATTGGCTTACTGCTTAAAGGAGCTGTTGGCGCAGTGATCCTGCTGCTTTTACTGACGGCCGGAGAAAAGGTGCGGGCGCAAATGATCGGCAAGGCCGTCAAATCGGTCGGCGACCGGAATCAAGCCGCTTTTTTCCCAACGGCCAATCCGCTGCCGAAACGTCTTGAGCCGAATGTTCTTCTGATTGATTACTGTCTGGTGAACGGAAAAACAGAATCGCATTGGAGCAAAGCGGCAGGATCTTCTTTTGTTTATGAGTTTGTTGTTGACGAGGATTTTTGCGAATCATTTGATTCAGCGAAAGTTTTTTTCATGCTCGTTCCTGACGGAAAATACGGAGCGTTAACGGTCAACGGTCAACGGTTGACGACAGACAATTATAAATGGCAGGGCCGATCTTTTTTGAAGATTGATCTTTCCGGATCCTTTAAAAAAGGGAAAAATACGGTTGAAATAAAATCAGAGACGGCGGTTCCTGTTTATCTTTTGGGGGAATTTCTTTTGAAATCAGCCGAAAAAGGTTTTGTGATCAAACGGGACTGGCAGTTTTTATTTCCCGACAGTTACAACAAAGAGATCATGAATGAGCTTTATCAGTTCAGAACAGGAACGGCGGGTCCGATCAATGAAAAGAGCAATCCGCTTCGCCGTCAGGAAATGGTTTGGCGAGCTCAAGGTCTTCCATTTTATCAAGGAGCTGTTTCTTACCGGGAGATCTTTGAAATCGCTTGGCCGAGAGATGCCGTCTTTTATGTTTACTGTCCGAAATTCGGCGACCCGGAAGAAAACGGAAGTCTTAACGCCGCGAAAATTTCATTTCGAATCAACAACAGGTTTGCCGGATATTTTGAGCCGAAAAAAGGAATGCCAATTGAATTTCCAATGGCGTCTTTGATAAAAAGTCGAACCAATGATGTTTTAATAACTCTTTTCGGTGATCCTGAACTGCTGTTTCGTGTTCCTGACGATCCGCCGAAAACAATGCCTGCCGGTAAAGATTATAAAATCTCAAATTTCGGACTGATCGAACCGTTTTATATTATCAAAAAAACAAATTAGTGATTTTGTTCGTTAGACCGGTATTATTATAAATTTTTCGTTTCAGGGTGAATAAAGATCCGATTACAAAGTCGGTCGGCGGAAATTACGGAAAATTAAAAAATGGTGTTAATATAATCAAATGCCATAATTGTGGAGCTTCAATTGATG
>CAZZEF010000338.1:0-4333 GCA_964652875.1 uncultured Planctomycetaceae bacterium
CGGAGGTGCTGGAGCGGAAGCTGCAATACATAGAGGAGCAGGAGCGGCAACTGACTGCATATCTTTCGCAAATGGATGCAGAAGACGAAAAGGAGCATACGCCGGAAATCATGCTGCCCAAAGAGGACGTGGAGAATCGGCTGACGGCGATGCGCAAACGGGCACAAAAGTACCGCAGCTACCAGCAGGAGCTGAAAGAAACCGGGAAAAAGCAGATATTGGAAACCGATCCGGAGGCATACACCATGCACACCAAGGATGGGCTGCACCCGTGCTACAATATCCAAACGGCAGTGGACGGCGGCAGTCATCTAATTGTAGAATACGCCACAACCAATTTGAACAATGATCAGGGCTTGCTACATATGGTGTCGGAGCAAACCAAGGAGACGCTGGCGCTTGAAACGCTGCACGCGGTGGCGGACAAAGGATACGAAAGCCGACAGGATATCGAAGCGTGCTTCTTATCGGGTGTGATGCCGGATGTAGGATTCAAGTACGACAAAGAGGAACGGGTGCATACACTGGAACACGTCCCGACTGAGATTGACGAAGTGCAGCGATGCTCCGCCAAGCCAGAGGATATAAAAGCCTGCCTGCACGCGGGGGTATTGCCGCAATGCTATGAGGGCAGTAATCTGCGGGTCGAGATACAAGAATTGAGCGAAGAAAGCTGTTTTCTGCGACATGAGGACGGACGGGTAACTTGTCCCATGGGGCATGAAATGTATCTGCGGCGAGCGCTTGAAAATGGTGCAAAGGATTATTGCGGCGGTTCGGTCTGCCGCACCTGCACAAACCGTTGTACGGACAGCAAGAAACAAAAGCAGGTACGCTTCGGACCGGACACGGTATATGTGCCGGTACGCATCTATGGGGAAAGCCGGCAGCCGCTGCAAAAGCCGCCATACCCGCTGCCACACCAGCCGGGCAACAACTACGGGAAGCTGCAGCGCGCCAAAGGCAAGGTGATGATCTACATCAAACGGGATGTACCGCTGCAAAAGCGGCGGATGGAATTATCCGAGCATCCCTTTGGCACGGTGAAATGGGCGGATGGCGCACATTACTTCCTTTGCCGGGGCAAGGAAAAGGTGAATGCGGAGGCCGCCTTGGCATTTCTTAGCTACAATTTGCGCCGGGCAATCCAAATAGCGGGTACAGCTATGCTCATTTCTCACTTTAGAAAGAAAATTGGGGCTGCATTTTAATAGAATACGGGAAACGAAGAAGACCAACAAATTATATTTGAAAAAAACATCCGCGGGCATGTTCAGACCGTTTTTTTGCGCTGTATACAGCTCTCCAAAACGCCGAAAACTCCCTAAATTAGGGAGTTTTCGGACAAGGTGTGGTCAACCCGTCCGAAAAGGGTACAAAGGAGCAAGAAAATATGATAAAATAGAAAAAAAGCGAGCGAAGAAATGGGCTATATCAGGGGAAAAAGCCGGTATCAAGGTGAACTGATTTCAGCAAGTCTGGACGAGCAAATTGAACAAACCAATCCAATCCGAGTAATCGACGCATTCATTGACAGCGTGGATGAACGGGAGCTGGGCATAACGCGTGCAAGGCCGGCAGAAACAGGGCGGCCGGCATATGCGCCAAAGGATCTGTTAAAGCTGTACCTGTACGGATATATGAACCGCATCCGCTCATCGCGGCGGCTCATGAATGAATGCAGGCGCAATATTGAGCTGTTTTGGCTAATGAATCATGTGACGCCGGATTTTCGGACAATAGCAGATTTTCGAAAGGACAACAGCAAGGCCATAGCAAAGCTGTTTCGGGAATTTGTAAAAGCGTGCGACGAGCTGTCCTTGCTGCGAAAAGAGCTGTTCGCGGTGGATGGAACCAAGATTCGCGCGGTCAATAGTATCAAGCGCTCCTATACGCCGGAGGTGCTGGAGCGGAAGCTGCAATACATAGAGGAGCAGGAGCGGCAACTGACTGCATATCTTTCGCAAATGGATGCAGAAGACGAAAAGGAGCATACGCCGGAAATCATGCTGCCCAAAGAGGACGTGGAGAATCGGCTGACGGCGATGCGCAAACGGGCACAAAAGTACCGCAGCTACCAGCAGGAGCTGAAAGAAACCGGGAAAAAGCAGATATTGGAAACCGATCCGGAGGCATACACCATGCACACCAAGGATGGGCTGCACCCGTGCTACAATATCCAAACGGCAGTGGACGGCGGCAGTCATCTAATTGTAGAATACGCCACAACCAATTTGAACAATGATCAGGGCTTGCTACATATGGTGTCGGAGCAAACCAAGGAGACGCTGGCGCTTGAAACGCTGCACGCGGTGGCGGACAAAGGATACGAAAGCCGACAGGATATCGAAGCGTGCTTCTTATCGGGTGTGATGCCGGATGTAGGATTCAAGTACGACAAAGAGGAACGGGTGCATACACTGGAACACGTCCCGACTGAGATTGACGAAGTGCAGCGATGCTCCGCCAAGCCAGAGGATATAAAAGCCTGCCTGCACGCGGGGGTATTGCCGCAATGCTATGAGGGCAGTAATCTGCGGGTCGAGATACAAGAATTGAGCGAAGAAAGCTGTTTTCTGCGACATGAGGACGGACGGGTAACTTGTCCCATGGGGCATGAAATGTATCTGCGGCGAGCGCTTGAAAATGGTGCAAAGGATTATTGCGGCGGTTCGGTCTGCCGCACCTGCACAAACCGTTGTACGGACAGCAAGAAACAAAAGCAGGTACGCTTCGGACCGGACACGGTATATGTGCCGGTACGCATCTATGGGGAAAGCCGGCAGCCGCTGCAAAAGCCGCCATACCCGCTGCCACACCAGCCGGGCAACAACTACGGGAAGCTGCAGCGCGCCAAAGGCAAGGTGATGATCTACATCAAACGGGATGTACCGCTGCAAAAGCGGCGGATGGAATTATCCGAGCATCCCTTTGGCACGGTGAAATGGGCGGATGGCGCACATTACTTCCTTTGCCGGGGCAAGGAAAAGGTGAATGCGGAGGCCGCCTTGGCATTTCTTAGCTACAATTTGCGCCGGGCAATCCAAATAGCGGGTACAGCTATGCTCATTTCTCACTTTAGAAAGAAAATTGGGGCTGCATTTTAATAGAATACGGGAAACGAAGAAGACCAACAAATTATATTTGAAAAAAACATCCGCGGGCATGTTCAGACCGTTTTTTTGCGCTGTATACAGCTCTCCAAAACGCCGAAAACTCCCTAAATTAGGGAGTTTTCGGACAAGGTGTGGTGGAGCATAGGGGATTCGAACCCCTGACCTCAACATTGCGAACGTTGCGCGCTACCAACTGTGCTAATGCCCCACAGCGCATTTTACTATACAACAAGGGGCAAAAAAATGCAAGGGATTTTTCTAAAAAAACGTCTGAAAAGCAGTGGCAAAAATACGCCCGGTTACCGTCAATATAATTCTTGAATACTGGTATTGATTCGGGCAATATCGCCGGCATAGTATCGGGTTTCGTTTTTATAGACGCTGTCCACCGGAAGAATGGAGTACTCAATGGCGGCGGGGTCCAACTGCTTTAAAAACGCGTATAGCTCCAAGGTTTGGGCGGTGGTGAAATTGCTGTCCATGTACTTGGCCAAAAGAGACCTGTTGGATAGAAAATAGAACCAGCTTGCCGAACTAAGCGTGGAAAGGTAAGCGCTCATAACCGCCTGCTGACGACTGATCCGCAGCAACTCATCCGAGCACTTTTCCGCTAAATATGCGCCGGTTTGCTCACCGGTATAGTGACGGCCGTCCAGCTCAATGCCGCCAAAGGCATCCACGCAAGCCGGAATCCCATCGATCTTTAAGACCGCATAGGAAGTAAAGTGCACCGGATATACGGCCTTAAGCAGATTGAGAACAGCCCGTCCATTCCGCGCGTCCCAAAGCGGTTTTCCATCGCTGAGCGTATTGCGGGGAACGGAAAGGACCTTGCAGCTTTTGCCCCGAATACGGACCAATACAACCCAGTCGGCTTTGTCGTCCGAATCAAAACCAAACAGACAAAAATCCATATTGGATACGGAGAATCCCCTCGGTTCCGCCATCGGCACAAGCGTCGGCGACGGAGACGGCGTTGGAGAGGGCAATGGAGATTCCGACGGGGTTGGCGTTTCGACGGGGGATGATGTGGGTTCGGGGGCGAACGTAAGGATCGCGGCCGCCGGTTGAGCCGCTTCCGGTGTGGGGGAGGGCGCTGGGGGCTGCGGCGTTTCAAAGAGGACCGACAACTGCTTTGCTGAGTCCTCACGGCTCAATTCAGCAACAAGAAGGTTGCCCGTTAAGCGCACGCAGACATAAAGAATAGCGCCAGCAAT
>CAZZEF010000339.1:0-2350 GCA_964652875.1 uncultured Planctomycetaceae bacterium
ACAGCGGCAAATACCGAATAATAAACCGACAGTAGACGCGGTTATCCATCAGACAATTATATAATGTCCGACAAAAATTTTCGTTCCAGGGAATCGGTTCCGTTTCGACAACGGCGGTCAGAACGGAATGAATAATGCTTTCATCAATCGCGCCGAGATCCAAAATATATTTTTTTAAAAGATCCGGAGCGTTATCCACCGCAAACTGAATCAAATCGCCTCGGGCAAATTGAAGTGCCGCCTTGGAAAGTTCCTTTCCTTTTTTATTTAACTGCGGCCAGATCATTTCAAACCATTCCGCAGATCCGCCAAATCGTTTTAATGAACCGGACCAAGCGCAAAGAAGCACCTGAAAAAAATCGTCCTTTCGATAAAGTTTGACGATCTCTTCCGGAGAGCGGCCGAAAAATTTTTCCCAATGTTCAACAGGGACCCGGGCGACAATTTGATAAAAACGCCAAGCCTGATCCCCAAGACCGCGATCCGATTTCTCCGATAGGCCGTCCTTTTTCATCTCACTGGTAAATTCGGGCGGAGGCGTCAATTCAACCCCCGTTCGATCCGAAAGGGAAAGATCGGCGAAATCATTCTCGCAAACAGATCCGCAAGACGTCTCTTTATCTGAACAGGCATTTCTTTTTGAGCCCGATATCTTATTGACTTGGTCTTCTGTTTTTCCTGTTCCCTTCTTTTTAAGAATATTTCCCGCAAGGATCATTTCAGCCTGCCGCGTCATTCGCCGCGCCAAACCGGATTCGGGTATAAACGTCAATAAAGAGTCCGCTGTTTCCCGAACCGCAGAGGACCGGTCCGAAGCCGCTTTTTCCAAAAAAGGAATATCCAAAGGTCCAATATTATCGGTCAGCAGTTGAAGAAAAGCGTCCCGCTGATCGGCTTTTTCCTTTTTCCAGGTTTCTTCCAAAAGATCCCGGGCTTTATCTGGATCGGTTTTTCTTAATGACGAAAACGCTTCTTTTCGCTCACCAAAAGTTCCTTCGGTCCATAAAGTCGTCAGACGGTCCTCATTTAGATCCGATTCCAAGATCTCGCCGCGGCACCATTTCCAGTCGGGATTAAGCGATCCGAGCCAGCGGCCTGTTTCTCCAAGAAGTAAAGACATTTCTGCTTTTTTGTTTTTGAAAAATCGAAAACGCGAAAAGAATTGAAGAAGCGCAGGAAGACTTACTTCCGGAAGTCGGCGTTGAACCGACGCGATCCGTCGGAGAAGAACGGAAGCGCTCTTTTCAGGAACATTGTTATCCGAGACGATCATTTGCAAAAGTTTGTAAAAAACCCGTGTTAAATTCAACGGCAGTTCCGGTCGCGGATCTTCCGCGCATAAAAAAAGGGAAAAGTTCTTCTCGCCGGCAGTTTTTTTAGAATCGGGGACACAAGATCCGTTCGCTTTTTTACCCAGAGAATCATCTGAACTTCCGTCTTTCGCATTATACGCGAATGTTTTATCATGTTCAGGAAGATAACCGGCCTGATCTGACAGTGTCGAAATCCCGGCCTCCAGCAGAAGTTTCCAGGATTCTTCCGTATCAAGTCCGCCGATCTTTTGAAACAGTCCGGAAACCGCGGAAGATTGAAGATCCTTTTGGAGATTGACAGAATGTTTCTCTGTTCTATCCGTTCCGAGTAATGCCCTTTTGATGAGTGAATCGTCCATTGAATTTACTCCTCCTGACCGCCGTTTGTAACGGCTATTTCAAAATGACCGTTTCGCCAAACAGAGAGCGGCGTCAGTTTTTGACGACTCCATTGTCCGAACAATGAAATCGGTTTCGCGGCGGAAAGAGCGCAAAGCCGCCAATGTTCCTTTCCGTTGAGAAGAAGAATTCGTCCATCCTTGTCAAGAATTCGCCATTTATTTCCGTTCATTTCCAACGGACGGACAATAACATCCTTAATAAAGGCCGGAAAGGAGGCGCGCCAAGGCTGACGAGCCGACATTTCCGCTATTTGATCCAAAAATTCGGAAACAGAAAGAGAAACACGGTCAGGAAGATCCGATTTCAACAGAACAAGTCCTTTTTTATCCAAAACAGTTTCCCGAGTCAAAAAACGTCCGCGAAGCCGTTCCGTTCCGGGCCAAAAAACAACGTTGCCTTCGGAAAGTGATCCGGGAAGATGGATCTCGGTAAACCCCTGTTGCCCGACAGCAAACTGAAGACAGAGAAGAAAACGTTTGCTGGAACACCCCCAATACCAGTTATATTGTGTTTCGATTTTTGGACCGGATTCAGTATATTGTCCAAGCATCAGCCAGGTATCGTTGACCTGTTCGCCGACGATTTCAAGATCCTTTTGACTGACCGTCCAGCCAAGTTGCTGTTTGATCTCGCTT
>CAZZEF010000339.1:2360-4312 GCA_964652875.1 uncultured Planctomycetaceae bacterium
AGATCATCGGGGAGCTGATCCAATCGGCTGAACGCTTCACATAAAAGAGCGGATTTACCCAATTCTCCCAGTAAATCGCCGCCCCAATCGGGATCGGATCCCGGAAGATCCCCCAATGCCCGAACCGCAGAAGCCAGTCCGGGAAGCTGAGCATCGACAAGCCGCCGGGCTTCTTCGTCCCAAATCGAATCGGATCTCATTTCCAGTCCCGCCAAACCGGACCGGACAAGATCATTCAACCAAAGCCGGTATTGATCCAAACCGGTTCGAACACGACTCATGCGCTGGTCTGCCCGTTTCTTTTGCTGTTCAAGACTCGCTTCAGTCGAAACGGCCCCGGAAGATTCAATCACTTTTTCCGATTTCTTTTGAGCGCGTTCGTCCCGTTGCGTCAGCCATTCGACAAGCCAGCCGGGCTCTTCCAATAAAGGAACAATATCCGCTTCTCCGGCAGCCCGAAGTAAAAGACCGAGAACATGTTTACAAGGAAGTTTGCGGCTTGGACAGGAACAACGATAAGCAAATTCCCGAAGATCAACACGAACCTGATACGGTTTACTTCCGCTACCGAAAATTTCCCCCCAAAGGGCTCGAGAAGACCGGCCGGACGTTTGCCAGTTTTGTTTGGACAGTTTTTCCCCCGCCGAAAATGACGCGGAATCCGGCGCGAGTGTTTTTATTTGGGAAACCGATAGATCCATCGGCAAAATCCTTCCTGTTCTTTCGTTCTTTTGGATCAAAATACACTTAATCTTTTCTGTCAGGAGAGCAGAAAAAATGCAACGGATACTGTTCGCGGTATAAAAAAAGATCTGTCATCCGGAATATACCCCTATTCCATCATGAATTTTCCGTTATAACGTCAAAAGAGCAGCCGTTTCATGAAGTCAATCGACGCAAATAACGGAAAATTTAAAATAAAAGCAGTATAAAACAATCAATAAAAAGAATTTTACAAAACAAGAGATTGAAAGTCAATAAATAATTATGTCTTTTTAATACAAAAAACGAAAATCTCAAAATGAGAATTTTATAACGATTTAACAGTTGGATTTTTCATTCCAAGATCAAAAGAACTGCCGATTCATAAAATCAAACGGCGAATCACATAATGATTTGCCAAAAAGAAAAAAAACGTTATAATATTGGTCATAAGATCTTTATACGGCTCTTAATTTAAAATTTCCGTCATTTCCGCCGATTGACTGCGTGAATCGGCGGCTCTTTTGACGTAAAAACGGAAAATTCATCATGAAATCGGTAAACAATTTAAAAGAGAGAACACAATGAAAAAATTCAGTATTTTTATCGTCATTTATTTTCTTTTAGTTTTAACGGGATTGAGCAAAGAACCGCTGACGGATCCATTAAACGGAATGTTGATAATCAATGAGGATAACAGTCATTTTTTCGGGTCCCGACCGCCGGAGGAAATGACGATTGAAGGACTGAACGCGTTCGTTGATCAATACTCGGGAACCAAAATAACGCATCTGTTTCTTTGTCCGAACGCGATGCGGGCCAATTTCCGCAGTTCAGTTCGGGACGCGATTTGGGATCCGGTCGGAGGAAAAGAGCCCGTCGGACGATGGCCGCAAAACGCGAAACTTCTGCATGATCGGGGTCTCGATCCTTACAGGATCTGGATCGATCGGGCTCGCGAAAAAGGAATTTCTCCCTGGATCTCCGTTCGAATGAACGATCTTCATTCGGTCAACGAAGACGGAAATTTTATGCACTCTTCTTTCTGGCGAAATCATCCGGAATTCCGTCGCGTTCCGCAAAGCGGCGGTCGGAATTGGGGAGACCGCGCACTGAATTTTCGATATAAAGAGGTTCGGGAATATACCTTGAATTTCATTAAGGAACTGTTCGAACGTTATAATTTTGATGGAATTGAACTCGATTGGATGCGATTCGGTTATCATCTAACGCCCGGCAACGAAAAAAAT
>CAZZEF010000340.1:0-4275 GCA_964652875.1 uncultured Planctomycetaceae bacterium
ACCCAGTCAAAGCGGAAATAACGCGCGCTGCAGTTATCCCGGCTGCTGGGGGGATAGGGTCAGTCGTTTTTATGAAAGCGGCGAAACCCGCGGCTTTTTCAGCGCAAACGGCAACGCCGGAAATTTTTACTGCCCTACCGACTCGACCGTTGACATTTCCGCGCAAATGAACCGGATTCACGCCGCGCGGTCTGAAGCCGCCATTCTCGATGGACTTTCCAACACAATCGCCGTATCCGAATCGGTTACCGCCGCTTCCGATTCGACTTTTTATGTCAAGGGAAATATTTATACGGACAAGGTCCGTGTTCTTACCTCTCCTTCTGAATGCCAAGCCTTTATTTCAGCAACAGATCCAACTTTTTTCAATCCGGGAGAAGGTATTACCAGTTGTTCAACCCGCGGTACAAGTTTTTCTTACGGACATCCCGGCACCAGCGGTTTCTTGACCGCCGGTCCTCCGAACAGTCTGAACTGCCGAAGAAATTCCAGTTCACATATGGGCTGGACATACGGTGTCGGATCCGCGTCCAGCAATCATAGCGGAGGCGTCAATTGCCTGTTTGCGGACGGTTCGGTAAAATTCATTTCCGAAACAATCGACTGCGGAGATCAGGACTATAAAGGAAGTGATATCGGCACTTCAAAATACGGAGTTTGGGGCGCAATGGGAACCATCAACGGCGGCGAAACGACCGCTTTATAAAATTGAGGTGCCTTGTCTTTTCAGGACAGTCCTTCCCACATATAATGTAGTCAAGGAGGTTGTATTATGAAACAGAAAAGTAACCCGAATTTAGACAATACTCAAGATAGTGCTAAAAGGCGAGCCTTTCGAGTGAAAGGGTAAAATTGCCGTGAATGGTTACCTTAACGATCAAGAGAGGTTTTTATGAAATTTCAGGCTTCTACATGGAACGAAGGGTCCTTGTTTTGTAAGAGGAGCATCATTTCAATATTGGTGTCAGCGTTGTTTTGCGTTACGGCAAACGGGTTTGATGAAGCGAGAATCCAGTCGCGCGGCGGTGCGCCCGTCATCACGCTTGACGGCAAGCCCGTTGTGTCAACCTGCTTTTACGGTTCCTCAATATACGATTACCCACACTCGGGAAGTACAGAACCTCGTGGACGTCATTGCCTGCATAGACGTCAACGCGGCGTCCGCGATTTCTACCCTAAAGTAATTATCAACCAGACACCCCGCGAATACTCAATCGTATTCACTACGACCCAAAAGGCCGATCACACTGGAATGCTTCGTTTTATTGCGGATAAAGCGTCCGGCGACATCGTACTGGACAATATTCGCGTTGAGGAATTGAAAACCGGTCAAGCTGTATTTCCGGTGTCAGACTTCGAAGACGGGATTCCAATAGAACAATTTTGGCGATGTCTTCCCAAAGGAAAAAAACCAAAAGTGGCCTCGGCAATCAAGTTCGGCTGCGGTAAGGATCGTTCTTCCGGATTGATCTTGTCGTTTCCGTCAGGATTCGAAAAAGCAACCTACTCTTTGCAACTGTGTTCGCTGCAAAATCTCGTATTCGAGACGAATACTCAATATAAAATATCATTTTGGGCTTACGCAACTTCAAAACGAAAATTGACCGTGTCACTCGTTCACCGAACAGAAACAGAAAATCTCGTAATAGGTTCCGCAGTCGATATGGAAGGAGTTTTCGAAGAACAAATTCGTTTGGCGGCCACGGCAGGTGTAAACTTTATCACGTTTCCGCTTGGTCTTCCCTGGCCCAAACCGGGCGAAACTCCTTTTTGGGAAGGAATTGACATAACGTGCGAGCGAATTCTCAAGGTCAATCCTAACGCCATCCTCATTCCACGCATCCGGCTTGATCCTCCGATCTGGTGGCTTGATCAATATCCCGATGAGGAATTTCGTCCTTCCGTTTCCAGTAACGATTCGATTCGCGTTGCCGCAGTCGGATCTCTGATGTGGCGTAAAGAAGCTCAACTCCATTTGTGTAACCTTGTAAAGTATATGGAGAAGAAATTCGGCAAGCATGTGGCAGGGTATCATCTTTGCGCCCAAAACTCATGCGAATGGCTCTATCCACATTCCTCAGTGAGGGGAAATATTTCGGATACGTCCGCGGCAAATATCAAAGCATGGCAGCGATGGCTGCAGAATCATTACGTTACTGTCGGACAATTGCGCAAGGCATGGAACTGTAGTGTCAGTTCGTTCCAGACCGCAGGTTTACCCGATTACGCATATCGAATGAGACTGCTCAACGACAAGCCTTTTCTCAATCCCGTTTCTGGCGGAAAAGAGCGAATGGTCATCGACTATCAGCGCTATCAACAAGAAGTCATGACGGAAGCGATTATCTTATTTGCCAAAAGCGTCAAGGATGAAACAGCAGGCAAAAAACTCGTCGTTGTTTTTTATGGAAGCAATTTTTACAGTGGTGGTATAAATGGTCCTTCGGCAACGGGACACCGCAACTCACGTTCGCTCCTGAACAGTCCGTATGTCGATATATTATGTGCTCCCTTGACATATGGTTATTGTCGGGCACTCGGTGGTGGTGCCTATCCCGTCACCGCGACGGAAAGCATATCTCTGGCCGGCAAAATGTGGTGGAATGAAGACGACACGCGAACTCATCTGTCACGACTGCCCAAAGGGGCGTCCTACGGAACAGGTAAAGCGGAATCACAAGAAGATTCGCTCAATCTCCTCACCAGAAACCTCGGTCAGGAACACCTTCGTAATCTGGGAACGTGGTGGATGGACCTGGGCATGTGCGGCTGGTTCAACGATCCCGTTTTGTGGGCCCGAATGGAGCAAATGACACCAATAGGTGAATATTTCGTTCGCAACCCGCTTCCATGGAAAGGGGAAATAGCACTGCTAACCGACGAATATTCCGCGGCATACGTCCCCAATCCACTTGTATCATCCAATCTTGCCTGGCGACTTTTGGCATGGGGCCGCAGTGGTGTTCCGTTCGGCCAATACCTGTTTGACGATTTTCTGACTGGTAAAATTGATGCCCGACTTTACGTCGTAATGAACGCGATCGCCATGACTGCTGCCGACAGAGCAAAAGTACTCAAAGCTGCCAAGGGAAAAAATATCATGTTTGCTTTCGGTGTTGGATACATTGACCCAAACATGGGAATGTCGGTCAAACACCTGCAAGACCTTACTGGATTTCAGATCCGTGAAGTCTCCAATTCGGCCTGTCATTACACGGTGTCGCCCGAAGGCAAACGTCACCGTATCGAACTTGTGACACACTGGTCGCTTGAAAGCGATAAGAAGTCTCAGTTTGGTATTTCAACAAAACTAAAAACCGTGTTCGCGGCAGTGGATGCCAAGCCTGAAGAAACCCTCATTACCCATCCAGACGGCACGGCCGCAGTGGCAATTCGCGAGAAACCTGAAGGTGGTTTCGTTGTGTTCTGTGGCATTCCTTTCGGCGAAGATGGTTTTTATCGGTACATTATCGAACGAGCCGGAGTACAACGTTTCACACGCGAAAACTGCAATGTTTATGTCAACGGTTCTTGGGCTGTTTTACACGCCAGTCAGGATGGTAATGTACATTTCACGGCAAAAGGTGTTTGGGAAGACTTTCTCGAAAAGAAAGTCCTTCCGGAAAATAATGTTGTTTTCTCCCTGAAAAAAGGTGATACGAAAATCCTTCGTAAAGTGGAGACAAAACCGTAAAGCACAAATACTCTGTAGAGGACATGTTTTTGACAACTTTTGAATGCGTCATGACCGGGTTTACAGCGTTCTGGTATCCAGACAGCGCCGTAACAGCTGGGTCCCCTTTTGGAAAGCGGTACCCCAGCCATCTCTTCTACGTAAAAATCAAAGGTAGGGTAAATGCAGAGTCTCTGATTATGAATGATCAATGCACATCTTTCAAAGGGAAGGATATTGTTTTCGCAAGCAGAGAAGAACCGTATTTTCCACAGATGGTGTATAATTTAGAAATTAAAGAGCAACACACCTATTTCACTGGAAGTACCCGTTCACGATGAATACGGAGAAATGAGCCGATCAGGTCAGGATGAGCGACGGTGTGACCGTACCGCGAAGATGATGTTCGAGCGTTTCGATCATGTAATCAAGGAGGTTTCGCCTCTGCTGTTCACAAGATGTCTGGATACTCCAGAACCGTTCGAGCCAACGATTACCCCAGACGCTTCGGGTACCTTGAGTCACCTTGCGGTCGATGACAACTTTGCGTATCGTCTGTTCCGTTGGAGGTTTCGTTGGCAGAATCGCCGTTCGGATAAATC
>CAZZEF010000341.1:0-3861 GCA_964652875.1 uncultured Planctomycetaceae bacterium
TTCCGGATCCGGCCTGAATACGTTACCGGCCCCCAAGGTCAATTTCCGTATAAGATTCCCGGATCCGGCCTGAATACGTTACCGGCACCCAAGGTTAATTTCCGTATAAGATTTCCGGATCCGGCCTGAATACGTTACCGGCTCCCAAGGTCAATTTCCGTATAAGATTTCCGGATCCGGCCTGAATACGTTACCGGCCCCCAAGGTCAATTTCCGTATAAGAAGAATCGCGGGTCTTCCAACCCGCTGATTAACAGGAACAATTAAAATGAGAATACCTATGAGTATCAAAGCGGTTATTTTCGATTTCGACGGGACAATCGGCGACACAATGAAGCTTTGCCTTGATTCGCTTCGTCAAGCCGCGGAGCCGTTGGCGGGGCGTCAGTTTACCGATGAAGAGATCTTTGCCGTCTTCGGACCAAGTGACGAAGGCGCGCTTCAGCGTTTAATTCCCGAACATTGGAAGGAAGGACTTGCCTCTTTTCTCAAAATTTATGAAGAACTCCAGCCGAACTGGCCGTCCCTTTTTCCCGGAATGAAATCTTTATTGCACCGTCTGAAAAACAAAGGAATTCCGTTGGGATTGGTTACCGGAAAAGGAAAATTCAGTTGCGATATTTCATTAAAATTTTATGAAATAGACGATCTGTTCGACAGTATTGTTACCGGTTCGCCGGAACGCGCCTGCAAAGATGTCGGACTTAGAAAAATTTTGTCGGATTTTAAAATCAGCGCAGAAGAAGCCGTTTACATTGGAGACGCCCGAACCGATATTTTGTTTTCCCGAATGGTCGGAATGCCTGTTATTTCCGCAGGCTGGTCCCAATGGATTGATCTTGATGAACTTAAAAAGTTAAATCCGGATTATCTTTTTACATCTGTCGAACAGTTTGATCAGTTTCTTACCGAAGCCTGCGGTCTGCTTCCTTTATAGATAAATTATACCGATTCCAAGATGGATTTTCCGTTATAACGTCAAATGAACAGCCGATTTACGCAGTCAATCGGCGGAAATGACGGAAAATTAAAATAAAAGCAGTATAACAAGATCATGCGTTTGAGGCGACTGTTTATATACGGTGAACAAAAAGTTTTTCTGCTCACTTTTGTGAGTTGGATATTTTTTCAGCAGCGGACTTGAGAAAATTTGTTTGCTGTCCGTATAAAACATCGTCCGTATAAAACGAAACAGCGTCTTATCTCTAAAAACAAAGGTGCGGGCCTGATCTCATCGAACGCAGCCCGCTGGTTGCTCATCAAAAAACAATTGAGCTGAAAAGCCGATCTGAATTAGAGGATCTGACAAACTTTTTTGAGCCGCTCTGCCAAATCGGCGGCGAATTTTCGAATTTCCCATAAATCGGCCTTGGGATCATTTCGAAACTTTTCTATTTTTGCGGTTGGAAGTTCACACATGGGAACCAGTTCACAGGCTTCAAGCAGATTGGCCGCTACCTCACAAGCGTCAAGAAGTTTCTTTTTATCACTCCGGCGATAATCAAAAGCATCTTGAGTATATTCGGTAAGCGCATCGCGAATAAGCGCAATCGCCTGCCCGGCTTTTCCTTCTCTGTTCGGATTCGGAGGAACAACGTTTTCGGTTCGATTTCTAAAACATCCGAACATGGCGGCTATTGTTCCCGCATCGCGAATTGTTCCATTCGGGTAAAATATTCCGTGTTCATCAATGCAGCGTCCTTTAATCATGAGCTGAAAAAGAAACCAGCCCATTTTGAATTCCTGACAGATCTGCAGTGCCATTTCATATGGATTGGCGCGCGCCAAACATCCTGTTTCGGTATTCATGACCTGTATTCCTAATTGATCCGCCCATTTTTTGGCGAGCCGGAAGTTGGCTCGGGTTTTTTTCCGGGTATCACTGTAATCATGAAAAGAAAGAACGTCCAACAGCGACGCGGTCGATTTTTCTATTTCCCAGGCGTTGGTGTATCCAACCGTAATAAGATTTTTCGGCGCCATTTTCCGAACAAGCTCTATTTGACGTTTGAGAAAACGCCATGTTTTTTGCTTGCGGATTTCGATCTGATCTTTCGGTGCCCGATGAATGTATTCGTTGCAAAGAGGTTCGTTCATAACATCCCAAATCAAAAGGCCGGGCTCGTCTTTCAATGCGTTAACAAATGCTTTGGTGTATTCATCCGCGACAGGATAAGCGTCTGGTTCTATCGTTTTCGGATTGAGCATATTCCCGTTGAACAAGATCGGCATGCTCTTGTATCCGCACTGGTGACAAATTCTGACAAAGGAAACGACTTCTTTGACATAATCGTCTTTCCGCAGGGAGTAAGAACGGGGGTTGAGCCAAAAACGAACCGCGTTTAGATCGACCTGTTTGCCGTAACCAAGCTCGCGCCGAATTTCTTCCGGCGACGATCCGTAATAACAGACCCCCCTTATTTTTGAACAGTCAATATTCGGTTTTCCTTCCTGCGCGAAAAGAGTTTCCGAAATTCCCGTTATTGTCATTATCAAAAATACCGTTATCGGTAAAAATCCTGGAGACCGCATTGTTCACCTTTTTGGTTTCGTCCAATATTTCATTTTTCAAAAATTCATAACTTTATGACAACAGGTTGTTCGGGAAGTTTATTTGACTGGTAAACGGTTTTGCCGTCAACCAAAACGCGAAAGCCTTTCCCCTTCTGATAACGTTCGCCCGACGTGTCATAAAGAACGGTCAATATCCTGTTGTGATAAAGAACATTATCCAAACAGAAATACGAAATACTGCTTTCGGTCAACGGGAAAATTCCGATTGAATTGTCCAGACGCGGACGCAGTCCGATCAGTCCGGTAACGATTAAGTCGCAATAGGTTGAGTGATTGTAATCTTTACCCCGTTCGTAACCGCCTAATTTCTTTTTCCAGCCGTTTGCTTCCAGTATCGACCGCGAAATCCAGTCGCCTGTCATCGGATTTATATTTTCATCGATCCAGGAAACGATCCGTCCTTCCTTTAATGTTCGATGATGAGACCGGGTGTAAATTTTGAGCGTCTTTAAATAGGCTTCTTTAAGATCATTGATGTTTCGTCCTTCACCGCTTTCCCGATTGATCAGATTGGCCAGCGCGGTCAAGGTGATCGAAGTCGAATAAGGCCAGCTCGGTCCGTTCCATTGACATTCATGACCCTGATATACGACTTTAAAACCGGGATGGCGCTGTTCCGCGGTTGTTGGTCCAAACGGAGCGAAAAAACCTTGCGGATCGGTCAGCTGACGCCAGGCAATGTTGTATTCCGGCGGCGGAATGAGCGCGTCGGCATACCAAGGGGTAAAGCCATGTTCTTCCCGGACGTTTTGGAGTTCAAGCGGATCCGATGAATTTTTGACCCGCGGAGCCACTTTATAAAACCGCGCCTTCTTGTCCCATAATTTTGCGTTGACAAGATTTTTGATTTTATCCGCTTTCGCCGAATATTCTTTTTCAATCGCCGAATAATTCAAAGCGCTTTGGGGACTCTTGATCATTTTGCCGCTTTGTTTTTCGTTGGCAAGTTTTGCGATTTTAGCAAGAGCGGACGCCTCCATAAACATATAAGTATTAATAGTGGCCCGATATCCGCTTCCGCCGATCGATTTTTCCATTCCGTCCCGGTCGTCGATCTGCCAAAAAAGACCGTTGGGGTCCAGTTTCGACTTTTCCCATTGTCGGTAATTTTCGATCAGCTCGGGAAGAAGCTCGACTGCCGATTCGGTTTTTCCGGTAACCGCCGCTTGTCTTAAAATTGAATCAGCGGGCCAAAAACTGTATGATCTCAACGCGCCGCCGCCTCGGAGCCAGAATTTGGCGTATTCGTCAAATATGTTCTGATGATGAAGCCAGCGGCCTTCCCGA
>CAZZEF010000341.1:3871-4268 GCA_964652875.1 uncultured Planctomycetaceae bacterium
GAAAATGATGAGCGGCCGGACATGAAATCGCGTTTTCTTTGCCCGCCCAAGATACGTCCGGAAGAAATTCCGTAATGACATAACCGCCGGTCTGTGTCTTTTTGATATGTTTGCGAAAAGTCCACCAGCGGAAATACCAAGTCGTTTCGATCTCCTTGTCCGGATAGTCGAGAAGCGGCATGTTCTTCGAAAGAAAAGTCCAAGCGACGGAATTAGGCCAAGCCTGAATAACCGTTTCCTCGTCATCCTTATTGAACCGGTCAATATAAGACCGGAATTTTTCAGGATCAAGAACAGCCGGTTTGGCGGAATCGGCCGGAAGATCGAATCCAAGTTCTTCTCCGTCATGAACAGCCATTCCGATTTGTTCGACACTGCCGGTTCGTCCATTATACCA